>JALOAH010000007.1 GCA_023228865.1 Porticoccaceae bacterium | reverse complement strand
TCCCGTGAAGTAGTAACTCCTGTAAAAGATTCATTCCTGTCAAACACTCGCAGTTCTTCAAATTGATTTTCCCCGATATCGTCGCAATCAGCTGCGGCAATCTAAATCCGTCATCGCCAGCAGGGCCGGCTCCTACCGAAGATTCATTTTTGTCAAACATTGCGTTTGCGTTAAAAAAGAAAATAGCGCTGCGCCAGCGGCAGGGATTCCGCCGGATCGCAGGTCAATAATTCACCGTTGGCTCTCACCTCGTAGGTCTGGGGGTCGACACTCATCTCCGGCTGCCAGTGGTTATGCACCATGTCGGCTTTGCTAATGGTGCGGGTATTTTTGACCGCAACCAGACGCTTTTTGAGATCCAGTTTTTCAGCCACGCCCGCAGCGAGAGCCGCTTGGGAAACAAAGGTCACCGCCGTTTGCGCAACCGCGCCGCCACAGGCGCCAAACATGGGTCGGTAGTGCACCGGCTGTGGTGTGGGAATAGAGGCGTTGGGGTCACCCATGGGGGCAGCGGCAATCATTCCCCCTTTAATAATGAGCGCGGGCTTGGTGGCGAAAAAAGCGGGCTTCCACAGAACAATATCGGCGAGCTTGCCCGCTTCAATGGAACCCACTTCATGGCCAATACCCATGGTCACCGCCGGGTTGATGCAGTACTTGGCGACATAGCGGCGGGCGCGAAAATTGTCGGCGCCAAGCGCCGAATCCTCGGGCAGCAGGCCGCGCTGCACTTTCATTTTGTGGGCGGTCTGCCAGGTGCGAATAATGACCTCGCCAACCCTGCCCATGGCCTGGGAGTCTGACGAAATCATACTGAAGGCGCCCAGGTCGTGAAGAATATCCTCGGCGGCGATGGTTTCCCGGCGAATCCGCGAGTCGGCAAAGGCGACGTCTTCAGGAATATCCGGGTCGAGATGGTGGCACACCATGAGCATATCCAGGTGCTCGTCCACCGTATTGATGGTGTAGGGTCGCGTCGGATTGGTGGACGACGGCAGCACATTGGCCTCGCCGCAGGCCTTGATAATATCGGGGGCATGGCCGCCACCGGCGCCCTCCGTATGGTAGGTGTGAATGGTACGCCCCTTGAATGCCGCCAGGGTGTCCTCGACAAAGCCGGATTCATTGAGGGTATCGGTGTGAATCGCCACCTGAATATCGTAATTTTCCGCCACCGTCAAACAGCAATCGATAGACGCCGGCGTGGTGCCCCAGTCCTCGTGGAGTTTCAGCCCCATGGCGCCCGCTTCTACCTGCTCGTTGAGGGCTTCTGGCAAGCTGCCATTGCCCTTGCCGAGAAACCCCAGATTCATGGCAAAAGCGTCCGCCGCCTGCAACATGCGGCTGATATGCCAGGGCCCCGGCGTGCACGTGGTCGCATTGGTACCCGTTGCCGGGCCTGTGCCGCCGCCGAGCATGGTGGTGACGCCGGACATCAGCGCCTCTTCAATCTGTTGCGGGCAGATAAAGTGAATATGGGCATCGATTCCACCCGGCGTGGCAATCATGCCCTCCCCGGCGATGGCCTCTGTGCCGGGGCCGATAATAATATCCGCCCCCGGTTGAATATCGGGGTTGCCCGCTTTGCCAATGTTGAAAATGCGGCCATTTTTGAGGCCGATATCCGCTTTGACAATCCCCCAGTGGTCGAGGATCAAGATATTGGTGATTACTGTATCCACCACATCGGCGGCGCTGTACTGGCTTTGTCCCATGCCGTCGCGAATCACCTTGCCGCCGCCAAACTTGACCTCTTCGCCGTAGATGGTGAAGTCTTTTTCCACCTCAATCCACAGCTCTGTGTCGCCAAGGCGAACCCGGTCGCCCACCGTGGGGCCAAACATTTCGCTGTAGGCTTTTCTGCCAATCGTTGCCATGACTGCTTCTCCTCAATGATGTCCTACAGACTTCCCATTACGTCGCCGCGAAAACCATATACCCGGCGCGCTCCGGCCAGCGCCACCAACTCCACATTCCGGGTCTGGCCAGGCTCAAAGCGCACTGCTGTACCTGCGGCTATATTGAGGCGAAAACCTCGCGCGGCATCGCGGTCAAAACTCAGTGCCGGATTGGTTTCAAAAAAATGGTAGTGGGAACCCACCTGAATGGGGCGGTCGCCGGTATTGCTGACCGCAACGGTAACGGTGTCGCGGCCAACGTTAATGTCGATATCACCCGCTTGGGTGTGAATTTCACCAGGAATCATTTGCGCCTCCTTAAACCTTGGGGTCAGACAATGGGATCGTGAACAGTCACCAGCTTGGTGCCGTCGGGAAATGTGGCTTCCACCTGTACGTCGTGGATCATCTCGGCGATACCCGCCATGACATCCTCTCTGGTCAGCAGGGTGCGGCCATAACTCATCAACTCAGCCACCGTTTTGCCGTCCCGAGCGCCCTCGATAATTTCCATGGAAATAAGGGCAATGGCCTCGGGGTAATTCAGTTTGAGTCCGCGCGCCTTGCGGCGCTCCGCCAATAGCGCCGCCGTGAACAACAGCAACTTGTCTTTTTCTCTGGGTGTGAGTTCCACCGCTATCTCCTCTTTTTTTGTGGTAGCAGCCAGCCCCGCTGGCGAAATAATGGCTAATACATTGCCAGCGAGGCTGGCTGCTACGATCTACAATTTAAGTGCGCCATATACGTGGTTCTATCGCCGCCAGATTTCTCACCAGCGGGCGCAACTGCTGCCAGCAATCAATAAAAAGCTCTTTGCAGCGTTCGACAGAACCACCCAGATAGCGAATCACCACCAGGCCATCGACACAACTCACCGCCGCCATGTCATTGTCGACACTGTAGCTGAGCGCCAGCCCCTGAAGCGCTGCCAGTATTTCGCTGTCTATTGAGGCTGTCACCAAAAATGAACCCGTCACCGGACGCCCGCCAAGCCCCCAGGGTTCGGCAAGCAGCGCACTGCCGCCAACAAAATGGTTGCTCTCCACATAGACAGGCTCATTATTGCGATACAGCGCCAGGCGCTGACGCAAAAAACCCTGAGTAAAGTATTCAGCGCTCGCCGGACGCCCCAGGCAAACAATATCCCACAGGCAACAGCTGGAAGTCTCGTCCAGCTCAACCCGCAGTGACAGTTCGCCACGGGCGCCATCAAAAACAATGGTTTCCTGGGGCAGCCATTCGAGAAGACTGCCGTCGCCAACTCTGCAACTGACCTCTTGCTTCTGGCGTGCGTCCGTGTGATTGCCCCGGTAAATTTTTCCCGCTGAGGGGGTGGTCAACAACCCGTGGGCGTTTTCCGCCAGATCGATGTTCATCTGCAAACAGTCGCCGCTGACCATGCCACCGGGGGGGTGAAGCAGGTACAGATGGCATTCACCACTGCCTTCGGAGGTTCCCAGCCCAGGATAAAAAGGGCGCTGCACCCTCAACGGCCCCCAATGGCGGGCATGGGTTAAGCGGGTAAGGTTGTGGCGCTGACGCAATGACAGCTCCAGCCCTGCCTGCCAGCCCGGTGTAAACGCACTCCCCATTTCAACTCCAATACGGCAACGATCTTATTAACCGCCGCACCCTATCAGGATTCGAGGGATAGCAACGGCCTAGCTTTTCACAGCAACAGCTTTTCAGTGCTGTAAAAGCTAGCAATATCCATGCCTGCACAGAACAATCCGGAGCGAAGAAACTTTGCTACAATTCCATCACTTGAAACCAACCATCAGCCCGCTATGACGCCCAACGACCTTCTCAATAAGTTCAGCCAACAGTTCGCCACGGTTATCGGCCCGAATCTGGAAAGTCTCAATGCCGATGTCCGCCAGCAAATTCGCGCCGCCGCCCAGTCCGCTTTCGAGAAGATGGACTTTGTCTCGCGGGAAGAATTTGACGCCCAAAAAGCGGTGCTGCTGCGCTCCCGGCAAAAACTCGAAGAGCTGGAAAAACAGGTGGCCGAGCTGGAAGCCATGGTCAACAGCCGCATCAATAACAAAGAATAACCGCCACCACAACCAATCGGGATTCCACGGAGGGAACCATGTCACTTGCCATCGTTCGCTGTCGCAGCAAACAGGGCATCAACGCCCCTGAAATCACCGTTGAGGTTCACCTTTCCAACGGCCTGCCCAGCCTCAACATCGTCGGCCTGCCGGAAACCGCCGTTCGCGAAAGCAAGGATCGAGTGCGCAGCGCTCTTATCAACGCCCATTTTGAATTTCCCGCCCGCCGCATCACCATCAACCTCGCCCCTGCCGATATTCCCAAGGAAGGCAGTCGCTTCGACTTGCCCATCGCCCTGGGTATTTTGGCGGCCTCCGGGCAGCTGCCCGCAGACACCATTCGCAACTACGAATTTATCGGCGAGCTCGCACTTACCGGCGAACTGCGCCCGGTAGATGGTGTTCTGCCCACCGCCATTGCCTGCGGCAAAACCGGAAGAAAACTGCTGGTTCCCCTAGGCAATGTTGCCGAAGCCGCCCTCGCCGCCAACACCGAAATCTACGGTGGCCAGCACCTTCTTGAGGTCTGCTCCCATCTGCGCGGCGCCGCCCCTTTAAATCGCGCCGAACCGATCACGGCAAATGACAATCCGTCCACCACCTTGGATCTGGCGGATGTTATCGGCCAGCACCAGGCGCGGCGAGCCCTGGAAATTGCAGCCTCAGGCAATCATAACCTGCTGTTCAGCGGCTCGCCGGGCACCGGCAAAACCCTGCTGGCGTCCCGTATTCCCACCATTATGCCGCCCCTCGACAACCAGACGGCGCTGGACGTTTCAAGCATTTATTCTGTGGCGGGCATGGGCTTGCGAGACAATTTTCACCAGCCGCCGTTTCGTGCCCCCCACCACACCGCATCCGCCGCTGCCCTGGTTGGCGGCGGCAGCCACCCCAACCCCGGTGAAATTTCCCTGGCGCACGCCGGTGTCTTGTTTCTCGACGAGCTGCCGGAGTTCCCCCGCAAAGTCCTGGAAGTGTTGCGCGAACCCATGGAGTCCGGTGAAATTCACCTGTCACGGGTGCGCGCCCGCACGGTTTATCCCGCCCGCTTCCTCCTCGTCGCCGCCATGAACCCCTGCCCCTGCGGTTATTTGGGGTCAGAAAAATGCCGCTGCACTCCAGATATAGTGCGGCGTTACAAGGATAAAATTTCCGGGCCACTGCTGGATCGAATTGACCTGCAGGTTCAGGTTAATGCAATCCCCGGTAAGGATTTGGTTGCCCACCAGCAAAAAGGCGAGAGCAGTGTCGCTGTCAGAAAGAGAGTGATTGGGGCGCGGGAAATTCAACTGACACGTCAAGGTAAAGTGAATGGTCAATTGACCGCCAGTGAAGTTAAAAAATTCTGCGTTCTTGGCACAAACGAACAGCAGCTTATTACCACCGCCATCGAGCGCCTGCATTTATCGGCAAGAGCCTATCATCGGGTACTAAAGGTAGCTCGTACCATCGCAGATCTGAATGGTGACAAAAATATCGCCGCCCCCCATTTGACAGAGGCGTTGGGGTATCGGTTTTCTGAACAAAAATAAGCCTCTGTCTTAGTCAAGAACATCCCTGAAAATTGATAGAAAAATAGAGACGCCCCTTATTTCGAGCCTCTTTTATTTCCAATAAAATTACCGAATTACGATAATAATTTGGACGATTTTCCTGAAGCATAAGAGCCAGCCCTGCTCGCGCTTGCGTTATTGCCATTTGACAAAAATCGCGAGCAAGGCTCGCTCCTACAAAATGTCCACCTCTTTGCCTTCATGCCCACAGCTATGTGGCTACTGTCAGTGACCGCCGACTTCGGCAATTTAGTACCAGCGCCCAGAATTCAGAAAAATCGTTCACCACCACGTCGGGTTTGTGGGGGTGATTGTGGTCTCCGGGAAAAATTTTCCGCAGCCAGGGCAAATCCCACTGGGCGCCATTGAAAAATACCGCTGTCATTCCCGCGCGTTTTGCCGATACGACATCGGTGGTACTGTCGCCGACATACCAGATATCGGCTGTGGGTGAATGGCCTAATTTTGCCGCTGCCAACAGCAATTGATCGGGATGGGGCTTGCGCAGTTCGGTGTCGTCACCGCAGATTTCCACATCAAATAACCCTGACCAGCCGCTGCCGTCGACAACAGCGAGTTCGTACTCGAAAAATTCCCGGTCGCGGTTGGTGATGACGCCCAGGCCAAGGTTTAACGAGCGCAGCGCCAACAGCAGGTTTTTCACTTCGGGTTCGAACGGGTTGACGACGCCAAAATGTTTGCGGTAGTAGTCGGTGAAAATGCGGTGCGCCTGTTGTTTGGCTTGCTGGTCGTTGCCAAACATGACTTCAAAAATATCGGTCCGGGAAATTTTCCGGTCTGCGCGAACCCTGGGGTGAAGACTGCAATAGGTGTAAATGTATTCCACCAGTTTGGCGTCTTCGAGGGTGCGGCTTTCCGATGGCGCCACCATGCGATCGAGCATACCGCGTTTTTTCAGCTCCGGCAGCATTTCGTCAACGGCGCGGTACATGGCATCGAGGGTGTCCACCAGGGTGGCATGCCAGTCGAAAAGAATCACCGCTGGCGGGGTGAGATTGACCACGGCGGGATGCCAGTCAGGTTCAATCCAGGGCGGTGGCGGCTGGGGGGCGGGATATTCTGGTGGGCGACTGCGCGCCACCAGGGCGGCAAAAACGTTTTCCTGCTCGCTGTCCAGTACAGCCAAAAGATCAAACAACTGGTCAAAACTGGTGATGACGGCATCGGGGTGGACTCGGTCATCTCCGGAAAACAGTTCGGCAACACTGGTTTCGTCCATACCTACGCCATTGTAAAAAATAGCGGTAACTCCGGCATTTTTGGCGGCGACCATGTCGAGGTAGCTGTCGGCCACATACCAGACATTGGCGCCGGGTTTGTCATCCAGGGTATGGATAATATTAAAAAGCATTTCCGGGTCTGGCTTGTACTCGGCAACATCATCGGCGCAAATGGTGGCATCAATACAGCGCACCCATTCACCCTCTTCAATCAGTTGCAGTTCGTGGTCGAGAAATTCCCGGCTGCGGTTGGTGGCTATGCCTATTTTTATGCCCAGGGTCTTGAGAGCGTTGAGATACTCGCCAATGCCCTCCTGAAAGGGTTTTACATCGCCAAAGTGATTGCGATAGCAAACATTGTAGACCCTGTGCGCCTTGCGTTTTGCCTCCCGATCGGCGCCGAAAATGGCATCGAAAATTTCCGTGCGCGATACCCGGCGCTCGGCGAGTATGCGGGGATGGAGCCTGCGGAAGATACGAATGTAACGCACCAGCTTGGCGTCTTCCTCGCTGCGACAAAGTTCTTCAGGGACAAGGCGAGAAACCAAATCCAGCTCTTCCAGAAGCGGCAACATTTCTTCCATGGCGGCAAACATGGCGTCGAGGGTGTCCACCAGGGTGCCATGCCAGTCAAACAGAATAAGGCTGGGGGGTGCGAGGCTGCCCCCACTTGTTTTCAGGGTAGAGGCGGAAACGGTGCCGGTGTTCATCAAGAATTTGCCGGGGCGGAAACCGGGAAAGAAGGCGCCATCAACCCTGGCTTTCCGATTCTGAATGAATGCGGCGAATAATATCCGGTATTTCGCTGGGGCTTAATACGGTGTGATGGGGCTCAATGCCCAGCTCCGCATCCAGAGGTTGCTGGTGCTGAATCCATACCGAGGTGATTTTGCTGTTGTGGGCTCCGGCAATATCGGCAGCCAAGCTATCGCCGACATGAATAGCCTCGTGGGCTTCGCAACCGGCCAGTTGCAGGGCTTTCATAAAAATGGAAGGCGCCGGTTTTTGCTCCGGTTCCTGGCCGCCAATAATAATATGGTCGACATGGTTGGCGAGGCTGACCGCGTCCACCTTGGGAATCTGGGAAAACTCGGGGCCATTGGTGATCACCACCAGGGTGAACAGTTTTCGCGCTTCGGTGAGAAATTCGAGAATGCCGGGGTAAAAATCAAAGGCTTCAAGCCTGTCGTCGTCGAACTTTTCCTGCAGGGCTGTCGCTTCCGCCATGGTGATATTCGCGACACCGGCTGCGGTCAATAAATCCTGGATGAGCTGAATACGAAACGCACCTTCACTTTGCTGGTCGATAATGGGTTGATAGCGCTCGCGCTGCTCATCCGACCATTCCCGGTAGATGGCCTTGACATAGGCCTCGGCCAATTGGGCGCCATTGAGATGATCGCCGTAGCGAGCCTCAAGCTCCTCGGCAAACAATGACATGGCGGTGTCATTGGCTTTTTTCGTATCGCAGAGGGTGCCATCCATATCGAAAAACAGGGCTTTTAACATAGAAAACTCGCGGGAATGATGTTAATCAATGGTCTACCACAGGGATGGTGGCCGCAAACCGATAACAGATCAAGTGGCTATTCAACCATCATCCTAAAGGCACCATGCTTTTTTCAAAATCCAACAGCCACTGCTTGCGCCATACGCCGCCCGCATAACCGGTTAATTTTCCCGTGCTGCCAACCACGCGATGACAGGGCACAATGATGCCAATGGGATTTTGACCACAGGCGGCGCCGACGGCGCGGCTGGCACTGGGCTTGCCGATGGCTCGGGCAATGTCGCCGTAGGTGATGGTGTGGCCAAAGGGAATTTTGGCAATTTGCTGCCAGACGGCGCGCTGGAAATCTGTGCCCTTGAATATATAGCCAACATCAAAGGTCTGGCGCCTGCCGCGAAAATACTCTTCCAGCTGGCGAACTACGGGTGAGTTGCTGGGCGGCGAATGGGAGATCGCCGCCGTGGGTTTGTCGGCAACAAAATCCAGATTGACCAGATTGTTGTCCTCATCCAGCTCAATACTGATGTCGCCGATCTGGCAGTGTATAACCGTGTGCATTGTTCAGGCCTCCAGTTGTGTTTTGACCCGTTGTTTTTCTGCCTCTTGTTGTTCAAATAAGGCATCGAGATCAACCTGGGCGCTGGCGGAAAAGCCAAGGCGCTCTTTGAGGGTTTCGAAACTCATATAGAGCGCAGGCACCATCAGCAGGGTAATGGCGGTGGCAAAAACAACGCCAAACGCCAGGGATACCACCAGGGGTTTCAGGGGCGCCGCTGATGGCGATTCTTCCAGAAGTATGGGAATCAAGCCAAAGAACGTGGTAATGGTGGTGAGTAGAATTGGCCGCAGGCGCTGACGCGCCCCCTGTTTGACGGCCTCGAGCATGGTGGCGCCCTCTTCCCGCAAGCTGTTGACACGGTGGATGAGCACCAGATTACTGTTCACCACCACCCCCGCCGTGGCGAGCACACCAAAACTCGACGGCATGGAAAATTCCACGCCGGTAATAATATGGCCAATAATTGCCCCGGCAATACCAAAAGGCACGGCGCTGAGAATATAAACCGGCTGCAGGTAGGATTTAAATTCCACCGCCAGCAGGGCATAGATGGCAAACAAGGCGACAATAAGCCCGGTAATCAGCGCCTTGGCAAAACCGACCTGATCGAAATGATCGCCCTCCAGCTCCAGGGTCACAGAGCCGTATTTTTCCTTGATCAGTGGCTGCCCTTTGGCCATCACCGCCTGCACAATGCTGTTGGCATTGGCCTGGCCGGGAATCACATTGGCGTACACATCTACCACGCGGGATCTGTTGGTGCGGGAAATGGTGGTATAGCCGGGCACAAAGCTGGCTTCAGCCACCTCATTGAACGGCACCAGGGTGCCATCGGCCTGTTTGATACGCATATTGGTGAGATTCTCAAAATTGGTGCGCTCGTCCCCAGGGTAGCGCACCAGCACCTTGACGTCTTCCCGCAGCCGTGGAATGCGCTGGGCTTCGGCGCCGTAAAAAGCGTGGCGAACCTGGCTGGCAATATCCGCCAGATCCAGACCCAGAGCTTCTCCCAGGGGCTTGAGATCGATGCGAATTTCCTGGCGGGCGGAGGCCAGGCTGTCGCTGATTTCAATAACGCCATCGTATTCCGCCAACATCGCCTTGACATCCCCTGCGGCCTCCTTCAGCTCGTCGAGATCCTTGCCGCTGAGACGCAGGGAGATGTCTTTGCCCAGGCCAAAAATGGACGATGACACCAAAAAACTCTCGACGCCTCTGACCTCGCCGATTTCGTCCCGCCACAGGCGCTGCATATCGTCGGTGGTTAAATCCCGAGAGCTGTTGTCGCTGAGATGAACCTCCACAGTGACCCTGTTGCTGTCCACTCGCGTGAAACTGTCGAGAACTATGGGCTCGCCGTTAAAGGTTTGCGCATCGTCCCGCTGGCGCAGCCGCGCAAGGCCGTTTTCGATCTGCGCCTTGATCTCGAGAACCCGGCCAAAACCCGCCCCCTCCTGGAGCTCCGCCTGGGCAATCATGACTTCGGTCTGGATTTTGGGCATAAAGCGAAAGGGCAGCCAACCCGCGGCAAAAATCGACAGGCACACCATCAGCACGGCGAGGAAAAAACACAGGGTAGCGCCGCGGTGCCTGAGGCTTTTTGCCAACAGCGGTTGATAGACATTGAAACTAAAGCGATTGAGGCCATTGGTAAAGTAACGCCTGAGGGCGGTAATTTTACGGTTGAGCCAGTAGGTGTCCTCTTTTTCCGGTTTGAGATGACTGAGGTGGCTGGGCAATATAAACAGGGATTCCGCCAGTGAAAAACTGAGGGCAATAATGGCGACTACGGGAATGGGCATAAAAATATCTGCAGAATTACCCGGCAGAAAAAACATGGGTACAAATACCATCAGCGTAGTGACCACGGCGAGAATCACCGGCTTGGCAATGGTGCTTACACCCTGGGAAGCCGCCACAGGACCCGGCATCTTGTTCTCGTAATTGGAATAGATGTTTTCACTGACCACAATGGCATCATCAACCACAATGCCCAGGATCAGCAGAAAGGCAAAGGTGGATATTACATTGATGGTGGTACCGGTAATGGGCATCAACATCAGAGTACCCAGGTAGGCAACGGCAATACCGGCGCTCACCCAGGCGGCGAGAACCGGGCGCAAAAATAAAAGCAGCAAGACAAAAACCAGGATCAGCCCCTGAAGGGCGTTGTCGGCAAGAATATTCATCCGATCCTTGAGGTAATAGCTCTGGTCAGACCAGACATCGACGCGATACCCCGGCGGCAATGTTTTGTTGTATTCCTGGAGAAACTGGCGAATGTCCGTGGCGGTGCCTATGGTGTCCGGATCTTCCCCCACCATCACCGACAGATTGGCCGCGATCTTGCCCTCGTACTCAACGAGAAAGTTTTTCTCTTCAAAGCTGTCTTCGATGGTGGCGATGTCGCCCAGTTTGACGACGGCGCCATCTGCAGCTTTGATAATGGCAATATCGGCAAAATCCCGCGCGCGATAATCCTGGCCGTAAACCTGAATCTGGACATCGCCGGATGAGTTGCGCATTTGTCCCGCGGGCAGGTTGAGAGAACTGTTGCTAATGGCGGTGGCGACATCGCTAAAGCTGAGCTGATAGGCGCGCAGGGTTGTCTCGGCAATTTCCACGGTTACCTGATAGTCGCGAATGCCGCTGACCTCCACCTCACTGACGCCGGGCTGGCGATTGAGGTCATCCTTGAGGGACAGCGCCAGCTCCTTGACCGCTTCTTCATCGTTGCCGCCGTAAGCGACGAGGCGCACCACTTCGCGGCCACGGGAAAGATCAGAGACGATGGCTTTTTCGGTGTTTTCCGGGAACGTGCTGATGGCGTCAACCCGGGTTTTGACATCGTTGATCAGGCGCTGCAGATCCCAGCCATCGACCATTTCAATACTCACCTGCCCCAGGCTTTGGGAGGCGGTAGAGCGCACCTCCTTGATACCTTTGACATCGGCAATGGCCTCTTCAATTTTGATGCAGATCTGCTCCTCCACCTCCAGAGGCCCAGCGCCGGGATAGGGCACGGTCACCTGGATCATACCGGGTTCGACATGGGGGAAAAATTCGTTATTGATATTGCCCAGAGAACCGAGGCCGCCGACCACAATAACCAGCATCAGCAGGTTGGCGGCAACCGGGTTTTTGATAAACCAGTCGAGAACCGCTTTCATGGCGCTGTTGCCCCGCCATCATGGACGGGATTGTAACGGGCACCCATGTCAATAAACCCCGGTGGATGGGAAAGCACCCACTGCCCCGCCTGTAAACCGCGAACCACCAGGCTGTTTTCATCCGCCTGAAGAACATCCACCGCCTGCAATTGCAACCGCCTCTGTTCATCGAGCACCATCACCTGGTCGCTTTTATAGAGCGCCTTGCGCGGCAGCACCGCAACCCCATCATAGGGGTTGCTGGTGATTTCCGCCGCCACAAAAAGGCCGGGAATCAGACCGGCGGTTGTGGCAATGGCAGATTTTTCATTGGCAGTTGAGTCGCTATTACGAATTTCCGCCACCACATAAAAAAGCCGACTCTGGGTGTTGACGACAGACTCCACCCGCACCACCTGCCCCAGCCATTGCTGTGTTTTTTCGCCCACACCGAAAGAGAGCTTCACCGCCAAAGGTTGCAGCCCCTGCCCGTGCGCACTGGCGTTGAGGTTCAGCAGTTGCATATCCCGCGCCGACAGCGGCAATCGCACTTCCATCACATCCGTTGCATAGACATTGGCAACGGTTGCGTTGGCGCCGACGTATTGCCCCAGATTAACTGTGACCTCAGTAGTGCGGCCGGCAAACGGCAGGCGAATCGCTGTGCGCTCGAGATTGAGCTGCGCCTGGCGAACTTCGGCCTCGGCGGCGCTAACACTGGCTTTGGCGGCGGCGAGTTGGGGTTTGCGCAAAAACAAATTATTGGCCCGCTCATTGCCCAGTTCGCGCCATTCCCGTTGTGCCTGACGCGCCTGCCCCTCCTCCTGGGCGAGCACATTGCGGGCATCCGCCAGCGCAGCCTCAGCCCTGGCGAGAGCAATCTCATAATCCCGTGGATCGAGCTGCAACAGCGCCTCGTCAGCAGCAAAAAAACCTCCGGCGGCAAAATGCTCACTGACAGCGACAACCTGGCCGCCCACCTGACTGGTGACATCAATGGCGGTCTTGGCAGTTACGGTGCCCTGGCTCTTGACAACAATCGCCCGCGACACCAGTTCAACGGCAATAACATCGGCACTATGGGTCGGCGCCTCTTCGTGGGGATGAACATCGGGGGTTGGCCTGAGGGCAAAAATCAGCCAGGACACCACAATCCCCGCCAGGATAATCAGGCCAGCTCTGGATAGATTTTTTTTGTTGATTGCCAAGACGACTTCCTTAGGGTTTGCGCACAGTGAATACGATGAACAATGGAGCAACATGCTAGCCGCGACCATGGCGTTTGTGAAGGTAATTACGTAACTTTACACAAGGCCATGGTGGCAGCCAAAATAAGCGAGGGCGCTGGTAATCCTTCAGCGTTGCGAACCATTTTTCTGGCGGTTTCCATGCCTTCGCTGTGTGCATGTCGCCATGGATTTCCAGGGGAGAATGGGGCAAAGACAAAACCTCCATCACTGCTATCCTGGGTGGAATGCCTTTCATCTGCGCCATTGTCACACAACTGTCAAGGTTCTGTTACACAACAGTCACAGTCGCGGCCTAGGCTTGGCGCTATGGACAGATTAAAGAACAATATTCCGCTACTGCTGAGCACCATCCACAATATGGATGTGGTGATGTTTCTGTGGATGATGAAGCGCAAACATCTGGCGCTGTGGGCACGGTTGTGCAGAATGCTGTCGCGCACCGCCGACGGTTTTGGTTATCCGCTGCTGGCGCTTGGTTTGTGGCTGCTGGAAGAGCTGCAGGGTTCGCTTTTTGCACTGACTCTGGCGCTGACTTTTGCCCTGGAGCGACCCCTGTATTTTGTCCTTAAGCGGGGGCTGAAGCGCGACCGCCCTGCCGCTGCCCTGCCCAATTTCAAGAGCTTTATTATTCCTTCGGATCAGTTCAGTTTTCCCTCGGGGCACACATCCGGGGCGTTCGCCACCGCCACCGCCCTGGCGATTTATTACCCGCAAACCGCGCCCGTTGTTTACCTCTGGGCTGGGCTGGTTGGGGTTTCCAGGGTGACCCTGGGGGTGCATTTCCCCACGGATACGGTTGCCGGCGCCACCATGGGCACTGTGCTGGCAAGTTTCGCCGCGTTTTGGATGATGCAATGAAAATACTTTACGGTGTGCAGGGCACGGGCAACGGCCACATTACCCGCGCCCGCGCCATGGCCAGGGAATTACAGGCCTGCGGAGTGAGTGTCGATTATCTTTTTTCTGGCCGTGAGGCGGATAAGTTTTTTGATATGACGGTTTTTGGCGACTATCGCCTGCGCAAGGGTTTGACGTTCGCCTCCAAAGAGGGTCGCATTCGCCCCCTGGCAACCCTTGTCAACAGCCAGCCACTGCAATTTTGGCGGGATGTCAAAACCCTGGATTTGACCCCCTACGATCTGGTTGTGACCGATTTTGAACCTGTCACCGCCTGGGCGGGGAAATATCGCAAGGTCAGAGTGGTAGGTCTGGGGCATCAGTATGCGTTTCACCATAATATTCCCCAGCACCACGGCAGCCTTGTGCAGCAGGGAGTGCTCAAATACTTTGCCCCCGCCAGTGTTTCCGTCGGCCTCCACTGGCACCATTTTGGCCAGCCCATACTGCCGCCCATTGCGCCGGTGGCGGCCAGTGGCGAAGCTGTGATCCGCAAACATTATGTGGTGTATTTGCCCTTTGAGTCTGTCGCCGCCATTGGCAAGCTTTTGCGGCAGTTTCCCGCTTACAACTTTCACGTTTATCACCCGGAGGTGGACGCCAGCCGTGAAGGCCATATTCACTGGTTTTCGCCGGGTCGGGAAAGTTTTCAGGCCGACCTCCACCGCTGCGAAGGGGTGATTTGCAACGCCGGTTTTGAACTCGCCAGCGAGGTGCTGCAACTGGGGCGCAAGTTGCTGGTCAAGCCGGTTCGCGGCCAGTCTGAGCAGTATTCCAACGCCCTCGCCCTCGATCTGCTGGGTTACGGCCATGTGATGTACGACCTCAACGCCGCCAAGGTTGCAAGCTGGCTCGACGGCGCTGGCGCCACCCGCGTCGATTACCCCAATGTGGCCAGAGCCATCTGCCACTGGTTGCTGGCGGGCGCCGATGGCGACGTTGGCACGCTGGCGCAAACCCTGTGGTCTGCAACCCATCTGCCAGATATTACCGCTGTGACCCGCACTGAAAATTCGCTGGTCAACTCTGTTGCCTTGGAACGCTGACGCCCCGCTGGGGAAGGAATCCACCATGGACAAGATTCAAAGCGCCACCAATCGCCCCCTCAACGCTGTCTGGTTATCTGATATTCATCTCGGCTACAAGGGCTGCCGCGCCGAATTTGTCCTCGATTTCCTCAACAAAAATCCGGCGAAGGTGATTTACCTGGTGGGCGATGTCATCGATTTCTGGGCGCTAAAACGCCAGTTCATGTGGCCGGAAAGTCACCACGCGGTGATCAAGAAGCTGCTGGCTCTGGCGGCTTCCGGCACCCGCGTGGTGTATATTCCCGGCAATCACGACGACCACTGCCGGGATCTGTGCAGCCAGGTACTGCTCAATGTTGAGGTGCACAGGGAAATCATTCATCGAACGGCAGAGGGCAAGCGCCTGCTGGTGGTGCACGGCGACGAATTTGATCACGCCGTGCGTTGCAACCGCCTGCACAAGCTGGCGGGCAATCTGGGTTACGACCTGCTGCTTTTTATCAACCGCTGGAGCAACCGGGTGCGCGGCTGGCTGGGACTGCCCTACTGGTCACTGGCCTACTATATTAAAAACCGGGTCACCAATGCCCTGACGGCAATTCGCGCCTTTGAACATGCCGCAGCGGCGGAAGCTCGCCGTCGCAATCTCGACGGTATTGTTTGCGGCCATATTCACCAGCCGGAAATACGCACCATCGACGGCGTGCTCTATTGCAATGACGGCGACTGGATCGAAAGCTGTACCGCCCTGGTGGAACAGAATACAGGCCGTCTGGAGTTGATTCATTGGGGCGACCTGCAGCAGGCGCTCAAATGCGATCAAGCCGCCAATGACGATCACCCCAGGCCATTGCGGCTGCCTGCACTGGTTTCCTGAACCACCTGGCGGCAAAGTCGTCCCGTTGACCGATCCATAACGACTCAGGCAATTGCACTCCGCGCATATTTGGCTACACTAAGCGCCAACTCAATTCAGGCTCTGTCTTTTATCCCAGTATGTTGTTGTATATTATTCAAACGCCTTCCGGGGACGTTCTCGACCGCCAGCTCAATTGGATTTCCGCTGATGCTGATTCAGCGCTGCTGTTCAGAACACCCCACAAGGACGTCGCCCTCAACCAGTTGATTGAATTGACTGCCAGGGATATACATCTTCGCGCCAGGGTCGTCGCCTGTGACAGCAATGACCGGGACAACCCCGTTGTGGAGCCTCAGCCAGACACCACTGCCAGCTGAGCGCCCGTTACCAAGGAAGCTCAATGCCCGACCTGAAACAAGCGCTACGCATTCTTTCCGCTTCGGAAAACCTCAACCTGTTGACCGCCATTCGCCGGGGCATAGAAAAAGAAAGCCTGAGAGTCACCCCGGAGGGCAAACTGGCGCTGACGCCCCATCCACGGGGTCTGGGTTCGGCGCTGACACACCCGCGCATTACCACGGATTTTTCCGAAGCGCTGATCGAGCTGATCACGCCGCCAGCCACCAGTATTGACACCACGCTGCAAACCCTGGCGGATATTCATCGGGTTACCTACGATAATATCGGCGATGAACTGCTGTGGGTGAACAGCATGCCCTGCGCCCTCGGCGATGACAGTTCCATTCCCATCGCCCGTTACGGTTCGTCCAATGTGGCAAAGATGAAGGAGGTCTATCGCACCGGCCTCGGCAACCGCTATGGCCGCCTGATGCAAACCATTGCCGGCATTCACTACAACTGGTCGGCGCCGGATGAATGCATCAGCCTGCTGCAAACCGCCTGCGGCAACAGCGACAGTTTTCAAACCTTTAAAACCAACACCTATTTTGGTTTGATCCGCAATTTTCGCCGCCATACCTGGCTGCTGCTCTACCTGTTTGGCGCAGCCCCCGCCGTGTGCAAATCTTTTGTTCGCGACCGCGAACACCAGCTGGTGCCCCTGGGTGATGACAACCACACATTGCATGCACCCTACGCCACGTCCCTGCGCATGGGCAATCTCGGCTACCAGAGTTCCGCCCAGGAATCTCTGTATGTGTGCTACAACGATATCGACAGCTACACCCAAACCCTGCGCGCGGCGCTGGCGACGCCCTATTCCGCCTATGAAGCCCTCGGTCTCAAGGACGCGGACGGCAATTATGTGCAACTCAACACCCATCTGCTGCAAATCGAAAACGAGTTTTACAGCACAGTAAGACCGAAACGCACCACCAGATCCGGTGAGACACCCCTCAAAGCCTTGCGGGAGCGGGGCATCGAATATGTTGAGGTGCGTTGCATTGACCTGAACCCCTTTGTGCCCGCAGGTATCGATCGGGAGCAGGCGGATTTTCTCGATATTTTTCTCCTCTACAGCCTGCTGACCGGCAGCGCCGATATCGACAGGGAAGAGTACCAGGAAATTCTCGAAAACCAGCTCAGCACGGTTTACGAAGGGCGCAAGCCCGGATTTACCCTGCAGCGCCGCGGCCAGACCGTCGAACTTCGTCACTGGGGCAGCGAATTACTGGCCGCCATGGCGCCAGTGGCAGCCCTTCTCGACAGCGCCTTTGCCACTAATCGCTTCAGCCAATGCCTGGCGACCATGCAAAGGCGGCTCGACCACAGTGAAGAAACACCGTCGGCGCGGATTCTTGAAGAATTGCGGCAACAGAAAATCACTTTCTTCCAGTGGGGATTGGCAAAAAGCCGCCAGCACAAGGCGAGCATTCAGGCTTGCGATGTCGACGCCAAGACGGCGGCAATCTACGAGGAGATGGCGGCGCAATCCCTCCTCGACCAGGCACAGATAGAAGCTGCAGACACGCGAACCTTTGAAGACTATGTGGCGGCCTACTACGCCCAGCACCAATATTGAATTATCTCGCCCATATCTATTTGTCCGGTTGCCATCCTGATATTCAGGTGGGCGGCCTGCTCGGTGATTTTGTCAAGGGTTCGCTGACTGGGCAACTGCCCACGGCGGTTGAAACCGGCATTCGCCTCCACCGCCACATTGATACCGCCACCGACAGCCACCCCCTCTTTTGCCGAGTGTTGGCCACCATGCCCTCGCCCTGGCGGCGTTTTGGCGGCATTCTCATGGATGTCTATTTCGATCACCTGCTGGCCAGCCGCTGGCACCAGTTTCACGATGAACCCCTGCCCCTGTTCTGCGGCCAGTTTTATCGCCAACTGCAATTGCACAGCGCCAATTTGCCGCCCCGTGCCCAGGATTTTTGCCGGGTCGCCCCTCAGGTGAAGTGGCTCGAAGGCTATGCCGACAGGGACAATCTACCGCTGATGCTCAACAATATTGGCCGCCGTTTTCGCAACCCGGTACCACTGGCGGATGCGTTGTCTGAACTCAACGCCAGGGAGGCACTGCTGGAAAGCTGTTTTGAAAGCCTGATGGCGGAACACCGCCGCTTTGCCCAAGACTTTCTCAATCACAGCCCATAGCGGTTAGCCCGGCTATTGCACCCATTTGATTTTCTCTTATGGAGACACCATGCCAGCAGAGCCTGCTCCTGCAAACAAACGATTTTTCGGTAGAAGCCAGCCTGCTGGCGGAGGGGCGGGATGACCAAGCCTCAACCATCGCTTGCAGGTAAGCTCCTACGCTAGAACCAAGCTTCCCACAGAGCAAGCTTGGTTCTGGTGTGTTGTGTAGCCAGCCTGCTGGTGATGTCTGAAGATTCTTCATGGCAGACAATAAACTCTAGTCCAAGCCAAAACCCGGGTTTCGCCCTTGTATAGTGGGATTTCGACGTTACTATAGCTTTTCACCAACGGCCACTGCCAACAATTCCCTTGTTGCGGAGGCGATAACCGATAGAAGAGGTTTTATGATTAGCCCTCGCCAAAGTTTTGCCCTGATTGCCCTCGCGTGCACCGGGCTGATTATGGTCGCTCTCTACATGCAGTATGTGATGGCACTGGAGCCCTGCTACCTGTGCATTGTCCAGCGGGTATTTGTCATTATCACCGGCGTTGTCGCCCTGCTCGCTGCTGTCCACAATCCCGGTAAAACAGGCGTCAGAATTTATGGCGTGATCACAGCAGTGGCGGCACTGGCAGGCTCCGGTTTTTCCATTCGCCAGCTCTGGCTGCAAAGCCTGCCAGAGGATCAGGTTCCCGCCTGCGGCCCCCCGGCAGACTATTTAATGGACAGTTTCTCTTTTGTTGAATGGCTGCCCCTTCTTCTCAAGGGCGACGGCAACTGCGCCAAGGTGGACTGGACGTTTCTGAGCCTCAGCATCGCCGGCTGGATGTTGATTGTGTTTATCTGCCTGGCGTTATTTTCCCTCTGGCAAGCAGTAAGAAGATAAGCCCAGTGACAAGTTTCAATCTCCGCGAAGTGGCTTCCCTTGTTGCCGGCATCGCTGTTTTGGCCATCTTTCAATGGCTCGGCAGCCTAGTTAGCGAAGCTCTGCAGCTGCCAACCCCCACAGCGGTGACGGGCTTGGTGCTGCTCTTCGTCGTTCTCTCGATCATGGGGGATGCACCCTTGTGGCTGGCGCAAACCTGCCACAGGCTCATCAGCCTGCTGTCGCTGTTTTTTATTCCTGCGGGGGTGGGTATTTTTTTTCTCGGTGATATTTTTACCGATAATTGGCTGGCAATCATCGCCGCTATTCTGGTGGCCACCCCCATTGCCATCGTTATCACCGCCCTGATCATGCAATTTTTACTGCGCCGGTTTGCCAAATGAACGACGCCCTGAGATCTTTTTTTTCGGCACCGGCAACCACGGAGGGACTGTTGGGGGTGATGATCACGGCATTGACCACATTGCTGGTGTGCGCGGTTTACGGCTTGGCGCTAAAAACCTACAGGCGCGCCAAGCATTTTCCTCTCGCGCACCCCCTTGCCCTCGGCAGTATTGCCCTGGCATTTTTGGTGGCGATTCTTTACGGGGATTACTCCCATTTTCGCGACCACAGCCAGGTTTTTTACTGGTTTCTGGGGCCGACAACCGTCGCCCTCGCGCTGCCCCTGCACCGTGAATTTTCCCGCATTCGCGCCGTTGCCAAACCCGTCAGCCTGGGGCTGCTGGCGGGAGCGCTGATCTCCCCCGCCGTCGCACTCGCCCTGGCCTGGGCACTGGGAGGCGACAAGGTTTTACTGTCACTGGCAACAAAATCGGTGACCACACCCATCGCCCTCGAACTCAGCGAAAAAATCGGCAGTATCGCCGCTCTGGCGGCGGGAGTGGTGATTTTTACCGGCGTCGTCGGCGCCCTGACGGCGGCGCCGCTGCTGAGGCTCGCAGGCATCAAGGATGAAAGGGTTCTCGGCCTGGTGCTGGGCATCAACGCCCACGGGGTGGGAACTGCAACCGCATTTCAGGTAAGCCCCCGCTGCGGCGCCTTTGCCAGCCTCGCCATGGGGATCACCGGCATTGTCACCGCACTGATTTTACCTTTGCTGGTTCGCCTTTTTGCCTAAATGCACAGCAGCTAACAGCAAAACGCCCTGAGAATCAGGGCGTTTTGTCAATCGGGCTTTTCAAGATTTACCGCTACTCGAACTATCGACTACTCGGCGTCAGTATCACCTTCGGCTTTTTCGTCCACATTGGCTTTGAGCAATTCCACTTCAAAAATCAGAGTTTGCTCGGGGCCGATCAGACCGCCAGCACCGCCGGGCCCGTAGGCCAATGAGGGGGGAATATAGAGTTCCCATTTGGCGCCCTCTTTCATCAGCATCAGTGCCTCGGTCCAGCCAGGAATAACCTGGGTAACGCCGAAGGATGCCGGAACACCGCGCTTGAAGGAGCTATCGAACTCAGTGCCATCAATGAGGGTGCCTTTGTAGTGAACTTCCACTGTGCTTGTTTCAGTGGGGACAGCGCCCTCACCCTCTTCGATAATTTTGTATTGAAGACCGCTCTCCAGGGTAACAACACCCTCTTTTTTGGCGTTTTCCGCCATAAAGGCTTCGCCTTCGGCGATATTCTTGGTTGAGGCCTCGTCAAAGGATTTCTGCTGTTCCGCCATTTTTTCTTCCTGGAACTTTTGCAGCGCTTCCATAACGTCCGCTTCCGCCAATTTAGGCTCTACACCGGCAATGGCGTCCTTAACACCCATGGCAAAGACATCGACGTCGATCTTCATGGTTTCGGTTTTGAATTGGCTGCCGATATTCTGACCAAAGATGTAACTGAGTTTTTGCTCCTGGGTGGTCAGTTCTGCCGGCGGCGCTTCAGCGGCTTTTTCTGTAGGCGCCTTATCGCAAGCCGCCATTAATACAGTCAGGGCTACCAGGGCAGCCAGAGTCTTGATTTTCATTACTGTTTCCTTGTTGTCGTTAACCGGTGGCGCATCTTAACTGAAACCCCGCCATTGCCACAGTGCCGAACGGAGCTTTTATAAACCTGTTCTCATTTTTGTCGTGAAAAAAGCAGATCCCAAACGCCGTGACCGAGGCGTTCGCCCCTGCGCTCAAATTTTGTCACCGGCCTGAACGCCGGGCGCTCCCCATAGCCGTCGCCAGCCTCATTGCTGAAACCCTCCGCCTGGGACATCACCTCCAGCATTTGCTCGGCATAATTTTGCCAGTCTGTCGCCAGGTGAATAAGACCGCCGATGTTGAGCTTGGCCCTCAGCAGCTGAATGAAGTCGGGCTGAATGATGCGGCGCTTGTTGTGTTTTTTCTTGTGCCAGGGGTCGGGAAAATAAATCTGCACTCGGCTTAAACTCTGATCGGGAATACAGTCCTGTAACACATCCACAGCGTCGGCCATGTAAACCCGCAAGTTTTTCACCTGCTGCTCAGCGGCATTATTGATCAGCCGACCCACCCCCGGAGGGTGAACTTCGATGCCGATAAAGTCCTTGTCCGGCTCGGCCTGAGCCATTTCCAGCAGGGAATCGCCCATGCCAAAACCGATTTCCAGCACCACCGGCGCCTCGCGGCCAAAAATTTGCGACCACCGGGCACTGCCACTGTGGAGACTCAGACCGTAAAAATCCCAGTGATCGTCAAAGGCCTTGCGCTGACCTTCCGTCATGCGACCACCGCGAATCACATAGCTGCGAATGGCTTTCTGCTTAAATTCGGGGCGAATATCCACGGCAATTCCTTAGGGTTCGAATGTTCGAGTTGCAAAACCAATGGTCAGGGTCAGCCAGCCCAGCAGCAGCAAACCACCGCCAACGGGGGTGACCATACCCAACAGGGGAATATCGAAAACCACCAGGGCATAGAGGCTGCCGGAAAAAATCAGCACGCCAGCAACAAAACAGATACTGGCGAGACAGCGGGCTTTGCTGCCAAGGACGGCGGGAAACAAGCCCAGCAGCAGGATTGGCGCCACATGGTACATCTGGTAGCTGACGGCGGTTTTCCAAACCTCAAGCATGGCTGGGCTGACCACGGCTTTTAAGCCATGGGCGCCAAAAGCGCCGAGGGCAACACCGCTGAAGCCAAGAATGGCGGCAATAATGGTCACTGCTTTGGACACCGCAGGTTCTCCTGAAAGCGCAGATCATAAAAAAGCCGCGACCAATGCCGCGGCTATGCTGTTTTGTTGCCTCGATGTCTCGCCTTGCTGTTTCGCTGTTGCTTTTGGCTGAAGGAAAGGACTATGCCTCCATGGCGACACGAATTTTCTTCATGGCGTTTTGCTCAAGCTGGCGAATGCGCTCTGCGGAAACGCCGTATTCATCGGCGAGATCGTGAAGCGTCGCCTTGTCGTCGCAAAGCCAGCGGCGCTGAAGGATATCGCGGCTGCGGTCGTCGAGCCCGGCCAGTGCGTCATCCAGCTTGTTGACATTGGTTTCTTCCCAGTCCTCTGCTTCCAGCTGCAGCGCGGGGTCAGAGCGTTTGTCTTCGAGGTAGTACACCGGCGCTGAATAGCCGTCATCATCGCCATCGTCGGGGGCGTCAAAGGCTGTATCCCGGGCGGAGAGGCGTTTTTCCATTTCCCGCACCTGAACCACATCGACACCCAGGTCTTCCGCTACGGCCAGGGCTTCATCGTTGGTCAGCCAGGCCAGGGATTTTTTGGCGCCGCGAAGGTTAAAGAACAGCTTGCGCTGAGCCTTGGTGGTGGCCACTTTGACGATGCGCCAGTTGCGCAGAATAAACTCGTGAATTTCGGCCTTGATCCAGTGCACCGCAAAGGAAACCAGGCGCACCCCTTTTTCAGGGTTGAAACGCTTGACCGCTTTCATCAGACCGACATTGCCTTCCTGCACCAGATCCGCCAGGGGCAGGCCATAACCGTTATAGGAGCGGGCAATATGAACCACAAAGCGCAGATGGGACATAACCAGATGACGGGCGGCGTCCAGGTCTTCATGGTAATAAAGACGCTCAGCGAGAGCCTGCTCTTCCTCAGCGGTCAATACCGGTATGGAAGAAATTGTCTGCATGTAGGACGCAAGGTTTTCCCCTGGTGACAACAGCGCTACAGATTGCAAACTTGTACTCATAGTTACCTCTTGGTTGAGACGGCCTAGTTTAACAGCTCGCCATTAGATGTCCACTACCCCTGTTAGTTCCCGTAAACAACTGCCGCCAATGGCTAAATTTATGACAATTCAAACAGTTAGCCGGGCGCAAGACGATAAGCGGGGGGTATTTGGCAAACTTAATTGGGCTCAATTTTACGCAAATGGCTGGCAACGGCAACCCAGGCACCACCAAGCCCCAGCAAAGCGCCGCAGACCATGAGAATCAGCAGCACCGACAGATCGGGGGCATGGAGGGTGAAACCGCTCTGATAGAGAGCAGACAATCGCTGAACCTCGGAGCCCAAAGACATAAATCCGACCCAGACCAGCCCCCAGGCCAGCAAGCCACCGCCGACTCCGTACCAGAACCCGGTGTAGAGAAAAGGGCGGCGCACATAGCCGTTGGTGCCGCCGATCAGCTTGACCACCACGATCTCCTCGCGGCGGTTTTCGATGGCCAGACGAATGGTGTTGCCCATGACCAGCAAAACGCCGATACCCAGCGCCACCCCCAACCCCAAAGCGAGCTGCTGACCGGCGTCAATAAAGGCATGAAGTTTTTGCAGCCAGGCGAGATCAACACTGACATCGTCGACTTTTTCCTGGCTTTTCAGCCAGTGAAGCAGCGCCTCGGCAGCGGCGGGATCTTCGGTTACCTGTTGCGACGGTTGCACCAACATGGCCGCTGGCAGGGGGTTTTCGTCCAGCAGGCTGAGGACATCATCAAACCCTGAAGCCTGGCGGAACTCCTCGAGCGCGCGCTCGCGACTGAGATAGATAATGGCGGTGACATCGTCGCGGGTTTCCAGCTCCGCCATCAGTTCACCGATATCCTCATCGCTGGCGTCTTTTTTCAGAAACACACTCATGCGAGCGTTGAGTTCGATGCCGCCCCCCAGCTGGCGAAGATTGTCCACCGCTGAATAGAGTCCGGCGGGCAGCGCCATCGCGATAGCAATCACCAACAGGGTCATCAGGGTTTGCACCGGGGTTCGCAGCAAGCGAAACAAGCTTGACACCAGGGTTTTGCGGTGGTGGCGAAAGTAGTTATTGAGGCGATGGTGCAGGGAGTTGCGACTCTCGCTGGCACCCCCGGTAGTCTTGCGGCCTCTGGCGTTGGGGTCAGCCATATCAACCTCCTACCAAACGGCCATGCTGGAGATGAATCTCTCGGCAGTGCATGGGGGCAATCAAGGCGATGTCGTGGGTGGCGATCAGCACGGTGACCCCAACATCGTTAAACTGGGCAAAGAGATGCATAATTTCCGCCGACAGCGTCGGATCGAGATTGCCCGTGGGCTCATCCGCCAGGAGAATTTTTGGCTTGTGCACCACCGCCCTGGCAATGCCCACCCGCTGCTGCTCGCCGGTAGAGAGGGTTATCGGGTTTTGTTTTTCCCGGCTCAACAGCCCCACTTTATCCAGGGCGGCACGGACGCGACGGGGAATATCGCCGCGGGGAAAGCCCATAACCTCGAGGGGCAGGGCAACATTGTCGTAAATACTGCGGTCAAACAGCAGGTGATGGTTTTGAAAAACCACCCCCACTCTGCGCCGGAAATAGGGTACCTGGCTGGCATGGAGACGATTGAGGTTTTTGCTGTTGATCAGCACCTGCCCCTGGGAGGGGCGCTCCAGCAGGGTAATCAGTTTCAGCAAAGTGCTTTTGCCAGCGCCGGAATGGCCGGTCAAAAAAGCGAACTCCCCCTCATCGAGAAAAAAACTGAGATTGGCCAGTGCCTCGTGTCCGGACGGATAGCGTTTGCTGACATTGTCGAACTGGATCATGGTTTATTCCAAAGAGCCGGAGGAAAGCAGAGCATTGACAAAATCCTCGGCGTTAAAGGGTTGCAGGTCATCCAGTCCTTCGCCAACACCTATGTAGCGCACCGGAATACCGAAACGGCGGCAGAGCGCAAAAATGACGCCACCCTTGGCAGTGCCATCCAATTTGGTCAGTACTATACCCGTAACCCCCACCGCCTCATGGAACTGCTGTAACTGATTGACCGCATTCTGGCCGGTGCCCGCATCCAGTACCAAAAGAACCTCGTGGGGCGCAGCAGGGTCGAGCTTGGCCATCACCCGCTTGATTTTTTTGAGTTCTTCCATCAGGTTGTTTTTGGTGTGCAGGCGCCCCGCCGTGTCCGCTATCAAAAGGTCGATATTGCGGGCGCGGGCGGACTCTACGGCATCAAAGATCACCGAGGCGCTATCGGCACCTGTGTGCTGGGCAACGACCGCCACCTGGTTGCGCTCGCCCCAAACCTGCAACTGCTCCACAGCGGCGGCGCGAAAGGTATCTCCAGCCGCCAGCATTACCGAGCGACCGTTATTGACAAACTGTTTTGCCAGCTTGCCGATCGTGGTGGTTTTACCGACACCGTTGACCCCGACAGTGAGCAGCACAAAGGGCTTGGCGTCAGCCACAACGAGGTTTTTTTCGCAGGGCTTGAGTATTTCCACCAGCAGACCTTTTAAGGCTTTTTGCAGGGCGGCGACATCGTTCAGCTCCTTGCGCTTGACACTGTCTGTGAGGCTATTGATCACTTCCGAGGTCACTTCAATACCCAGGTCGGCGGTAAGCAGCTGGGTTTCGAGGGCGTCCAGCAAATCCTCGTCAATTTGTTTTTTGCCAAGAAAAATACGACCAAGACCCTTGCCGGTTCTGGCGAGCGCCTGCTTGATTTTGCCAAAACGCTTCTCATTGCCCACTTTGGGTGCCGCAGCACCTGCGTCCACAGGAGCGGCGTCGCCAAACTCCTGGCCACGGCTAAAAACCTGTTTCAAGCGGGCAAATTTTGACCCCTCCTCCCCTTTATTATCGCCCTCAGCGCCCGCCTGCTCCGCAGCTGTGGGATTGTCTGATGGTGCGGGCAGATTTTCCCCGCCAGCGCCAGACTCTGCTGGCGCCAGGCCTGCCGCTGCTTGACCTGGGTTTTCCAGACTTTTACGGGATGCGCTTGAATCGAAAGAGGTTACCCCCTGCGGCAACGGCTCGGCGACTTGGTCAGCCACGACCTCCGCCTTTGCTGCCGAAGTAACTTCGATTTTGGGCGCGGAACCCGTTGCCAGACCATTTTCAGCAGTTGAGACGCCCGAACTGAGGTTGACGGCAGACTGGGAAGTCAGCCCTTCGCCACTGTCGCCGCCAGCGATCTGCGGACTTATCCCAGACTCGCCAACCTGGCCGTCGCTGCGCCGGGAAAAAACCCGGCGCCATCGACTCGCGCTGGCGGTTTCCCCATCGGCATCGCGACTGGCGCTGGCATCATCCGCTTTCGTATCCAGCTGCTGAGGGTCGGTGGGGACGGGCTGACCAAGGGGAGTCTCGACCCGTGTTTCAAAAAGGTGGGATTCACTGGCTTGCGCAGGCGGTTTTGCCGACTCATTTGCCGGTTCCCTTGCCTGTTCTTTTCTGAATCGGGAAAACAACCCCTTCTTCTGCGAAGGCCGCTTGCCGTCACTGCTGTTTTCAGTCATTGAGACTTTTACCTGACATCATTAAAAATGCGAGTATCCTACCACTTTCTGACCACCGTCAGCAGCAGTCATTTCAGCCGCCACCAAGAGCCACGGAGACCGAGACATTGTCCCCCAGACAGCCACCACCCCCAGGCAGCAAGACACAAAAAACCAACCAGCTGCGCATTATCGCTGGCAAATGGCGCAGTCGCCGCCTGTATTTTCCCGACGCCGCAGGACTGCGCCCCACGGGGGATCGTATTCGCGAGACATTGTTTAACTGGCTCAACCTCAGCCTTCCCGGCGCCCGCTGCCTGGACGCCTTTGCCGGCTCCGGGGCGCTGGGCTTTGAAGCCCTGTCGCGGGGCGCGGAGGAAGTGATTTTTGTGGAAAAAGATGGCCGCGCCTTTGCAGCCCTGGCGAACAATCGCCTGGAACTGAATGCGACCAATGCCGTTATCGCCAACAGCGATTTCTTTGCGTGGCTTCAAGCCAACGCAGGCCGGGAAAACCCACTGGATATTGTCTTTGTCGACCCGCCGTTTGCCGAAAATCTTCACCAGCGGGCACTGGATGCCCTGCTCGCTGCCAACATCCTCTCTCCGCAGGCTTTGATCTATGTGGAGAGCCCGGCATTCCAGCCTGCTCCACCGCCGCGCGGGTGGCGCAGAATGCGCGACAAATCCAGCGGCGGCGTTCACTACCAGTTATTATGCCGCGATTGAGCCCGCTGCACGGCTGTTGTACTATTGCCAACCCCTGAAGGAGGGACTTCATGAGAATCATCGTTTATCCAGGTACCTTTGATCCCATCACCCACGGTCACTCCGATCTTGTTGAGAGAGCCTGCAAGCTGTTTGACAAGGTCATTGTCTCCATCGCCAAAAGTGAAAAGAAAAAACCCCTGTTTTCCCTGGATGAACGCATTGAGCTGGCGAGGACTGCCCTCAGTCATCTGCCCAATGTCGAGGTTGTTGGTTTTGACTATTTAATGGTGCACTTCGCCCGCGACCAAAAGGCCGATGCCGTCCTGCGCGGCCTGCGCGCGGTGTCAGATTTCGAATACGAGTTCCAGCTGGCCAACATGAATCGGGCACTGTCACCGGACGCGGAAACCATTTATATGACGCCCGCGGAAAAACACTCCTATATCTCCTCATCCCTGGTGAGGGAAATCGCCTCCCTCAACGGCAACATTGCCCCCTTCGTCCACCCGGTGGTCGCCGAAGCCCTGCGCAACAAGTTTAAAAGCTAGCCCGAAAGCTGCACCCATTGCCCGAACTTCCGCGCCGAGATCGGCGAATTTGCGCACCACCGGCGCTCGGCGAGATCAGCGGAAAGGTCTTCGGCAACAAACTGCTACCGAACTGCAATTGCCTTTGGAATTTCAGCGCGCCCTGGCGGAATATCCGGGTTAGCGCTGGCAGTAGCCACAATAGACCGTGGTTCGCTGCCCCAATCGATCTTTCTGCAGCGGTCGGCCACAGCGCACGCAAGGCTGGCCGCCGCGGCCATAGACATTCAGCGACTGACTGAAATAACCGGGCTTGCCGTCGCCGCCAACAAAATCCCGAAGGGTTGTCCCCCCCTGTTCAATGGCCGCTGCCAACACCACGGTGATGGTGTCCGCCAAGCGCCCATAGGCTTTTTGAGAGAGACTGCCCGCCTGGCGAAGGGGATGAATACCCGCCAGGAACAGCGCCTCATTGGCGTAGATATTTCCGACCCCGACCACCACATTGGCGTTCATGACAAAACTTTTTACCGGCACCTTGCGCTTGCGGGACAATTGATAGAGATATTCGCCGCTAAAATTTTCGGTCAGAGGCTCCGGCCCCAAAGAACACAGCAGCGAATGGCGCAGGGGATCCCCTTCCACCCAGGAAATCACACCAAAGCGTCGCGGGTCTGTATAGCGCAGACAGAGATTCGACTCCAGCTCCAGATCCACATGGTCGTGCCTGCCCGGCGGCGTTCCCTTTGCCACTATTCGCAAGCTGCCGGACATGCCCAGATGCACCAGCAGATGGCCGCCTCCTATAGCAAACAACAGATACTTGCCCCGGCGCCAGATTGCGGCAATCTCGCCACCGACAATCAGGGTTGGCAACAGAGGCGGCACAGGATAGCGGAGCCTGGTTTCGCGAACAACACACTGGCTTATCTGCTGCCCAACAACGTGGGGCGCAATACCTCGAAGGGTTGTTTCAACTTCTGGCAGTTCCGGCACAGGGCTTCTCTTCTTGAAAAATTATCGGCATACTAGTGCCCTGTTTGACAGATGGCAATTCAAAGAAATTGCCTTTTCCTATTACAAGTATGGGCAAATGCCTCTCGAGTGGGTATTATGCTCGCCTTTCAATCCAGTTACGGGGTAGAAGTTTATGGCCTTAGGAAAGCGCAGGGCCGAAGAAGATTCGCAAATTGACTTAACGCCAATGCTCGACGTGGTGTTTATTATGCTGATCTTTTTCATTGTGACAGCATCCTTTGTTAAGGAGAGTGGCGTCGATGTTAATCGACCGCCGACAACGGATCAGCCGCCACCAGATTCACAAAATAAGAATATCGTTTTTGAAGTTACCGAGGCCAATGACATTCTCCTCGAGGGCAGGCGCATCGATGTGCGCTCGGTTCGCGCCAACGTAGAGAGAATTCACGCTGAAAACCCCCAGGCGAAAGTCATTATCAGCGCCGCGCCAAAAGCGAAAACAGAAATATTTGTTCAGATTTCTGACCAGGCACGGGAAGCAGGCGTTTACGACATTTCCCTGTCCACCAAGAAATAACATTCTCAGACATAAAAAAAACCGGCACTGGTTGCCGGTTTTTTTTATGTCTCTGTATTGGCGCTTGTATACGCAGTATAACTGCAGTAGCTTTTCTAGCAGCTTTTGCCGACCCTACTTTTTTCTAGCTGCACCCTGAATCTTTGGGCACCGTACTTTTGCACCAATATGTGGCACGAGCCACTGGAAGGGGCAATCAGCTTAAATACACTGACGCCCCAAACAACACACTGATTACTTGATTTTGGCTTCTTTGTAGGCCACGTGCTGACGAACAACGGGATCGTACTTCTTCAGCTCAAGCTTTTCTGGCATGGTGCGCTTGTTTTTGGTGGTTGTGTAGTAGTGGCCAGTGCCTGCACTGGAAACCAGCTTGATTTTGTCTCTGTTTGACTTTGCCATTGCTTAATTCCCCTTAGACTTTTGCGCCGCGACCGCGAAGATCAGCAAGAACCTTCTCGACACCCTGTTTATCGATAATACGCAGACCTTTACTGGAAACACGCAGCTTCACAAAGCGCTTTTCGCCTTCAACCCAAAACCGGTGGGTGTGCAAGTTGGGCTCAAAACGACGGCGGGTCTTGTTCTGGGCGTGAGAAACGTTGTTTCCGGTCATCGGCTTTTTACCGGTAACCTGACATACTCTGGACATGATGAGGCCTCTAAAAAAAATTCTGATTCTTTCAGCTTTCGCTTGTGGTTTTCCCCGCTCGCGGGCGGCAGATACGACAAAACATGCGGGCACCCCGCAGGAAGGCGCGATTTATACCAAAGCAGAGCCACAAAATCAAATCTATTTTGTCAACAACGCCAATGGCTTCGCCCCTGAAATCATAAAAACGACCTCAGATCAGGCCGCGCTCCGCCATGGACACACCGCAGCCTGCCCCCACCACCACATGGTCAAGAACGCGGATGTCCACCAGCGCCAGCGCCTCTTTAAGACGCCTGGTGATAGCCTCATCGTCTCTGCTGGGTTCAGCGATGCCCGACGGGTGGTTGTGGCCAAAAATGACCGCCGATGCCTGGTGGTGCAAAGCGCGCTTGACCACTTCCCGAGGATAAACGCTGGCGCCGTCTATGGTGCCGAAAAACAATTCTTCACAGCAAATCAGGCGGTGACGAGTATCGAGAAACAGCGCCACAAACACTTCCTGGCTGCGGCGGCCAATCTGGGACTGAAGATACTCCATGACTGCAGCGGGACTGGTGAAAACATTGTCCCGCGCCAGGGTTTCCCCCAGGTGACGCCGCGCCAGTTCAAGCACGGCCTGGAGCTGGACAAACTTTGCCTCCCCCAGCCCTCGCGCCTCGCAAAACGTCTTTTTGTCCGCGGACAGCAAACCCCTGAGCCCACCAAAGCGCTGAACAAGGTGGCGAGCCAGATCAACTGCAGTCAACCCTCGGGTTCCTGTGCGCAGAAAAATCGCCAGCAATTCCGCATCGGACAGCGCTGCGGCTCCCCGCTGCAACAGTTTTTCCCTTGGCCGCTCGCCCTCGGGCCAGTCTTTTATCCCCATAATGACACTCCTTGTCTGAAAAATTGCTATAAATTCGGCGGCTTGCAAAACCTTGATCGAAAAAAAAACACTCCGGTGGTATCTTAATACGCCTACAGCTATTTTTCAGGTCTGTTAATGAGTTCTCTGGCCAACAAACGCATTTTACTGGGTGTGAGCGGCGGTATCGCCGCCTATAAAAGCGCTGATCTTGTCCGCAGGCTTCAGGATGTCGGCGCCAGCGTTCGCGTCGTCATGACCAGCGCGGCCATGGAATTTATCACTCCGCTTACCATGCAGGCGCTCTCCGGCCATCAGGTTTACCACAGCCTTCTCGACCCCGAGGCGGAAGCCGGCATGGGACATATTGAGCTCGCCCGCTGGGCAGATGTGATGCTGATTGCTCCAGCCACGGCGGACTTGATGGCGCAGCTGGCTAGTGGCCTGGCGGATTCACTGCTAACGGCAATTTGCCTGGCCACTCCGGCGCCTGTAGTGATAGCCCCGGCCATGAACCAGGGCATGTGGAGCAAAGACAGCACCCAACACAATCTGAGCACCCTTAAACAGCGCAATATCAGGGTGCTGGGACCCGCCCAAGGGCAACAGGCATGCGGCGATGTAGGGCTGGGACGCATGCTTGAACCCCTGGACATCATTGCCGGCATCGAACCCCTGTTTGCCACCGGATGCCTGGCGGGGAAAAAAGTGGTTATCACCGCAGGCCCCACCAGGGAAGCCATAGACCCGGTGCGTTATATTTCTAATCACAGCTCGGGAAAAATGGGCTACGCCCTGGCGGAAGCCGCCGCAGAAGCGGGTGCCCACACGGTTCTTGTTTCAGGCCCCACCCATCTTGCCTGCCCCGAGCGGGTCAGCATGCGCCAGGTCGTCTCCGCCGCCGATATGCTTGCTGCCTGCCTGGAGGAAACTGCAGATTGCCAGCTCTTTATCAGTTCCGCCGCCGTTGCCGATTATCGCCCCAAAGCGGCAGCCAGCCAGAAAATCAAAAAAGACCAGGATGCCATGACCATTGAGCTGGAAAAAAATCCGGACATTATCGCCACCATTGCCGCCCTGCCCAATCGCCCGGTTTCCGTGGGCTTTGCCGCTGAAACCCAGCATGTTCTCGACTATGCCCGCGGGAAATTGCTCCGCAAAAACCTCGACGCCATTATCGCCAACGACGTCTCCCGAAACGATATCGGCTTTAATAGCGACGACAATCAAGTCTACTTTATTACCAAAGAGGTCACGGAAGAGCTGCCCACCCTGAGCAAAACCCAGTTGGCGCGGATACTCATTGAAAAACTGGCTTCCCTGTAACCGAGCGACACACCCTATTCACGGACAGTTCAATAACAAGGTTTCGGCGGCGTCTACATGATTAGCAGCAAACCCTCCCTCAGCGCATTTGCCAGCGCCAAGCCCCGCCTGCCGAGGTGGTGTTTAGGTGTGCTGTTGCTGATGGTTTGCGTTCTCGTTCTCGGCTACATCAAACTCCACAAGCTCCTCATCGACAGCCCCTATCAGCAGGCCATACAGCGCCAATTAGCGGAGAGCTCCAAAAATCATCTCGATGAACTCAACAAACTCCTCACGGATCTGATTGACCGAGCCGATCTGTTGAGCAGAGATCCTGGCACCCTGAAAACCCTGTTGATTCCGGAAAACAATCCCAGTGTTTGGACCAGCAGTGCCCGCGTCCTTGACACCCCGAACTCCCGGCGCACCTGGCTGTACGAGGCCAAAGCAAAAATTCGCGAGGCACGCCACATTTACCTTCTCGGCAAAAACAGCGGCGCCTTCCCGCTTGCCCGCAACTTTGTCGCTGAAAACCTTTACAACATAGCCCTGAACGGCGGCTATCCCGCACCCAGAGCTGCCAAGGTGGACGAGTGGAGCATTTATATCGCCCGCCCCATTTTTAATGATGTCGCCATGGGCAACACCAAAAGACGGGAGATTCAAGGGGTGTTGCTGCTGGATATTGACCCGGAAATCCTCAGCGCAAAAATTGTCGGCAACCAGGAGATACAGGGCAAGCTCCAGCTTACACAAGTGGTCGATGGCTTTCCCGCAGGCTCCATTTTCACCCTGGGCGCCAGTGAACGGGAAGAGTACAGCATCGCCCTGCCCACTAGCGTTCCCAAGTGGAACCTACATTTCACCGGTAATCACCAGTTACTGGACAGCATTCAACCGTCAAAACTGTGGTTCTATGCCGCCTTTACCCTCCTATGCCTGATGGCGCTGGCGACTAGTTACTGGTTGATCAGGAAAAACCTGTACTTTACTCAGACAGACAGCAAAAAAACCCGCAAGCTCAACCCCATGGATGATTTGTTTACGGAAAAACACCAGCGCAACAAGCGGATCAGATCCCCGGAAGCGGGCATTGCCGCGGCGAAAAAGCCGAAACCCAAACCCGTAAAGGCCAATAAAGAGACATCCGGCATTCCTGCCCATATTTTTCGCGACTACGACATTCGCGGCAAGGCCGAAACTGAAGTCAGCGAAAACTTTGCCTCTCTGCTCGGCAAAGCCCTCGGCAGCCGCCAGGTAAAAAGCGGCAACAACCAACTGGTGATCTGCGCCGATGGCCGCAACTCCAGCCCGGCACTCAAAAAGGCTCTGGCTTTTGGCATTATTTCCACTGGCTGCAATGTCATCGACATTGGCGAGGCGCCAACGCCGGTATTGAATTTTGCCCTGGCCACCATGGGCAACTGCGACTCGGGGGTTATGGTCACCGCCAGCCACAACCCCGGCGACGACAACGGATTCAAAATCATTTTCGCCAACCAGGCGTTGAGCAGCAGCGAAATTAAAGCCCTGCGGACAGAAATGACGGCAGCAAAATTTGCTCAGGGGGCAGGCACCATTGAAACCGCTGACGTCCATCAGCAGTACATTAAAAAAATTGTCGAGGACGTCCTGCCCGCCTCCGGACTGAACATCGCCATCGACTGCGGCAATGGCATTGCCGGCGCCCTCGCCCCCGAACTCTTCAAACGTCTCGATTGCGCCCAGGTTACCGAGCTCTTTACCAAAGTGGATGGCAACTTTCCCAATCACGACCCCGACCCCACAGTGCCCGCCAACCTTGATTTTCTTATCGACACCATCGCCCGCACCCAGGCTGACCTGGGGCTGGCCTTTGATGGCGACGGCGACCGCCTGGTGGCCGTGACCCGATCCGGCCGCATCGTCTGGTCCGATGAGCTCATGATGATTTTTGCCCGCGACATTGTCACCAGAACCCCCGGTGCCGATGTCATCTTTGATGTCAAAAGCACACGCAGATTGCGGGAATTAATCGCCAGCTATGGCGGCAGGCCGGTGATGTGGAAAACCGGCCACGCCCATATTCGCAGCAAAGTAAAAGAAAGCGGCGCCCCTCTGGGGGGCGAATTTAGTGGCCACATCTTCTTCAATGATCGCTGGTTTGGTTTTGACGACGGCCTCTATGCCGCCGCTCGTCTTCTCGAAATCATCACCCTGAGGGAAGAGACCCTGGACGACATTGTCGCCAGTTTTCCCGAGAGTTGCTCCACAGCGGAAATCAAGATCCCGGTGGACGAGGATGATAAAAAAGAAATTATCAGCGAGCTGCTGCTCCATCAAAACGCCTGGCAAGGCGCCCAGGTTATTGCCATTGACGGTCTGCGCGTGGAATACCCCGAGGGTTGGGGGCTGATTAGAGCCTCCAACACCACTGCCGCTCTGACACTGCGCTTTGAAGCAGACACTCCTGCAGCCCTTGACGGAATTATCGACAAGTTTAAGGAGCACATTCAGGCAGCAAGCCCGAATCTTCCCCTGGATTTTTAACACCTGTCGATTGCAGGGACAGCGCAAGGGGTATGTTTGCGGCGGGCTTACCCTTAAAATAGCCGCCTTCGTTTATCACTCTTCCAGGAGCAAGCTCGCCCATGTCTCTGCCCCGCACTGATGCCATCAATACCGCCCGGGTGCTTACCGAAGCCCTGCCCTATATCCAGCAATTTACCGGCAAAACCATCGTCGTCAAATTTGGCGGCAACGCCATGGAAGGGGAGGCTCTTAAACGCAGCTTTGCCCGCGATATCGTTCTTATGAAACTGGTGGGCATGAACCCGGTTGTGGTTCACGGCGGCGGCCCCCAGATAGGGGAGCTGCTCCAGGCCTTGAATATTGAATCCAGCTTCGTCGATGGCATGCGGGTTACCGACAGCAAAACCATGGATGTGGTTGAAATGGTTCTCGGCGCTTCTGTGAACAAGGAAATTGTCAATTTGATTAACCACGCTGGCGGCAAGGCCATAGGCCTTACCGGCAAGGACGGCCAATTGATCATGGCGAAAAAACTCAAGATCAGCCGCCGCTTGCCAGAATTCAGTGAGCCGGAGATTATCGATATCGGCCACGTCGGCGAAGTCGAAAGCGTCAACGTCAGTGTCATCGACATGCTCACCGCGAGTGACTTTATTCCCGTCATCGCCCCCATCGGCGTCGACAGGGAGGGCAACGCCTACAATATCAACGCCGATCTGGTGGCCGGAAAGGTGGCGGAATTTATCGGTGCCGAAAAATTAATGCTGCTCACCAACGTCGCCGGTCTCCAGGACAAAGATGGCAATATTCTCACTGGATTATCTACGGAAGAAGTAGACGGCCTGATTGCCGACGGCACCATTTACGGGGGCATGCTGCCGAAGATCCGCTGCGCCCTGGATGCGGTCAAAGCCGGAGTTCACAGCGCCCATATCATCGATGGCCGTGTCAATCACGCCCTTTTGCTGGAAATTTTTACCAACGAAGGCGTGGGCACACTGATCACAAATCTGACCAACCCTCCGGCCGCCAGCAGCGGTCTTGGCAAATAAGCCCACGATGACGGAACTACAACCGACGCCGCCTTCCCGGCGGGAGGATATTCTTCAGGCGCTGGCGCGAATGCTGGAATCCTCCACCAACGGCCGCATTACCACGGCAGCCCTGGCCAAAGAAGTGGGGTTTTCAGAAGCGGCGCTCTATCGGCACTTTCCCAGCAAGGCGAAAATGTATGAAGCCCTGCTGGCGTTTGCCGAGGAAACCCTGTTCTCTGCGATCAAGCTGGCGACAGCCGCCAATGATCCCACCGCCATTACCTGCAGCAAAATACTGCGGGTGACGCTGACATTTGCCGAACGCAATCCCGGCATTACCAGAATGCTCTGCGGCGACGCCCTGCACGGCGAAAAAGACCGCCTCAAAACCAGAGCCGGGCAAATTTTTTCTCGTTTGGATTCCGAGCTTAAACAGGTGATTCGCCTCGGCGAAGTGCGCGACCACCTGAAATTGAGCCTGCCGCCGGGAATGGCCGCCGCGTTGATGGTCAATATCGTTGAGGGCAAGTTGCACCAGTATGTGCGCAGCCACTACCAGCAACTACCCACCGCCCACTGGGAGCAACACTGGCAGATTATTGGCGCTGGGCTTTTTCCCCAGACTTCTGGCTAGCCTTTGGGGAGTCCCCGGTCTTCAACTCGGGACGCAATTCCTGAAGCCGCTGGCGCTGGTGCTCAAAGCGAATGGCCACATCACGATATTGCCTGCGCCGCTCCGCCAGTTGTTTGCGAGCGCTCACCTGCTGCCCATCGAGCTCTGAAAGTATGGCGGTGATATTGTCAGGAGCCTGCTGGCCGCTGGCCTGGTAAGCGGCGGCGCGCTCTTTGAGCTCAGTCTCCCGGCGCCGATATTCGACAATATTGCCCTTGAGAATATTGATTTCCCGCTCCACCAGCGCCAGACGCCGCTTTCTGGCGCGATCCACATCGTCAAGGGAGCTGTAGCTTCGCAAAATATAGGCGTCTTCTTTCTTTTGCGCCTCCTGGGCGGCAATATCCTCGGCAGTCAAGGCGTCGGCATCCGTCCGCGCCGGCACTTTTTTCAGCAAACGCCCGGAGGGGGACAGGATTTCGTAGCCTTTGTCCGTATATTCAGGGGGAATGCTGAAATCCATTACCTGATTGCCTTCGGCGTTGTAATAGCGATAAAACGCCCCCGCAGGAATGTCATCCTTGACTTCGCCCTCCTTGACCTCCCCCTCGGCTCTGGCGCCGAAAGCCGCCATCAGCAGAAAGGCAAGCGCCGCCCAACGCAAAGACAATCCTCTGCTGTGAATCTTGTTGTTACTACGGCAAAGCGCCTGAAAACCGGGCTGCACCACCTGTCCTGCGCCCCTCAAAGCATGGGTTTGTGGGGACACAGGCTCTATTTGCCTAGGGCGAACCGCAGCGCCAGGGTTGCTGGAGGAATCCTTTGTAACTCGCAAATGGCTCATAGAGTCTAAAACCGCTTAACTGGGCTGGAGAAGAGTCCGCCGATCACACACCGTAGCGGTCGCGATAGACTTTGATCGCGGCTACAGTTTCCTGATTGCCCTGCTGGCTTTCAAGGTAACCGATAATATGGTCAATGGCGATAATACTGGTGACCGGAATGCCAAATTCCCCCTCCACCTCCTGTATGGCAGAGCGTTCATTGTTGCCGCGCTCGCGGCGATCAAGACCTATAACCACACCGGCGGCGGTGGCGCCACCCTCACCAATAATGGTCAAGACTTCGCGAATTGCCGTGCCCGCTGTAATAACGTCATCAATAATCAGCACCCTGCCCTGCAGGGGGGCTCCCACCAGGCTGCCGCCTTCGCCGTGGGCTTTCGCCTCTTTGCGATTGAAGCAATAGGGTACATCCATGCCGTGATGCTCCGCCAAGGCCACGGCGGTGGCTGCCGCCAGAGGAATTCCCTTGTAGGCGGGGCCAAACAGCATATCGAACTGCAGGCCGGAACGGACAATCGCCTCTGCATAACAGCGCCCAAGCCCAGCCAGGGCTGCGCCGCTACAAAATTTACCGGCATTAAAAAAATAGGGGCTGATTCTCCCGGACTTCAGGGTGAACTCGCCAAACCTGAGAGCCTCCGCTTGCAAGGCCATTTCGACAAAATGCTGTTGATATTGATCCATTCACTCTCCAAATACCGGTTATGGCGCCGGTATCCTTTCTTAATTTGGTAAGGGTCGGTTATCATACACGCAACGTAAATTAGGGGCTAACATGAGAATCATTAGTCTTTCTGTGGATGGCATTTATCAGGCGTCCCATAGGGGTCTTTTTGACTGGCTTGCAGGCCAGGACGCAGACGTGATCTGCCTGCAGGATCTTCGCGCGCAGGAACCGGAAATCGCCGATCGCGATGAGTTCACCCTGCCCGACTATTTCGCCTATTATTTTGACTCCCCCAAACCCCACACCAACGGGGTGGCCATCTATACCCGCAAACCGCCAAAGGCCATCGTCTTTGGCTTTGGTCTCGGCTGCTGTGAAGATATGGATGGTCGCTATCTGCAAGCGGATTTTGAAAACATCAGCATCGGCTCTCTACTGGCGCCTGCGGGCACCGCCGGAGAACCCAGCCAACAGCTTAAAGATACTTTTTTCCGCGAACTTCAGGGACATTTGGACAAAATTTCCCGCAAAAAACGCAAATACATTATCTGCGGCAACTGGCAGATGGCACACCGGGAAATCGACATGGAAAACCCCGGCGTCCACCTCGGCGAATCCGGATTTCTGCCCCACGAGCGCCAGTGGCTAGACCAAATTTATGGCGATATGGGCTACGCCGACGCCTTTCGCCGCGGCAATACCGACAGCGACGAATTCAGCTGGTGGCCGTCCGGGGTTATGGGAGAAGGCGATGGCTGGCGCACCGACCTCCAGGTGATCTCCAAGGATCTCGCCAAATTTGTCGAATACGCCGTGATGTACAAGGCCAATGCCTTCTCAAGCCATGCGCCGGTGATTGTCGACTACGATATGGAAGAACTCTAAGCTGCAAGCTGCAAGCTGCAAGCTGCAAGCGATTATTATAGTGTTGTTCGCTTTGTAGCTTGAGCTTTGGCTTCTATGGTCAAACCTTAACGCTGTTGAGCCAGCGCCATTTTCTGCACCCGTACCAGGTCGGCTATGCCGCGCTTGGCCAGCGCCATCATTGCCGCAAACTCTTCCTCGGAAAAGGGCGCCCCCTCAGCGGTGCCCTGAATCTCGATAAAGCCACCGGCTTCGTTCATCACCACATTCATATCGGTTTCCGCATTGGCGTCTTCAGCGTAATCCAGGTCCAGCACCGCAACGCCATTGAACATACCCACAGACACCGAGGCGACCAGATGCTGAAGGGGGTTTTCCTTGAGCTTGCGCCTGGTGGAAATATGGGCGATAGCATCCGCCATTGCCACGCAGGCGCCGGTTATGGATGCGGTGCGAGTACCGCCATCCGCTTGAATAACGTCGCAATCCACGGTAATGGTCACTTCTCCCAGTTTTTTCAGATCCACCGCCGAGCGCAGCGAGCGACCGATCAGGCGCTGAATTTCCTGGGTGCGACCACCCTGCTTGCCCCTGGCCGCTTCGCGATCCATACGGCTGTTGGTGGAACGGGGCAACATACCGTATTCGGCAGTTACCCAGCCCTGCCCTTTGCCGCGCAGAAATCTCGGCACAGACTCATCGACACTGGCGGTGCAAATGACCTTGGTATCGCCAAATTCCACCAACACAGAGCCTTCTGCGTGCTTGGTGTAGTTGCGGGAAATACGCACGGGGCGCAGCTGTTCCGGGCGACGGCCACTGGGTCGGGTCATAAAAAATCCTTGGGATTAAAAACAGGTCGCCATTGTACCCAGTCCGCCCTCGAAAAGTCTTGCGCACCTGATACTCTTTCAATTGGATATTCTCTTATGGTGTTGGCTGTTCCATAAGACAATATCCAATTGAAGCGAGACTGGCCGTTATCAACAAAACAACCCCAAGCCTGTTACCATTAGCATCCAACTGCAAAAAGTGATTGAACCCTATGCCCCAGAGTATGACTGCCTTTGCCCGCGTAACCCACCAGGATGACTGGGGCACCCTCAGCTGGGAAATACGCTCCGTCAACCACCGCTACCTGGAACCCAACTTTCGCATACCGGACACGCTGCGGGATGTGGAAATGGATTTGCGAGAAACCCTCCGCCAGTTCCTTAGCCGGGGCAAGGTGGATTGCAGCCTGCAACTTCAGCTCAATCGCGAGCAGGAGGGGGTCGCCGTTAACATCAGCAAAGCCCAGCAATACATCAATGCCGCCGCCCAGGTGGCAGGGTTAATGGATAATCCCTCCGCCATTTCTCCCATCGCCATTCTCGATAGACCCGGCGTTCTCGAAGAGCGGGAAATCGACGGCGAAATACTCAAAAAAGCCACCGTGGCGCTGTTCAAAACCGCTGTCGCCCAGCTCGTCGAAAATCGCGCCGTGGAGGGCGGAAAACTGGCAGCCTTTATTCTTCAGCGGGTGGACAGTATTCGCAGCGAAACGGAAAAAGTCCGCAACTTGCTACCGCAAATACTCGCCGCCCAGAAACAACGCCTCAATGACAAAATCAGCGACCTGCAATTGAATCTCGACCCGGAGCGCCTTGAACAGGAAATCGTCATCCTCGCCCAGAAAGCCGATGTCGATGAAGAACTGGATCGCCTCGGCGCCCACCTCAGCGAAATCGAGCAGGTGATGACGAGAAAAGAACCCATAGGCCGCCGCCTGGATTTTCTTATGCAGGAGCTCAACCGCGAGACCAATACCCTGTCATCCAAATCCATCGCCACAGACACCACCCAATCCGCCGTGGAACTCAAGGTTCTCATCGAACAGATGCGGGAGCAGATCCAAAACATTGAATAGATTCCCTCAGCCTTCCATAAATTAAAATTTTTTCTATATATCAATATGTTGTATTAAATCGCAGCCCCAAAAAGCGCCATAAATAGTCACCGATTCCCGCTGGAGAAGACATTTACGGAAGGGCTGTAAGTTGACCCACTGCCCAGTTATCTGGTTTAAGTCACGTTAAGCAAAGTCCTGTGCATGACAAACGCATTGCTTAATCGATCGAAATGTTGTTTTACAAGCTTTGTTGAACGCTCTATGATAGTAATTAGTTACTTACTTTTGAGAGCAATGAGAGATGCAAGCCAAACACCTGCCCGCCAAGGAGCGCCGCGCCCACACCGTTGAGGCGGTCATCGAGCTGGCGGCTACCTGTAATCCTGGGGAAATCACCACTAGCGCTATCGCCAAACGCATGAACCTCACCCAAGGGGCACTGTTTCGTCACTTTCCCAGCAAAGATGCCATTTGGGAAGCGGTGATGGCCTGGGTGGCAGAGCGGCTCCTGGATCGGTTGGCCAGGGCAGCCGTCGGATCGAGTGGCGCCCTCGCTTCACTGGAAGCCATGTTCATGACCCATGTGGCCTTCGTCATGGAGCGCCCGGGAGTACCCCGCATGATCTTCGGAGAGCTCCAGCGCCGTGAACAAACCGGCGCCAAGCGCATGGTGCAGAAACTGCTTCAGACCTATGGAAAGCGGTTGGTGGAATTAATAGAAAAAGGCAAGACTCGAGGTGAAATTGCCGCCGAGGTGGATACAGCTGCGGCGGCGACCCTGTTCATCGGCACCATCCAGGGATTGGTGATGCAGTCGCTACTTGCCGGCGATGTCAGCCGCCTCGACAGGGATGCGCATGGAGCGTTTGCACTGTATCGTCGCGCCATCGGGGTGGTATCGTGAGCGCCCCGGCTTTGCGACGTCGCGCCTTCGTGCTGACCGCGGCTCTGGTGCCTGTACTCGCTCTGTTTGTCTATGTGGCGGTCAATTCGGGACCCATGGCACCCGTTATCGTCACCCTGGCTCAGGCTGAAGCTCGCACGATTACCCCCAGTCTTTTTGGCATTGCCACAGTGGAAGCCCGACACAGCTACCGCATCGGCCCCACCGCCGCCGGGCGCCTCGAATCGCTGTTTGTCGATGTGGGCGACGCGGTTGCTGCTGGACAGCACCTGGGCGCCATGGCTCCCGTCGACCTCGGCGAGCGTGCCCAGGCTCTCGAAGCCGCCATCCAGCGTGGCGCTGCCGGAGTGCAGGAAGCCGAGGCTCGCCACAGTCAAGCAGACGATCGCGCCCGCCGCTACAGGCGTCTGTTCGAATTGGGATCCATCAGCGAGGAACAGGCCACCGCAGCGCGGGATGATCTCCGCGCCGCCACTGCCGCGTTGACCGCTGCCCAGGCAGGTCTTGCCAGTAACCAGGCCGACCGTGAAGCACTGACGGCTCTGCAAGACCATCTCAAGCTGGTCGCGCCGGCGGCGGGTCTGGTGGTGGCACGTCATGCCGATCCAGGCACCACGCTGGTGGCCGGCGAGGCGGTAGTGGAAGTGGTGGACACGGGCAGTCTATGGCTCAATGCCCGCTTCGATCAGCGCGGTAGCGCCCCGCTGGCGTCGGGGCAGAAAGTGAATATCGAACTTCGCTCCCGCGGCAAGCAATCTGTGACCGGCAAGGTGCTGTGGGTGGAGCCGGTAGCCGACACTGTCACAGAGGAAACCCGGGCGAAGATTCTTTTCGATCCTTTGCCTGCCCCGCTGCCGGCCATCGGCGAACTGGCCGAGGTCACTGTCTCGCTGCCGGTGCAGTCCGCCGTCGTCGCTGTTCCCAACAGCGCCATCCACCGTCAGAACGGCGTAACGGGCGTGTGGAAAATAACGGGGCGCAGCCACGAATTCGTGCCCATCACACTGGGTGTCTCGGGTCTCGACGGCTGGGTGGAAGTGGTGGCCGGCGTTGCCGAGAACGACCTGGTGGTTCACTACAGTGAAGCCCAGGTCAGTGCCGGGCGCCGCCTGAAAGTGGTGGACAGTCTGGAGAAGACAGCGCCGTGATTAGTCTGGCGGGGCGTGACATACTCCACAGCTGGGGAAAATTTGTCTTCACCGGCGTAGGGCTGGGGTTGTTGATCGGTGTCACCTTAACCATGGCTGGAGTCTACCGGGGAATGGTGGCCGACGCTCGCGCGCTACTCGACAACAGTGGTGCCGACCTGTGGGTGGTACAGCAGGACACCCTGGGTCCCTATGCGGAGTCTTCCAGCATCCCCGATGACAGCTACCGCGCGCTGCTCACATTGCCCGGCGTCGCCAGTGCCGCTAATGTCACCTACCTGACTATGCAGGTGGAGCGGGGTCAGACTGATGTCAGGGTCATGGTGGTGGGACTGGCCAACGGCGACCCCAGCACTTCAGGGTGGCCGCCCTATCTGATCGCGGGCAGGCACATCACTCGCGGCCATTACGAGGCCGTGGCCGATATCTCCAGCGGTTTTGCCTTGGGGGAGCACATCACCATCCGTCGCCACCAGTACACCGTGGTGGGGTTGACGAGGCGCATGGTGTCATCGGCGGGAGATCCGATGGTCTTCATCCCCCTCAAGGACGCCCAGCAGGCCCAGTTTCTCAAGGATAACGACGCCATCTGGCAGAACCGTCGCCGCACACTGGCCAATCCCGCCCTCAATCCGCCCGGCGCCCCCAGATTGGCTGAGGCCGTGCTGGCGTCCCAAAGCACCAACACCTACGTTAACGCAGCTCTGGTCACTTTGGCTCCTGGCCACGACGCCAACGCCGTGGCCAGCGACATCCGCCGCTGGAAGCGCCTGACCGCCTACACCCGCGAGCAAATGGAGGGCATTCTCATCGGCAAACTGATCGCCTCCTCGGCGCGCCAGATTGCCATGTTCCTGGTCATTCTGGCCACAGTGAGCGCTGCCATCGTCGCCTTCATTATCTACACGCTCACCTTGGACAAAATCCGTGAAATCGCCGTACTCAAACTGATCGGCACCCGCAACCGCACGATCGCCGCCATGATCCTCCAGCAGGCTCTGGCACTGGGATTGACCGGCTTTGTAGTGGGCAAAATAACCGCCACCTTTGCCGCGCCCTTGTTTCCCAAATACGTGCTACTGATGCCTATGGATACGGTGCGCGCTCTGGTGGCCGTCGTGATCATCTGCGTGCTCGCCAGTGTCAGTGCCATCCGCATGGCCTTGAAGGTAGACCCCGCCGAGGCCATCGGAGGCTGATATGACCGGGACGGGTATTCGTATTGAGGGGCTGCGCAAACGCTACGGCAAAGGCAGCACTGCCGTGGATGCGCTGAAACAGGTGGACATGGCCGTGGCTCCTGGGGAAGTGGTAGGTCTTATTGGTCCCTCGGGGTCGGGCAAGAGCACATTGCTCAAGTGCCTGGGAGCGATCATCGAGCCCAGCGGCGGACGCATGGTGCTGGGCGATCAGGTCATCTATGACAATGGCTGGCAGATCAACGATCTTCGCGACCTGCGCAGGGACAAAATCGGTTTTGTGTTCCAAGCACCCTACCTCATCCCTTTCCTCGATGTGCTCGACAATGTAGCTCTGCTGCCCATGCTTGCCGGGGTCAGGAATCGGGAGGCGCGAAGGCGAGCCCGGGCTCTGCTCGACGCCCTCGACGTGGGCCACCGGGCTGCCGCCATGCCAAGCCAGCTCTCCGGCGGCGAGCAGCAGCGGGTGGCCATTGCCCGGGGACTGATCAATCGCCCCCCGGTGATCCTGGCCGATGAGCCCACTGCGCCTCTCGATAGCGAGCGCGCCCTGACGGTGATTCGTATTCTTAACGACATGGCCAAGAGTCAGAACACAGCCATTATCGTCGTTACCCACGACGAGAAAATCATCCCCACCTTCAAGCGCCTTTATCATATACGTGACGGCATCACCCGTGAAGAAATGGGAGACGGGCGTCTTCCATAGGGTGCCCAGGATAGTAAGTCTGTGTCTTGGGTTAAGTCTTGTTAAGCCAAGTGCGCTGATGAAAAAGGATCATTGATATAGGCTGGAAACCCTATATGATTTTAGCGTGCCACCTGCGTGAGCAGCGATTGTGCCCCCATGACGACACAAGCGATAAACCTTCGAACTCAGACATCTCCTACTCAACTAGTGTAGTGCATCGTGCTGTTTGGCACTTATTACTCTGTGAGCTGGGCGCGTTGTAGAGCCGGCCTGCCGGCGATAAACCGCGGAGCCAATAGCTGCTCATCGCTTGCAGGCAAGCTACAGCAAGTCAAATCCCCAAGGTAGTGAAGATAAGTTTTAAGATACCATCCGCGCAGTAGTCTTCTCAAACTTCGAGAGTGCCTGTCAACATACTTGAGCCTCAATGGCTCATGGCAGTCCCCTGCTGCGGTTCGCAGTAGTGACAATACCTAAGGCAATGGGAAACTCCTATGGTGGGAGTGTTTCCCGTTGCCTTTGTCTTACACCTATCCCGCCGGAGCACATTCAATGGATGCATTTCTCACCTCGACACTCACTGTCGCCCTGGCTGAAATCGGCGACAAAACCCAACTCCTGTCCCTGTTCCTTGCCACCCGATTCCGAAGTCGATGGGGAATCGTGCTTGGCATTCTCGTTGCTACACTTGTCAATCATGGCATTTCGGCATGGCTGGGCGGATGGATTGGCCAGTTCCTGCAGAGCCAAGCAGGCCAGTGGATGATCGGAGGCAGTTTTATTGTGGTTGGACTCTGGCTGCTGATTCCGGACAAGGACGACAGCGCCGGAACCAGGTTTCACCATTTAGGCGCCTTTGCCGCGTCAGCAATACTCTTTTTTCTCGCCGAGATTGGGGATAAAACCCAGATCGCCACGGTCTTACTGGGTGCGCAGTACGAAAGTGTGCTTTGGGTCACCATCGGTACGACATTAGGTATGTTACTGGCCAATGTTCCCGTGGTTTTTGCAGGGCATTATCTGATAGAACGCATCCCGTTGAAGTTGACTCGCATTTTGGCCTCGCTGGCATTTATTACTGTCGGGCTGTTCCAGGTCATAGACCTGTAATAGGGATCGTTCTATATTTATCAATTCAATCAACCAAGGAAACTCTGATTAATTCTGTTTTCGTCACTCCCGCGTAGGCGGGAGTGACGAAAAACCAAGAAATTATAGATTCCCGCCTGCGCGGGAATGCCATTAATGAGAGTTTTCTTAAATTTCAGCAACAGGAGATAACTATGCGCCGCTTACTCATTACCTTACTTATGTTGAGCCCGGCAGCCTTCGCAGGCCCGGATTGTACTTCGGCCGATCAATCCGAATGGCAAGATCAAGACGCTTTCAAGCAATCCCTTGAATCTGATGGCTACAAGATCAAGAAATTCAAAGTCACCTCCGGCAACTGCTACGAAATTTACGGCTGGGACAAGGATGGCAAAAAGGTTGAGATCTACTTCAACCCAGTCGATGGTGAAATCGTGAAAGCCAAAATTGAAGATTGATGACCACTAACGTCAAACTTTGGGATCCCCTTGTCAGGTTATTCCACTGGTCGCTGGCTCTCTCTTTCTTCGCAAACTACTTCTTTACAGAGGAGGGGGAGGACTGGCACCGATGGATCGGTTACTACGCCTTTGCCTGGCTATTGGTGCGTATTGTCTGGGGATTTACATCAGGGGGTGCTGCTTCCTGGCGGGAGTGCTGGCCAACCGCGAGTCGTCTCAAGTCTCACTTGAAACTACTGGTGAGTGGCGGAGTGCACCGTCACCTTGGCCACTCACCCATTGGCGCACTGGTGATGATCATGATGATGACGGCAATGTTCGGGCTCGGCATCTCCGGCTACATGATGGAAGAAATCGATATGTTCTGGGGAGAAGACTGGGTGGAGAATCTCCACGAGTCCATCGCAAACATTCTGGCCGCACTGGTCAGCATACACATCATCGCGGCCATCGTTGAAAGCATTCGTCTTGGCGAAAACTTACCCCTTTCCATGGTCACGGGGAAACGAAAAAATATCTCTTTACGCAACAAAAGCCATCAGTGAATGGCTGTCAAAATGGTCGAAATGTACGCTACCACCCATTCCGGAAAAACCGAAAACCCGGTGAAAAAATGCCTTTCATGGGGCAGCTGGGTCAATGATCCAGCGAGTCCGGGTTATGACTGTCTCTAATGATCGTATGAACGAGCCCAATCCTAACGCCGAGTCAATGGCCAAGCCGGTGCCTGTAACAGACACTCTCTACTACGATGGTCTATGCCCTTTATGCTCCAGGGAGATCCGCACCCTGAAGCGCCTCCAGCGGGGTAACCTGGCGTTTGCCGATATACACCAGCGGGGTTTGGAGGAAACCATGCCCTCCCGGGAAGCCCTCCTCAAAGTACTCCACTTGCGCACAGCTGATGGCCATTGGGTGGTCGGTCTAGAAGCCAATATCAGAGCCTGGTCTCATACAGACTGGGGTTGGCTATTTAAACCCCTGCTCTGGCCTGGGCTGAACAAACTGGCTCGACCCATCTACCACCGTTGGGCAGAGCGGCGCTATCAACGCCTCTACTCTTGTAATTCCTGCATGGGGGGAGAAGATTGAATGCCCTGGTGATCCGTGGCAGCGGCAGCATCGATCTTGCGATCGATGCTGCAGTAGTGAAACAACGTCTTGCCAATCCCGAGACTTAACAGGGCTTTGCAACCTGACACCTTAGTCTTTCTCAGCCAAGGTCAAAGAGCAAAACCTCGGCGTTATCGCTACCCCGAAGCTCAATCGAAGCGGCTCGCCTTCACTGGAGGAGATCGAACAGGTTAACCAGCTTCTTCACAACGACGTCAACAATGGCGTCTACCAGGCGGGTTTTGCCAGTGGCCAGCATGCCTACAGTGAAGCAGTGGACAAGATCTTTGCGACTGCTGGGCAATCCACTGAGGGAGACCGATATCCGCGGGTTTGTCACTCTGGTGCGTTTTGAGCTAGCCTACTACGGCCTGTTCAAGTGCAACATCAAGCCCTTGAACGGCTACCCGGCGGTCTATGATTATCTGGTGCGATTGCTGAAAATACCCGCATTCGCCGCCAGTGTCCGGTCGGATCACATCCAGACCGGCGACTACTCGACCAAGGCTCTCAACCCGAGCGGCATTATTCCCCAAGAGCCTCAGCTGGAGTATTTATCGGCCATTGACTCAAGATTCGACCATGTACCCCACACAAGGAAAACGGCATGACTGAACAACATCCTGACAATCCAACCACCGTCACCGTAGGCGGCAGTGCATTGGGCTTCGTACAAACTGTTGAGGCCGGCAAACATCGTTTCCAGACTGACGAGCCCATCGCTGCCGGTGGCACTGACAGAGGCCCGAGCCCCTATGACCTCCTGCTTGCGGCACTGGGCTCCTGCACCTCGATGACCATCGGCCTGTATGCCCGGCGCAAACAGTGGCCTCTGGACGGGGTTAGCGTGCGCCTGACACACCGAAAGGAGGACGCCGGCGACGGCACCGACTGCGGGACGAAAACCGGCATGCTCGACAGGGTCGAGCGCGAAATCCAACTCGAGGGTTCTCTCGACGACAGCCAACGTGAACGCCTGCTCGACATCGCTAACAAATGCCCCATGTACCGTACCCTGAGTTCAGAAATCCGGATTGAGACCCGCCTGCACACGGACACAACAACATAAGACAACCCCGGCACCCTGCCGGAATGGAGAAAGAACATGACCATTCGCACCGCAGCCACCGACGTTCCCATACAGGGGATTCTGCAAAATCGCAGGAGTTTTTATGCGTTAGACCCCAAGCGCATGGTCAGCGCTGATGACCTGCACGCCCTCTTCGAGGCGGCGCGCTGGATGATGTCGTCCTACAACGCCCAGCCGTGGCGCTATATCGTAGGAAGCCGCGACCGCAGTCCGGAGCTTTGGGAAAAAATATTCCACGTCCTGGTCGAGGGCAATCAACCCTGGGCTAAAAACGCACCTGTTCTCGCACTGGGCATAGTGCAGCACAACTTTGAACACAACGGCGCACCCAACAAGGCGGCCATTCACGATCTCGGTGCCGCCTCGGCGGGACTCACCTTCGAGGCGACATCCCGCGGCCTGGTCGTGCACCAGATGATCGGCATTGATCCCGACAGGGCGCGGGAAACCTTCAGCCTGAGCGATGGCCTGGAAGCTTTCACCGGTCTCGCCATTGGCTATCCGGGCGATCCCTCTGTGATCCCTGACGCCTACGCCCGGCGGGATTTGAAACCCCGCGAACGCAAGCCACTGCGGGAAATTATCCTGGCGGGATCGGTTGGGTAAGGTCACCTTCAGGCAGACGACGTATCCTTGCCTGCCACCTGGGGTAGGGTAGATCGAATTTTTTGAGCCCCCCCACCCTGTGGCCTATATTCCTGCTTAAAAATAAAATCAACCTTTTTGGAGTCACCTTTGTCAAAGCCCCGCCTTTGGGAGAATCTCAGCCCTCTTTTTACCCTCAGTGACAACAAACGTCCCATGGGCTTCCTCATCATGGCTGCGCTGGCGGTGGGTCTACCGCTGTTTCTGGGGGCGCTTTTAGGGCATTATTCCACCGCGATCCTCGCGGGCATGGGCGGCTTAAGTATTCTGTACATGCCGCAAACAACCATTCCCCACCGCCTGATCACCATGACAGTGGTTTCTTTCGGTTTCTGCGCCAGTTTCACCCTGGGAGCGTTGACCAGTGACAGTCCGGCTCTGTCCTCGATGACGCTAGGCTTGACCACCCTTCTCGCCACGACGATCTGCCGCTATTTCAGAGTGCCACCCCCCGGTAGCTTTTTCTTTATTCTAGTGGCCTGCATGGCTCGCACATTGCCGTACGACCTGAGCCTGGTCGCGGATCGATCCGGGCTGGTTTTGCTGGGTACCATGGGCGCCTGCCTTCTCGCTCTTTTGCACGGCATGGGGCAGCTCATCTTTGGCAACCAGGCACAACCACGCCGACAACCTGCAGCACCAGACAACAATTTCCTGGCTATTGTCTTGGAAGCAGGCACTATCGGCCTCTTTGTCGGTGGCAGTTATTATTTTGCCCTGGCGATCGGCCTGACCAATCCCTACTGGGTTCCGGTGTCCTGCGCAGCGGTGATGCAAGGGGCGACATTCAGAGCCATCTGGCATCGCAACATTCACCGCATAGTGGGCACCCTGCCCGGCATGGCTATCGCGTGGCTTATCCTTGCGCTGAATCTGGCTCCCTGGCAACTGGCTGTTATCATTACTGCCTTGAGCTTTGTGATTGAAACCCTCATTACCCGCAACTACGGCCTGGCCGTCATTTTTATCACCCCCCTGACAGTATTATTTGCAGACGCGAACTCCGTTCTGGGTGCTGAAAAACTGGTCGCGGTTCGACTGGTGGATATCGTGCTAGGGTCAATGCTGGGTTATCTGGGTGGCTGGGTAATTCATCACCGCCAATTTTTTCGTCATTTGGAAACGCGCCTGCGACGATCCGGCTAGCGAAAAACGCTGCCATGGCGAGTACCCGAACCGGTTCGCTGCCCAGCAGTCAGTTACCGCAAGAGAATGAAATAACGGCTGACCCGATGCCTGGGCGCCCAGATTGTCACCGCGGCACAAACCATCTCCCCAATCTCGCCACTTTCACAAAGCCGTCATTAAAACGTCACTTTGACGTCATTTTTCTAACCTACCTTACCCTTCCATAGAAGCTCGCCGGTCAGCATTGGACGTCGTTAATCCGTCACCATCCCCGTCAGCGATGCCCTTATCCCGCCTTATCCTGGAAATCTGCCAATGAGCCTTACTGATCAATCCCGGCGAAAAATCCTGCAGCAGCTGATGGTGGCTTCCGGCGTTATCGCCGTGGGGCCGGCACTTTGGGGTTGCTCCTCGAACGCATCGCCACGCTCCGCGCTGGGGGCTACGGCGCCATCCCGGCGCAGCAATATTGGCAACCTGGCGGGCACCCTGAGGGAAGTGGCGGTGGCCAACGATCCGCAAACCCGAATGCTGCTGCCTGGGGGATTTTCAGCCAGACTGGTGGCGCGCAGTGGTGAAAAAGCGGTATCCACAGCGCCCTATCCCTGGCACAACGAACCCGATGGCGGCGCCACCTTTGCCATGGCCGATGGCGGCTGGGTTTATGTTTCCAATGCTGAGATCAACAGCCAGGGCCAGGGCGGCGCTGGGGCGCTGCGCTTTAATGCCCGGGGCGACGTCATCGACAGCTACGCCATTTGTGCCGGCACCACCAATAACTGTGCGGGCGGCCCCACCCCCTGGGGCACCTGGCTGTCGTGCGAGGAAATCGACGAAGGCCTAGTGTACGAATGCGACCCCGGCGGTCGCCATGCCGCCACGGCTCAGCCCGCCCTGGGAAGGTTCAGACACGAGGCGGTGGCGGTCGATCCCGTCAATGGCCATCTCTACCTAACCGAGGATGTGGTGGACGGCAACTTTTACCGCTTTATTCCCGCCCGTTACACCCGCGGCCAGCGCGCCGATTTGCGCAGCGGTGCGCTCCAGGTGGCGGTGGTGGCGGGCAGCAACCCCGATAGCCGTCGCCAGGTTAGCTGGAAATCCCTGCCCGACCCAGTGCCTGCCATCGCCGAGGGAGCAACCCCCACTCGCAAACAGATCCCTGGCGCCGAGCAATTTAACGGCGGCGAGGGCTGTTGGTATCACGGGGGCTATGTCTATTTCACCACCAAGGGCGACAACCGGGTGTGGGCGCTGGATACCCGCAGCCAGACTCTGGATCTGGTTTACGACCGCGTCCGCGACGGCGGCTTTGCTCCAGCGATGGCCGATGTTGACAACCTTACGGTGTCGGCGGCGGGCGACATCATCGTGGCAGAAGACGGTGCCGACATGCGCCTGGTGGTGGTTGGCGAAGGGGGCAAGCCCTTCGAACTGGTCAACGTTATCGGCCATGAAGGCTCGGAAGTCTGCGGCCCCGCATTCAGCCCGGATGGCAGCAGGCTGTATTTCAGCTCCCAAAATGGCATCACCGGCTTGCCGGACGGCGGCCGAACCTATGAGATCAAAGGCCCCTTTTTTGTCGATGCCTGAACACAGTATCCCCCCCAAAAACCAAGCTCACAACGGAGAACCCCATGATTCCTTTCAAGCCAAAACTGTTGCCACTCGTTATTGTCGGCAGCGTTACCCTGGGCGCCTCCGCCGCCTGGGGAGAGGACACAACGCAGCCCATCAAAAACATCGAAGAGTTGGTGGTGTACAGCAGTATCGGCTACCACAACCGCGCCAAGGACATCACGCCTGTGCTGGAGTACGATCGCCAGTACTTTGAACGTTTTGAACCCTCCAGCGCCGGCGACGCCCTGCGCCGTGTGCCCAGCGTGACTTTTTTATCCGATGTCACCGAGTCCGACGGCGCCCGCCTGCGGGGTCTGGCGCCGGGTTACACGCAAATTTTGATCAACGGCGAGCGTGTTCCCGGCATCGGCAACGACCGCTCCTTTTTGATGGATCGCATACCCGCAGAGCTGATCGAGCGGGTGGAGGTGATTCGCTCCAGCAGCGCCAATCGCCCCGCGGACGGCGTCGCCGGTGCGGTCAACATTGTCCTGCGGGACAGTTTCAGCCTCGATGGCGGCTATGTGAAGCTCGGCGGCAACTACTTTGACAACGAAGAATGGAAGGAGAATCTGGCCGCCGTATGGGGCGGTCAGGTTGGCCCAGGCCGCCTGGTGGTGGGCGTCGATCAGCAGGGGCGCTACAACCCCAAGGTCAAGAAAAGTACCCGTTTTGGCGACTCGCCGGAGAACAACCCCGATTTCATTGCCGAGGAATTTGACAACCGGGAAGACCAGACCGATGTCCGCGACAGCAGCGACACCTCATTGAACACTGATTACAGCGTGGTATTTGACGATGGCGCCAAGCTCAATATTGCCGGAGCCTGGGTAATAACCGATCGCACCGAGGATGAGCGCTCCTTTGAATACAACGACCCCAGCGCTGTCACCGGGCCGGAAAATACCGGCGGCAACCTGGAAACCGACAATCAGCAACATCAGGATATCGACGAAACCAGCTACAGCTTAAGCGGCCGCTACTCCCACCCACTGCTCGGCGGTGAAGCCAAAATCAAACTGTCCGTGGCCGCCTTTGACAGCGAACTGGATGACCGGGAATCAGAAATCGACTTTGGCGACGATATTGCCGTCATCGAAGATGAGCGCACCCTTCAGGACATCGAAGACGAAGAATTCGGTATCGAACTCGCCCAAAAATTTGATCTTGGCGACGCCACCGAAATCGAGTTTGGCGGCTTTTTTCTCGCCAAACAAAGAGACACCCGCATTCTCGAGGCGGATGATGAGAACGAGTTGAGTCTCGCCACTCCCTGGGATCAGTTCGGTGGCCAGTCGCCACTTGCCGTCGCCAGCCAGCTGACCGAATTCGAACCCGCCATCGGTGGCGTCAACCGCATCGAAGAAGACCGTGCGGATGTTTTTTTGTCATGGTCAGCGGCGATGTCGGCCGCCTGGAATGGGAAACCGGTGTACGCTACGAAACCACGGATGTCAGCATCGTTGACCGGACTTCCGGGCAGGACGGTGTCGATACCGACTACGATTTTATTCTGCCGTCGGCGCACCTGCGCTACAGCCTCACCGACAGCGACCGCCTCACCGCGTCCGTTGCCCGCACCCTGCGCCGCCCGGATTTTGATCTCATTATGCCGGCACTGCTCGAAGGCGAGGTGGCGGACAACGACCTTCAGGGCAATCCGCAGCTGGAACCGGAAAGCGCCTGGGGCATTGATCTGGGCTACGAGCGCATGCTCGGCAGTGAAGGCGTCTTTGGCGTCAACCTGTTCTACCGGGATGTGGAAGACCTGATCGAGCTGACCAACACCGGCGAACCCGGCTCGGAGGGGGATGGCTTTTTCGTCTACAAGGTCGACAACGTCGGCGACGGCTGGGTTTCCGGCATCGAGTTTGACCTGTCCACCCCTCTCACCGTTATCGGCATGGACAACACCGGCATTTTTGCCAACTACAGCCTCATGGACAGCAAAATTGACGATGCCTTCGGCGAGCGCCGCTTTAACGATCAGTCCAAATGGGTGTACAACGTCGGTGTGATTCAGGATATGCCCGAGCAGAAAATCACCTTTGGCGTCACCTACAGGGAACAGGGCGATGCCTTTGGCCGTATTCTCGGCGAGGAAGTGCAGACCAGTTACAGCGCCGACCTCGAAGTCTTTGTAGAGAAGCGCTGGCAGTCCCTGACCCTGCGTTTTGTGGGTTCAAACCTGCTGGATGGCAGCAAGGATGAAATCTTCAACAAGTTCGATACCATTGAAGACCAGCGCGATCGCGACTTCGACGAATACGAACTGGAAACGGAAGAAGCCGGCCCCATTTTCCGCCTCACCGCACGCTACGCTTTTTAAGCGTGCAGTTTACGTAATCACGGGATCCGCAGCAGCGCCCGTCGCACCGACCCTGGCTACGTTGCCAGTGTCGGTGTGAATTATTTTTTAAGCCGCCAAAGAGATTTTTATGAAGCCTCTCGCCACAGTCGCCTTGATCCTGCTCGCCCAGCTCGGCGCCAGCCCGCAGCTGGCCAGCGCTGACACCCCAACCCTGGCCACCCGCCCCCTTCAGATCAACCCCGGCAACGGCGAGGATGTTGTGGCGCTGCCGACACGCCCCGGCGCATGGCTCATCGCCAGCGCCACAAAAGGGCTGGTGCTGGTTGCTGAAAATGGCGAGCAGTACCCGTTGCAGGCCGGCAAATTTGAAGCCCTGGATGCCCGCGCCGGGCTGATGGTAAACGGCAAGGCCGAAACCCTGATAAGCGCCATCGACCGTGACAGCGGCGCCATTGTGCTGTTTGCCCTCGACGACGCCACCGACAACCTGCGCAATCTGGCAGCCATTGACAGCGCCACCGCCCTGCCCGAGACACAGTGCCTGTACCGCGACCCCCAGGAGGGTCACCTGTCCCTCTTTGCCGTCGATACCCAGGGCATGGTTCACCAGCACATTATTTACGACAACCGCAGGCAGGCGCTGGTGAACATTGCCGTGCGCTCATTTATCGGCGCCACCGATAGCCAGGCCTGCGCGGTGGACGACAACACCGGCTCCCTGTACCTGGCGGAAGAAGGCCTGGGGGTATGGCGTTATGCCGCAAATCCCGAAACCGACGCCAGCCGCCAGCCTGTTGCCCTGGTTTCACCCCACGGCGCGGTGGCCGGAGAGATAGCGGATATCGCCGTCGCAGACAGCGGCGAATTGTGGGTATTGAGCGCCGAACCTGCCCGCATTCAGCGTTATAGCGGCAAAGGCCTTGTCGATGATCTCGCCCTCGACCAAATGGAGGAAGCCAAATCCCTTGCCGTGGCCAGACATGGCGACACCCTGTTGCTGTCGATTTACGATGAAAGCGCGGACAATTACCAGATGGCGGAGTTGACTGCGGACTCCCCCGCCGCTGCGCCTGCAGCCGCCACCGTGCCTCGTATTTACGCCACTGGTGAAACCGCCGCCGTCGCCCGTTTTGGTGACGCCGCTGACGACCCGGCAATCTGGCTCAACCCCCGCAAGCCCCGGCAAAGCCTGATCATCGGCACCGACAAGCGGGAGGGGCTGAAAATCTACGGTCTCGATGGCGAGTTGCGCCAGTCCCTGAATATTGGCAGGCTCAACAACGTTGACCTCATCGCCAACAGCCAGATCAATGGCAAGAGGCAACCGCTGATCGCCGCCAGCAACCGCAATCTGAATAGCATTTCCCTGTTCACCATCGCCAGGGGCAACAGGGTAAAACACCTCGGTGACATCACCACCAACCTCGACGAAGTCTACGGCCTGTGCATGTACCAGTCCGCCAGCGGCGACTATGTGTTTATCAACGACACCGACGGCCGTTACCAACAATACCGCATTGGCTTTAGCGGCGCCGAACCCAGAGGTGAGCTGGTGCGTCAATTCAGCCTGCCCAGCCAGCCCGAAGGCTGCACCGTGGACGCCAATGCCAACAGGCTCTATATGGGCGAGGAAAAGGCGGGAATCTGGGCAACCCATGCCGAGCCCGCAGCGGACGCCCCCCTGAAGATGATCATTGCCGTTGACGACCATCTGGTGGCGGATGTCGAAGGCATGGAAATCTATTTTGGCGCCGACCGCCACTACCTGGTGGTTTCCAGCCAGGGCAACGACAGCTATGTCGTCTATGGCCTGTGGGGTGACTATCCCAAAGTGACTCATTTCCGTATTGCCGCCGACCTGGAGCGGGGCATCGACGGCGCCTCCGAAACCGATGGTCTCACCGTTACCGCATCGCCTCTTCCCGGTTATCCCCAGGGTTTACTGGTGGTGCAGGATGGCCGCAACCGCATGCCGGATCAGCCCCAGAATTTCAAGCTGGTGGACTGGCGTCAGATACAGACACTGATAGATGGCAGCGCAGACAGGCAACAACCACAGAAACTTGCCGAGTAACCAGATCTGTCGGTCAGTACATCCCCACAACAGGGAAGTGTTTGCAGGTTTGCAGGAACCGCAAGCAGGCGCTGGCCGGGCTATTGCCAGCGCGCTGAACATTTGGTCTTTTAAGCCCTGGTTTTGCAGATCGACAGCCACTTGAAAGGGGAACTGTTGCTGGCTCAAATTTTCACCATGCAGGGAAATATTCCGAGCCACGGAAAAATAGGCGGCGAGCCAGACACACCCCTCCCTTCGTCAGCTATTTTCATCACTTTGTCCTGAAACCATCTTGCTCGAAGGCAATTTGGTGAACAATAGGGCACTGAGTTTGCTACCGTTTTTGTTGCCATGGCCTTAGAAGCTATTTACGATTTTGCAAGCCACGGCCAGGCGAGGGAAAAATGACTGAGGAAGCGGCGTGCAGAGGTAGCACTGAGCATCGAAAGCCATTTTTAACGCCCCAGAACCGACGTCCAGCAGATCTCACCCAGGCTCTTCACCATCGTTGGAACCGCAACATGAATAATACCGATAATCTGCTTGACTCTGACCCCCCTGAAAAAATCAAGGTTCTGGTGGTGGACGATTCAAAGGTGGTTCGCATAGCCGCATCGAAAATGTTTGGCAATCAATTTAATGTGGTTCTCGCCGTCGATGGCGCCGACGGCTGGAACATTATTGAAAACGACCCGGAAATTCAGGTGGTTTTTACCGACCTTGTCATGCCGGAAATGGATGGCTTTGAGCTGCTCAAAACCATTCGCACCAGCGACAGGGAAGCCATCAGCAATTTACCGGTGATCGTTGCCACCGGAGCCGACAACCCCGAGATCGCCAAACAGAAAGCCATCAGCCTCGGCGCCACCGATTTTATTACCAAGCCCTTTGACGCCACCGCTATTCAGACCAGGGCGCTGTCTTACGCCCGCCTGCAAAAAACCACTCAAAAACTGAAAGAACAAATCACCGTCGATGTCCTGACCGGATTAATGAACAACAAAGGTCTGACCAAACAGCTGGAGAAGGAAATTGCCTTTGTAAACCGCCACAAATCCACCATGACCACCATGACCATTCAGGTGGATAGCTTTAAGGATCTGTTTATTCGCGTTGGCCGCGCCGCTTCCGAGACGATTATTACCAAAGTCTCGGAGGTGATTACCAGCTGTGTTCGCAAGGAAGATACGGTTGCCCGCACCGGCGTTGCCACGTTTGTGGTATCCATGCCCCTCGCGGTTGCCCCCAACACCATGGAAATTGCCGATCGGATTTGTAACCAGGTGGAAAAATTCCGCGCCAAGCTCGGCGGTAAAAAACTCGACATCACGGTGTCAATCGGCGTCTGCGCCCTTGAATCCCACAACGAAGCCGACGCCCAGTCTGTGCTGGAAATTGGCGAACAGGCTCTGCTCAAGGCTCAGGCGCTGGGGCGCAGCCAAATTGCCAAACTCACCATCTCCGAATACCGCGGCATTCAGGCCAGAGAGGCCATTGAATCCCTGTCCATTGACCAGCTTCTCGGCGATATCAAAAAAGGTCATCACGGCGAGGTGATTCACTTGCTGGATACCGCTGTCGACCGTTTGATTCCCCTGTTTTCCATGCTCACTCCCCAGCAAAAGCAGCGCCTGCTGGTGACGGCGGTCGCCACAAAAATCCGCGGCCTGCCCGAGCCCGCCTTCAATCTCGACTAAAGAAGCTGCTTTTCAAACCGCTGACTATCATCTGCCATTCAGTACCTGTAGGCGACAGAAAATCGCAGCGTTCTCGGTTCAATCACATGGTAGTGAAGGTCTTCGACACCTCCTGAAGGCTCCCCCGACAGCCGGGATTCATAAAAATAATCGATGTCGTGATCATCGCTGTCCAGCAGGTTCAACACATCCGCTTTTAACGTCCAACGGCTAAACTGGCGTCCCAGACGCAGGTTCACTACTGTTGTTGAATCAGATGTTACCGCACCGTCTTCGGTGAGTGGCCGGTCGCCAAAGTAGCGGACACGAAAACTGCCAAACCAGCCATTGGGCAAATCAACGCTGATACCCGCCTGCACCACTTGCTCGATGGCGCCGGGAATATGTTTTCCTTCGGGCGCATTGTCGGCAAATTCAGGATCTGTCCAGGCATACTCCACATCCAGTGTCACCCCATCGCTGAGACTGTAATAGGCAGTCAGCTCAACGCCCTGGCGTTCGGATTTGCGGCTGGCTTCCGTGTTGCCCGCGTCGCCAACAAAAAGCAGTTCGCTATCCAGCTCCAGAAACCACCAGGCGATGGAGGCATTCAACCTCTCTTTCCAGAAACCCCTCAAACCCGTCTCATAACCCAGGGACGCCACCAGTGGATCGACCTGTTCAACAGCGTCGCCACTGAGGGGGTCGACGCGAATGGTAGTTCCTCTGGCATCGTTGGAGTGGTAGCCCTGACCGATTGAACCGTAAACCTCCCATTCCTCGCTGAGGGCATAGATGAGACTGCCTTTGGCCGAGAACAGGTCATCGCTGGCCTTGCCACTGTTGTGGCGAAGATCAACGCCATAGATATTGCTATCAATGGCGCTGCTGACATCAAAATCAAAATAGTCATAGCGCAGGCCGATGATGGAACGCAGCCGTTCCGTGAGGACAAGCTGGTTTTCCCAGTAAATACCGGCACTCAACTCATCGACACTGTCACTGCGAATCGCCCCCAAACGCTGGCGGGCGACGGATCGATACAGCCCCACGTCATCGATGACATCGTAGCGCAGTTCCCCACCTATGCGGTTAGTCATCGCCAATCCGGCCAGGGTGCCTGTAAATTCATAGGAGCCGCTGCCGCCATAGATCCAACGTTCATCCACTTGTTGGAACTGATCGCCATTGCTTTCATCGTCGAGAAAATAAGTAAAGTTGGACCAGAGGTTGAGATCGTAGTGAATGGCGTAGGCAGACAATTTGACCTCATCGGTTTTCCAATTGGCACTGAGGCTATAGCGACTGGATTCTCCGCCGACACTGTCATCAATAACGCCGAGGTCACTGATCAGGCCGGAGGTCACAGCACGCGCCGGAATCTGATCGGCGCTGTTCCAGCTGTTGTCGTAAGCCATAAAGGTGACGGCCATATCGCCGCCACCCACTAGGCGACTGTATTTGAGGAGTAAATTGTTCTTGTCGAGATCCTCGTCGATTCCTCGCCAGGGGCCATCGTAGCGGTTTACTTCAAGCCCGTAGAGCCACACCCCTTCGCCAGCGTCAAAGGAATCCACGGCAACCAGTCTGTGGTAGTTATCCTCCCCCCAAGTGAACTCAATCAGACCTTTGTCGGTTCTGCCCATGGTGCGAATCTCGGCACTACCGGCACCGCTAAAGTCGCCAACATCCGCGTAATAGGCGCCTTTCTTGTAAGCGATGCTGTGGACAAGCTCGGGAATAAGAGGGTTCAGATCCGTATAGCCCTGGCCGTGGCCGTGGGTACGCATATTGAGGGGCATGCCATCGATAAAGGTGGCAAAGTCAGTGCCGTGATCCAAATTAAAACCGCGCAGAAAATACTGGTTGGCCTTGCCGGTACCGCTGTGCTGGGTGACCACCATACCGGGCACCATCTCCAGGACTTCACCCGTGCGAAGCAGAGGGCGAAGAACCAGTTCCTGCTGACCAACAACACCCTGGGAGGCGGAAACGGCCTCGCCAACCAGGTTAATTTTTCGCCCCTCTACTCTGATGGTTTCAATTTCTGTGTCACTTTCTGCCGCAAGCACGGGTTCCAAAACCGCTAGGGGTACTGTTAGTATTACGGCGCGCCATCGTCGCTGCTGCTTCATTTTTCTATAACCCCTGAATCCGGCTGAAAATTGATTGTGGCTGGTTTTCCTTAAAACGATAACAACCCCATGTGTCATTGCTGTTTTATAACATCGCCCGCAAAAACCGATAATAGCTCGGTGTTCGCTTGTGATTAGACCGCGAAACAGCGCGGGCTGGCTGTCAATGCTGTCGAACAAAAGCGGCACCCCGGCACTGGGGGAAAGAGAGCTGTCGGCACTGGAAATTCTCTGGTCGACACAGCCCCTGTCGGCGCAACAGGTGCTGGAAAAAATCCCCGCTGCGGGCATCGGTTTAAGCACCATGCAAAGCACCCTCGAGCGACTCCACCGCAAACAGCTGGTGGCGAGAACCAAACAGGGCAGAGCCTATATCTACAGGCCACTGATACGGCGCGAAGATATTATCAGCTCCCTCCTTGATGACATCAGCCGAGAAATCGCCGGTGGTGACATGGCCGCCATGATTTCCGGCTTTATGACCTATATGGGTGAAGATGCATCAAAAGGGCTGGCAGTGGCGACACCAGCTGCGAAAAACAGCGACCAGCAACAAAACGATGATTGAAACCCTGCCTGTCAACCTGGTGACAACCGCCATTCTCTGGCTGCTGGTGGCGGCAGTAGCCTCTGTTTTTACCGCTCTGATGTACCCTCTCTACAAAAAACTCCTCGATAGAACCGCGCCACAAGACGAGGCGTTTGCGCTAATGATTTATGGCTTGCTGCCGTTGGCCGCCGCCTTTCTGGTAATGTTTCTCCTCAATTATCCCCACCTGGCCAGCGCCCTGATACCCAGTCATTGCCACGGCCAAAGCTGTGCGCCCCATCGCCCCGAGCTCAGCCTCAGCCACCACGGGGGTACTGCACTAATCGCCATATTCGCCGCTGTGGTTTTCAGTGTTATTGTCGTTATCCAGCGCAAAATAGCTGTAACCCGATCGCGCCTGAAAGCCTTGCACAAACTCTCCAGGGAGGGAGGGGATATTTCCTACCGCACTATCGACAGCCCGAAGTTACTGGCTTGGTGTACAGGACTGATTAAACCCAGAGTCTATGTTTCCACCGGCCTGGTGGCAGCCCTCAGCTCCAGGCAGCTTGAGGCGGTGCTCGTCCACGAGTCCAGCCACGGCCTGCGCAGAGATAATCTTCGCAAGGCCATCACGGGCTTTGCCACCCTGCTGTGGCCAAGTTTGGTGAGAAAACGGTTTTTGACGGATTTTGCCGTCGCCACCGAAAAAGCCTGCGACTGTCTTACGGCCGTGAAGCTTAAGGATTCTGCCCTGGTATTGGAGGTTATTCATCTTATGGCAGGCGCGAACCCTGGCAACAAAGACCCATCTCAGCAACGCCAGGACAGCCTGACAAGGCTTCAGCAAGAACAGAAAGGGAATCTAAAGGCGACCCTCTGCAACTGGCTGTTCATCACAGGTCTCTGGGTCGCCAGTATTGTGATTCTCACCGGCGCTGCCCACCTGGGGGTGGAGTGGGCAATCAGATAAGAAGAGCTGTTATTATCGAAAACCAATGGCGAACTAAGGGCAATCTACACCCAGCATAAAGGTCACCGGTCCCTCGTTGCACAGGGACACCTGCATATCGGCAGCAAAGATTCCCGTTGCCACGGACGCCATCTGTTCACGGCAGTGAGCGGCAAAATCCTCGTAGAGCCGTTCCGCGTCGCCGGGATCCGCTGCCGGTGTAAAGCTGGGGCGCAGGCCTTTGCGAGTATCCGCCGCCAGTGTGAACTGGGAAACCACCAAAAGGCCGCCGTTGATGTCCCTAACACTAAGGTTCATCCGCCCCTGCTCATCGGGGAAAATGCGGTAATTCATGACTTTGTCCGCCAGTTTGCGCCCGTGGGCGGCGGTGTCATTTCTTTCAACGGCGAGCAGCACCAATACTCCCCGCTCGATCGCCCCCACCTCGGCGCCCGCCACAGAGACCGAAGCACTGCTTACCCGTTGAATCAAGGCTTTCAAGAGGCGGTTTCCAGGGTGGTCGCCATGGCGTCTGTGGCTTTCACCAACGCATCGGTAATGCCGAGTTCCGATGAGGCATGACCGGCATCGCGAATAATTTCAAGCTGCGCCTTTGGCCAGGCGTCAGCGAGTGCCACGGCCTGCTCCACGGGACAGACGATATCGTAACGGCCGTGGACAATAACCCCAGGGATATTTGCCAGCTTGGCGGCATCTTCAAGAATCTGGTTAGGCCTGACAAAACACTGATTGATAAAATAATGGGCTTCAATGCGCGCCAGCGCCAGAGCAAAACGGGGGCTGGCAAAGTGATTGACTGTGGCGGCATTGGGGTTGAGGGTGGCACAGCGTCCCTCCCACAGGGACCACGCCTTGGCGGCGCCCATGCGTTCCAGCTCATTGTCACTGGTGAGCTGGCGGTAGTAGGCCGCGACCATATCACCGCGATCCCTGGGGGCTATCTGGCTGACAAAATCCTTCCAGTAATCGGGAAAAATGTAACTGGCGCCCGACTGGTAAAACCACTGTATATCTCTGGGACGACAGAGAAAAATACCGCGCAGAATGAGCCCGAGCACGGTTTCCGCGTGAGCCTGGGCGTAGAGCAAGGCCAACGTCGATCCCCAGGAACCGCCAAATACCACCCATTTATCGATCCCCAGATGGTTGCGCAGCAACTCAATATCGGCAATTAAATGGTGGGTGGTATTCGCCTCGAGGGAGCTGTGGGGGCTGGAGCGGCCGCAACCGCGCTGATCGAACAGAATAATGCGGTATTTTTCCGGGTCAAAAAAACAGCGATCCGTTTCCCGGCAACCGCCGCCGGGACCGCCGTGAACAAACAATACTGGCAAACCATCGGGCTTGCCACACTCCTCCACATAGAGGCGGTGACCATCGCCCACCGCGAGCATGGTGCTGGTATTGGGGCGTATCTGGGGGTACAGAGTGCGCATGAAACTCCTTCGAATTGATCCACTGCCAGTGCAGGTCTTATAGTAATGGCAAACAGGAGCGGGAAACAGTAATGAGCAAGCGAGGCGGTGACAATTGTGCCAATAACACGGAAAAAGTCCGTTGCAACTGGTGTCTGGAGAGCGACCTTTACCGCAATTACCATGACAGTGAATGGGGCGTCCCCTGCACGGATGACGGCAAATTGTTTGAATTTATCGTCCTTGAAGGCGCCCAGGCCGGGCTTTCCTGGATCACCGTCCTCAGGAAACGGGACAATTATCGCCGCGCATTCTCAAACTTCAGCGCAGAAAAAATCGCTCGCTACAACAGCCGCAGCGTGGAGCGCTTGATGGCAAATCCCGGCATTGTTCGCAACCGCCTGAAAATCGAGGCCACTATCAGCAATGCCCGCAGCTTCCTCACTATTCAGCAGGAATACAGCAGTTTCAGCGCCTATTTCTGGAATTTTTGCGACGGCACACCTATCACCAACCACTGGGCATCCATGAAAGAGGTTCCCGCCACGACGCCGTTGTCCGACACCATCAGTAGGGATATGAAAAAAAGGGGGTTTCGCTTTTTTGGCTCCACCATCTGCTACGCCCATATGCAGGCAACAGGGATGGTTAACGACCACAGCGTACACTGTTTTCGCCACCGGGAATGCGCCGATCTGGGCGCGAATCTCCGCCTATGCTGACATCACCCTGTTTTTGCCCCGGTGTTTGGCCTGGTAGAGCCCGGCATCGGCAACACTGATAATGTCGGTGGCGCTGAGAGCAGCTTCAACATCAGTAACGCCAATACTGATACTCACCACCACAGGTTTATTGAAAATGGCGAGCTGTATTTCTTCGACGCGGCGGCGCAAGCGCTCCGCCACCTTCAGTGCAGTGCCCTGGGTTTGGCCAGGCAAAATCACCAGAAACTCATCACCGCTCCAGCGCGAGATCACGTCCTGGCTGCGCACACTTTTGGCGAGAACATTAGCAATGCGCACCAGCACACCGTCACAAAAATCCCGCCCGTAGAGGTCGTTGAGACGCTTAAAATCATCGATATTGCACAGTAAAACCGCGAATATATGACCACTGCGTTTATATTCTTCCCAGCGCTGCACCAGCAAATCCTCCATTAATCTGCGGTTTGGCAGAACCGTCAGCGGATCCTTGTAGGCCAGGGCATTGATCTGACGATTGGTGCGCAGCAGTTGTTCAAAGGCACTCTCCCAGGCGTAGCCATGCCCCAGGCAAAAGAGACTGAGGCCGGCAAAGCTGATGAAAAATTTCACTTCAAGCAGCAGCGGAAAAGCCTGGTCGGCAACCACATAGAGATCAGCGAAGAAAACAGTGGCGATAAACAAGGCGAGAAAGCCAAGGAACAGCGTGGCGACACGCCAGCCGAGAATGGCGACAAATCCCGGCGTCATGGCGAGACAGCCATAGAGCGCCATATTGTCGTGGCCGCCACGGAGCACAATAAATATAAAAATGCCGAGGCCGCAAAGGCCATAGAACAGGCGAATCCAGAGATTGAGACCGGCCAGCATCTGGACGATAACGCCCACAAAGGCGAGCAAGCCGACAAATGACAGCAGTGTTGCCGCCGGAAGATCATCAAAGATAAAGGCAACCGCCGAGAACAGGCAGCTGAGGGCAGCAAACAGCAACATGGCAAAGAAAACGAAACGATCATTTCGCCATACAACATCCTTGTCCAAGGCGTCACAATCTGGATTGCGCTGTCCCGACTCGCCAACCTTTGCCGTTGACTCAACCTGTTTTACAGGGGATTCCACCACATGAGCACTCCACCATCCTGTTGTTTCTAATCCTGTACACAGACTGGTGGCGGGCTAACCATCAGGCTGTGTTTTTTTGGCTGCGTTTTCTTTCGTTTTCAGTGAGCAGCTTTTTGCGCAGGCGAATCGACTTGGGGGTCACTTCGACCAGCTCGTCGTCGTCGATAAATTCCAGCGCCTGCTCAAGGGTGAATTTGATCGGCGGCACCAGGGCGATGACTTCATCCTTGCCGGAAGCGCGCATGTTGTCGAGTTTCTTACCCTTGGTGGGGTTGACCACCAGATCGTTGTCGCGGCTGTGAATACCCGCCAGCTGACCTTCGTAGATATCCTGACCGGGCTCAAGGAACAGCTTGCCGCGACTCTGCAGGGTTTCCAGTGAGTAGGTCAACGCCTTGCCGGATGCCATGGAGACCAGCACACCGTTCTGGCGGTGATTGACATCCCCGCCCTTGATGGGCCCGTAGTGGCTGAAGGTGGAGGTCAGAATGCCGGTACCCGAGGTCATGGTCAAGAAGTTGTTGCGAAAGCCGATGAGACCGCGGGCAGGAATGGTGTATTCCAGACGAATACGACCCTTGCCATCCGGCGACATATTGGTCAAATCACCTTTGCGCAGACCCATCTGCTCCATCAGCGCACCCTGGTGCTGCTCCTCGATGTCGATGATAACGCTCTCGTAGGGTTCCTGCTGCTCGCCATCCACTTCCTTGATAACCACTTCCGGGCGACCAACCGCCAGCTCAAAACCTTCGCGGCGCATGTTCTCGATGAGCACCGATAGATGCAGCTCGCCGCGACCCGAGACCTTGAATTTCTCCGGGCTATCTCCCTGGGCAACGCGCAGCGCCACATTGTGGAGCAGTTCCTTTTCGAGACGATCCTTGATGTTGCGGCTGGTGACGAATTTGCCTTCCTTGCCGGCAAACGGCGAATCATTGACCTGGAAGGTCATTGACACTGTGGGCTCGTCCACGGTCAGTGGCGGTAAGGCTTCCACGTTGTTGATGTCGCAGAGAGTGTCGGAAATGTACAGTTCATCCATGCCGCTGACGCAGACGATATCACCGGCCTGGGCTTGCTCCACTTCGACCCGGTGCAGGCCGGAGTGACCCATGATCTTGAGAATGCGACCCTGGCGTTTCTTGCCGTCAGCACCGATGGCCACCACCGGGGTATTGGTCTTGATTTTGCCGCGCGCGATACGGCCAACGCCGATGACACCGAGGAAGCTGTTGTAATCCAGCTGGGAAATTTGCATCTGGAACGAGCCGTCCAGGTCAACGTTGGGCGCCGGAACGTGGTCGACGATGGCCTGAAAGAGAGCATCCATGTCGCCGTCAAGATTCTCGTGATCAAGGCCGGCGATGCCGTTGAGGGCGCTGGCGTAAACGATGGGAAAATCCAATTGCTCGTCGGTGGCGCCGAGGTTGTCGAAGAGGTCAAAAATTTGATCCACGACCCAGTCCGGGCGGGCGCCGGGGCGGTCGATCTTGTTTACCACCACAATGGGGTTGAGATTTGCCTGGAAAGCCTTCTGGGTGACGAAGCGGGTCTGGGGCATGGGGCCATCGATGGAGTCGACCACCAGCAGCACACAGTCGACCATGCTCATGACGCGCTCAACTTCGCCGCCAAAATCGGCGTGCCCGGGGGTGTCGACAATGTTGATGTTGTAATCTTTCCATTTCAGCGCCGTGTTCTTCGCGAGGATAGTGATGCCGCGCTCCTTTTCCTGGTCGTTGCTATCCATGACCCGCTCGCTTTCAAGCTCCTTGCGATCCAGGGTTCCGGAGAGACGCAACAGTTTGTCGACCAGGGTGGTCTTGCCGTGGTCAACGTGGGCAATAATGGCAATATTGCGAAGTTTTTCAATGCTCATGGATTTGCTACAGGTCAATAGGAAGGTGCGGATTATAGTGATCACAGGCAGTGAAGTCACATGAATATTTTTCAGACACCACTTTATGTGATGCCAAGGACACCCCCGCAGCCGGCACCAGCCGTGCCAGACCAGCACGGCCTTGCCACCGCACTACCCGCTACAAAGCTTTTTGGACTTCGGAAAATACTCGATGAACCCGCTGCTGGTCATCCTTGACAGAGTCAGAAACCTCAACGGCGACCACAAAGGAGGCAATACCAATAACTTCGTCATCCAGCGTCAGCAATGTGTCGTACCAATCCGCCGCAACCCCATGGCCAGACTTGGTGCAGCTTTGGCGCCTACCAATGACATTGGTTTTTTCACCACCACCGCCCTGGCAACTGAGCCAGGTGCTGCGGATAGCGTCAGCGTCGGCGTTGGAAAAAATGAGTTCCAGAGACTGCCCCAGTGCCTCGACAGCTGAAAAGCCAAACATTTTTTCCGCCGCCGGATTCCAGCTTTTTATGTTCAGGTTCTGATCCCAATCGATGGCTGCGATAGGGGTTTTTTGCCAGTGCTGATTAAAGATATAGTTTGATTCAGCGACATTGTTGATGCGAAATTCATAGTTGACATTGTCTTCGAGCTGGCGGAGCAACAGCCTGCGAAACCTGAGGATACCAAAACTGGTACCTGCAAGTACGCAGATAGCCGCCAAGATCAGGCCAACGGGCAGGGACAGCCCCAGCAAAAGTGCCAGCATTAATGCCGGAACCGTGGCCACAGCCACCAGGGCAATCATGGCATGGGGACTGAAAAAATAGACCAGAAACAGCAGCGCCAGCACCACTGTTGCGCCAACCACCAGAAATCCGACGCCAACCATAGCGCTGCTGGCCATAATAATCAGCGCAGTCAGCAACAGAAAGCCATCAGAAATAGCGAACAGCATACTCATTCGCTTCATCGATTGCAGCGGTGGCGAAAAATACAGCCCGCCCTTGAGCTGATGGTGAATACGAGCGCCTGCAACACCGCGAACCACCATCAATGGCGAAATCCACAGCAACCAGCGGTCGACCACAGCGGGGACATCGTCAAAAACCTGAAAAATCACAAAAAGTGCAGTTGCCCATAAGCTCATGATGGCCCAACCGAGCAAACGATAACCTATCGCCCGGGATATTTCGCACTCAATCTTTTCATCAGCGCCACGAAACAACGCATCCATCTTCACAAACCAACCGAAATAACCATAGTCGGCCTACTAGATAATGTTTGCCGCCGTTGCGCCAGCACTATCCGACTACCGGACAATCTCAAGGATAAGCTGTAAAAATTCTCACCCGCGATCTGTTGATTTGATATTGCCGATTTGCCAGGGCGATTATGCCCAGGGCTCGTTCGGCTAAAGACCCACCCCTGTCGCGGGCCGGTAGACAGAAATATTGGTAAAGCCCTTCTCCCGCAACAATTCTGCATGCAAGCGACTCATCACACCCCTGTCGCAATACAGCATATACTGGCGCCCACCATCCAGCTCAGCAGCGGCCTTATCGAGCTCGAAAAACGGTATTTCCAGGATACTGGCGCTGCCCGCCTTTAGGGGAAGGCGCTGAATTTCGTCGGGATGGCGAATATCAATAACCACGGCTCCGGGCTGGGGGACCTGGTGTATGGCGACGGCCGCCGTATCGGCGACCCCCGCATCCATAAGCAGGCTGTCAATGTTTTCCTCGCGGCGCTGGGCGATTGCCTCCTCCAGCACAGCCATATCAAAGGCAGTCTCTTGATGAATAACACGATCCCGGCGAGCCCTGGTGGTCGGACGAACGGAAATAACACCACAGTATTCCGGCATATTGGCGGCAAACACCTCTGTGCCAATGGCGCGGGCAATATCAATGATGTCGCCTTTATCCATCACTGACAGCGGGCGCAATGTCAGCAAATCTGCCACTTCGTCAATGATGCCAAGATTAACCAGTGTCTGGCTCGACACCTGGGCAACGCTCTCTCCCGTAACCAGCGCATTGACCTCAAGCCCCCTGGCCACCACCGCTGCCGCCCTGTACATCATGCGCTTGAGGACAACACCCATATAGGCGTTGTCCACCTTGGCAAGTATTTCACTGACCACCCCCTCAAAGGGCACAGTGACAAATTTAACCCGATGGGAAGCTCCGTATTTTTCCCACAGAAAATGTGCCACTTCCTTGACGCCAAGTTCATGGGCGCGGCCGCCCAGATTGAAAAAGCAAAAGTGGGTGTGCAAGCCCCTGCGCATGGTCAGGTAGCTGGCCACCGTGGAATCAAAACCCCCGGAAATTAACGACAGCACGCTGTCTTGAGAGCCTATGGGATACCCCCCCAGCCCTTTCACAGAGGCTTCCACCAGATGATAGTTCTCCTCCTGAACTTCCACGGTCACAGTCACTTGCGGATTGCGCAAATCGACACCGCGGGCGCCACTGGCGGCAAGCAGCGCTGCACCCATGGCTTTTTCAGCATCCATGGAGGAAAAACTGTGATCGCCGCGGCGGCGCACGCGAACGCAAAAAGTCTTGCCATCCAGCCGCGACTGCCACAGGGCGACCGTTCTCTCGACCATTTCCTCAAGGGTGAGGAGCGGATAACTCAGCACTCGGGAAAATTTGGCGACGCCTGTGGTGCAGGCCAGCACTTTTTCGACCTGATCACAGAGCTGAAGAGCGGCTTCCGGCACCCAAATATCAATTTTTTCCCAGTCCCGCTGCACCTGGATACTGGCATCCAGTCTATGGAGCAATTTGCGCAGATTGTCGCGCACCTGCTTGGTGAGCCGCTTGCGTACGGGCTGGCTTTTAATGGTAATTTCAGGAAACAGTCTGACAATGTAGTGCATAAGAGTGAAACAACAGAAGGTCGCAAAAGGGGCATTATACCCCAGACTCGGAACTGGCCGCTGCGCCCGCCAATTGCGCGCAAGCAAGAATAGCCTGCCGAAATCCATCAGCGCCATTGCAGTGCTTTCTGTGCACAGACGTGCATCACCAGGGGCACAACCATCTATACGAAATCACCGCCATCAGGCACAATGGGCGGGCGCGGAAACCACAAAGTCCATTTTGGTGCATGAAATCTCAAAACGCACCATATTAGATCTTTTTCGGTATCAACACCCCATATTATCGTCCATATATCGAGAAAACCCGCACCTCAACGATGGCACAATACTTGCTTAATTCACCGGGAACTTTTTACGCCCACCCTGGTGGCAACAAAAAGCTAATGTTATAACCGGAACCCCTTTTTGGAGGAACACAATGTCCGAAAAAACCCTTAACCTTATCAAAGAAAGCGAAGCCCGCTGGGTTGACCTGCGCTTCACCGACACCAAAGGTAAAGAGCAGCACGTCACCATCCCATCCAAATCTGTTGACGAAGAGTTCTTCGAAACCGGACAGATGTTTGACGGCTCCTCCATCGCCGGCTGGAAAGGCATCAACGAGTCTGACATGGTACTGATGCCCGATGACTCCACCGCCATTCTCGACCCCTTTTCCGATGACGCCACCGTCATCCTGCGCTGCGACATTCTCGAACCCAACACCATGACGGGTTACGAGCGCGACCCCCGTTCCGTTGCCCGCCGCGCCGAAGACTATCTGAAGTCCACCGGCCTCGGCGATACGGCTTTCTTTGGCCCCGAACCCGAATTTTTTGTCTTTGACGACATCAAATGGGGTCACGACATGAGCGGCAGCTTTGTCAAAATCAGCTCTGAAGAAGCGGCCTGGTCTACCGGCGACGCCTTTGCCGACGGCAACATGGGTCACCGCCCCCGCGTCAAGGGCGGCTATTTCCCTGTTCCCCCTATCGACTCCCTCCACGATCTTCGCGCCGCCATGTGCGATGCCATGACTCAGATGGGTCTCGATGTTGAAGTGCACCACCACGAAGTAGCCACCGCTGGCCAGTGTGAAATCGGTGTCAAATTCAACACCCTGGTGAAAAAGGCCGACGAAACCCAGATCCTCAAGTACTGCGTTCACAATGTGGCCCACGCCTACGGCAAAACCGCCACCTTCATGCCCAAACCCATCGTTGGCGACAACGGTTCCGGCATGCACGTTCACCAGTCTTTCTGGAAAGACGGCGTCAACCAATTTGCTGGCGACGGCTATGGGGGCCTGTCGGAAACTGCCCTGTACTATATCGGCGGCATCATCAAGCACGCCAAGGCGTTGAATGCCTTCACCAACCCCGGCACCAACTCCTACAAGCGTTTGATTCCCGGCTTTGAAGCTCCGGTTATGCTCGCCTACTCTGCCCGCAACCGCTCGGCGTCAATCCGTATCCCCTATGTGGCGTCGCCAAAAGGCAAGCGTATCGAAGCCCGCTTTCCCGACCCCATCGCCAACCCCTACCTGGCATTCTCTGCCCTGTTGATGGCTGGCCTCGACGGTGTTATCAACAAGATCCACCCCGGCGACGCCGCCGACAAGGATCTCTACGACCTGCCCGCCGAGGAAGCCGCTGCCATTCCACAAGTGTGTGGATCACTGCGCGAAGCCCTCGACAATCTGGACAAGGATCGCGAGTTCCTCACCAAAGGCGGTGTTTTCACCGACGACATGATCGACGCTTATATCGAACTGAAAATGTCCGAAGTCTATCGCGTTGAACACACCACTCATCCACTGGAATTTGACCTCTACTACAGCGTCTGATTTTCGGTTTGTGAAAAAAGCCCGCCATTTTACCCGGTGGCGGGCTTTTTATTTGCGCCAGGAAAAGCTAAGCTCCCTAGGAGTCTGTCGGACTCAGGACTGGACTTGACCGGTGCATGAAAATGAAAGCAATTACCGCCATACTCATGTTGGCAACTGCAGGGCTTTGGGTCATGTGCGCCAGCGCTGAGGTGTACAAGGTTGTCGACCCGAAAACCGGAAAGGTTCTTTATACAGACACGCCCCCCGCCAATTACAAACCCAGTGACAGCGTGAAACTGCCCCCGGTCAATACACAACCAGCAACGGATATTCCCGAAAAAAGCCCCGCCACTGATGCGGAACCAGCGCCCATCCGCTACGAAACCCTGGCCATTCTTCAGCCCCGCGATGACGTCACCATACCGCCTGGGCAGCTGGATGTTGTTGTCCAGACCAAAGCTGAGCCGGAACTTCAGGAAGGCCACCTGATTCGCATCCTTTTCAACAATGAGCCTGTCGCCAGCCCCTCATCCACATCCAGCGTGGTCATTGGCAATCTGAATCGCGGGTCGCACCAAATACAGGCACAAATTATTGATGCTGAAGGCAAAATCCTGATAAGCAGCAAAACCATCATCATTCATGTCAAAAGAGCATCCGTGAAAAATTAAAAATTCCGCACCAACGCGCCGCACCAGCAACAAAAGCACCATATTGGTGCGAACAGCCCTAATTTCCGCTACACTCACCCTTAAACCACCCCTAATTCTGGCTATTTTTGTGCACTTTATTGGCCTGTATTTTGCTACACATTGACAGGTACAGCGCAATACTGGGCAAGACAATAGCAACTTGAGCGTTAATGTGGGCACGGCAATAGCCGTTGCACCATTACTCAGGTTTTCCGGGGGAAGAACCATTTTGGACGCCGACTATATTTTTGAAGATCCTATGGAACAGATACTGCTCGACAACCTGAGTACGGCGGTGCTGTTAGTCGATGAAGCCATGGTCATCACTTACCTGAACGCCGCTGCCGAAACCTTGCTGGCCGCCAGCGCCAACAGGGTGTGCGGCTCATCGGCGGAAATGTTCTTTGCCGGTTCCGATCTCCACATGGCAACCCTGCGCAAGGCTTTTCAAAGTGGCAGGCCTTTTACCGAGCGAAAAGTGAGTCTTTTTCTTCCCGACCAAAGCCAGATTATTGTCGATTATTCGGTAACCCCCTTTCAGCAGGGCAAGGACAGAATGCTGATTATCGAGATGCAGGGCATGGACAGAATCATGCGTATCAACCGGGAGGAAGCCATGCTTTCAGCCCACAAAACGTCGAAAAACCTGATTCGCGGTCTCGCCCATGAAATTAAAAATCCCCTGGGAGGGATTCGCGGCGCCGCGCAATTACTGGCGTCAGAACTGGAAAGCAACGATCCTGAATTGCGGGAGTACACCGACATCATCACTTCGGAGGTAGAGCGCCTCAGCAAGCTGGTGGATCGCATGCTGGGACCCAACAAACCGGCGCGAATGGCGCCGGTGAATATCCATGTGGTGACCGAACAGGTGGCCACCCTGGTCAAGGCGGAGACCCAGGGCGAACTGCCCATAGTGCGGGATTACGACCCCAGCATTCCCGATATTATCGGCGACAAGGAACAGCTGATTCAGGCGGTGCTCAATGTTGTCCGCAACGCCATGCAGTCCCTGAAATCCTCCAACATGATCGGCAAAGGCGGCGCCATCAGACTGCGCACCCGCATTCAAAGGCATTTCACCATCGGCAAACAGCATCACCGGGTTGTCTGTCGCCTCGATGTCATCGATAACGGCCCGGGAATTCCCAGCGATATCGCCGAACGTATTTTCTACCCCATGATCAGCGGCAGACCGGAGGGCACCGGGCTGGGGTTGTCCATCGCCCAGTCTGCCATCAATTTGCACCGCGGCCTGATCGAATGTGACAGTCACCGCGGCCATACTCAATTCACCATTTACTTACCCATCGAACCTGACCATGAATGACAAGGAAACTATCTGGATCGTCGACGATGATCGCTCTATCCGCTGGGTCATGGAAAAAGCCCTGACGCGGCAAAACTATGACGTGCGCAGTTTTGAGGATGCCGGCACCCTGCTCGACAGCCTACGCACTAAACAACCGGACGTCATTGTCAGTGATATTCGCATGCCCGGCATCAACGGCCTCGAACTCCTGAAAACCATCCACGACGAGTGCCCCACCATTCCCGTTATCATCACCACGGCGCACTCGGATCTTGACAGCGCGGTTGCCGCCTACCAGGGAGGAGCCTTTGAATACCTGCCGAAGCCTTTTGATATTGACGAGCTGATTTCTGTGACCCAGCGCGCCATCACCTTTACTCGGGAGCAAAAGAACCCGCCCGAGGTCAAGGACAATGTGGTGCGCACCGACATTATCGGCGAAGCGCCCGCCATGCAGGAAGTGTTCCGTGCCATTGGCCGCCTGTCGAAATCCAACATCACGGTACTGATCAACGGCGAATCCGGCACCGGCAAGGAACTGGTTGCCAGAGCCCTCCACCGCCACAGTCCGCGGGCGCAGCAGCCTTTTATTGCCCTCAACATGGCCGCCATTCCCCACGACTTGATTGAGTCCGAGCTTTTTGGCCATGAAAAAGGCGCCTTCACAGGCGCCAGTCAGCGCCGCGCCGGGCGCTTTGAACAGGCGGATGGCGGCACCTTGTTTCTCGATGAAATAGGCGATATGCCCGCAGAGGCGCAAACAAGGTTACTGCGGGTTCTGGCCGACGGCGAGTTTTACCGGGTCGGCGGCCACACACCGGTCAAGGTCAATGTCCGTATTATTGCCGCTACCCACCAGAATCTTGAAATCCTGGTGGCAGACCACCGTTTTAGAGAGGATCTTTTCCATCGCCTCAATGTGATTCGCGTCCATCTACCCAGACTCCATGACCGCAAGGAAGATATTCCCAAGCTGATTCAGTTTTTCCTGAAACAGTCAGCCCGGGATCTCGATGTGGAAGCCAAGGTCGCATCGAAGGAAGTGGAGGCACATCTCAGCAATCAACCCTGGCCGGGAAATGTTCGCCAGCTGGAAAACACCTGTCGCTGGCTAACGGTGATGGCTTCCGGCAGGGAAATTCTGCTCTCAGATCTGCCCCCGGAACTTATGGGAGAACAGCTTCAGAGTGAACAACTGCCCGCTTCTGGCAGCCCCGCAGGAGGCGCCAATCTGGACTGGGAGGAAGTGCTTCGTCACTGGGCAAAAACTGCCTTAGCCAACGGCAAGGAAAAAATTCTCGACGTCGCCCTGCCGGCTTTTGAACGCACCATGATTGAGGTTGCCCTCCAGAAAACCGGGGGGCGCAAAAAAGAGGCGGCAGAATTATTGGGCTGGGGGCGCAATACCCTGACCCGAAAACTCAAAGAACTGGATATGGCGGACAGCGAAAACTAAAAAGGGGGAGACCCCCTTCTTGGTTTTGCCCTGGCTGTTGAGCGCGGCAGGACGAAAAACCCCTCCCGCAATTTATCAGTTTACGGTTTCGCTTTCCGCCTGGTTGGCCGCCTGCTGTTGCCTGGCTCTGGCGACGGCCTGCTGGAATACCGCATCAAAGTTGATTGGCGGCATCATCAGCGCCGGGAAGGTTCCTCTGGTAATCACTGAATCCACCGTTTCGCGCACATAGGGAAAAATAATCTGTGGGCAATGGGTATTGAGTATTGCCGTCAACTGGGCGCCTTCCAACCCCTTGATCAGGAAAATTCCCGCCTGCTCAACCTCCACCAAATACATGGTGTCATCACCGTCCTTGACAGTGATGGTAAGGTGCAGGGCGACATCGAAGTGATCGTTGTCGAGTTTTTTGATTTTGGTGCCCAAATCCTGGCTGACCTGGGGTTTCCACTGCCTTTTGAAGGCATCGGCGCCCTGAGGGGCTTCAAAGGACAAATCCTTGAGATAGATGCGCTGCAAAGAGAATTCGACCTGGGGATTGGTGTTGGTCGCGGCTTCAGCCTGGTTGTTTTCTTCTGTCATGTTTGAATCCTGATTGGTATTTTAGTTAAGCCATAGAGTTTGGGGAACTCTGATTAATTCTGTTTTCGTCACTCCCGCGCAGGCGGGAGTCCAGAAAAATCAAGCGATTATAGATTCCCGCCTGCGCGGGAATGACATTAATCAGAACTTCCTTAGTGAAGGCGAGCGGGCAATAATTCAACCCCTGTCACTTCTTTTTAATCAAAGGCAAGCCTTGACCGACCCATTCGCCGACGCCGCCCTGCAGGCGACGCACTTGAAAACCGGCTTTACCCAGGGCCTTTCCTCCCGCACCGGCATGCTGGCCTATTTTATCGGCGAGAATAATAATTTTATCCCTGTACTTTTCCAGCTCCGACGCGCGGTCACCGAGCTTGGCGACAGGAATATGGATGGCTCCCGCAATATGGCCTTCATTGAAGTCCTTGGCATCGCGCAAATCCACCAGCACCGCCTGTTCCGCATTGATCAGCCTGGTGGCCTCATGGGCGGATAGCGGCTTGCCGCCTTTTACCCGCTCTGTAAATGCAAAGACGTAGATCAGAATCACCAGCAAACTGGCAAGCATCCATTCTTCGCTGACAAAAACAAAAAAATCCACTGTTATTACCTCGTTGAGATCGACCTGAGTCCAGGCGCGAAAGGGTTGATCTGTTCAGCCGACAATGGAAATCCGCTAAATGTGCTGAACCTGACCAATTTCGTACTCCACTTCGCCACCGGGAGTCACCACGCGAACAACGTCACCGACCTCTTTGCCAATCAGGGCGCGGGCAATGGGCGACTGGTAGGAAATTTTGCCCTGTTTGATATCCGCTTCAT
>JALOAH010000229.1 GCA_023228865.1 Porticoccaceae bacterium | reverse complement strand
GGTGCGGGGCAGGGCTGGTGACCGGGTTTGCTGCAGAGGTGCGCGTAACCGGGTTGCGGCCTTGATAACAGCCAGCAGGCCGATCAGCACCAGAAACAGGCTGATAGCCCAGTCGCGGTTACTGCCGAGAGGCAGCGGCAGCCAGACTAACAGGATCAAGATTGCCCAGGTGAACAGTGTTGGACCTGGAGATGAATGGGCGCGGGTTGAGTGGTGAGGCACGGAGGGGAGCAGCTCTATATTGCTTCTTGCGGGGCATGGTATGTCATGAGCGCAGTGTGGGCAAGGCGCGTTGGAGATGTTCATGTCATCTCGACTTCTTTACTTATGTCATCTCGACCAGCGGGAGAGATCTGATACCACGGTACCCAGAAGTTTTCCCAAAGAGCCCTTGTCAAGGAACCCTTCCCAAATCGGGCCTGAAACCTCGATTTCTATCAATGCTCATTAATTTGCACACTTTTTGTACTGATTTTGTCACGTAAGCTGGTTTACAATCCCCGCGCATATCTGCATGATGCTTGAAATAAGCATCATGCAGATGAAAAAAAGTCTTTTAGCTGATTTGTGTCACAATTTGTCACAAAATTATGACTAAATTTGTTATGCAAATGCCCATATAATGGGCCAGTATTACCACCAGCTGGCTAATACGCATGTGTTTACTTATAACATGTCGCCGCTGGTCATGGATTTTGAAGGAAGTGCTCGGATTGAGTATTACATTCAAGGAAAAAGAGGGTTAGATATGCGCCGTTCAATAATGTTCCTGTCATTCGCCGCTGCAGTATCCGTGGCACCACTCACTTCTCTTGCTGATTCTGCCACACTTGCTGCATTGCAACAGGCTGGTGTTGAGTTGTCGCCGGAGTTGTCTTCCCAGGTAGAAGCTGCGCAGGGTGACAGCCTTGCAAGTGCACTCGCCGAAGTCGTGACCTCTCTTGGCCGGGATGGCGAAGCCATCAGAAATGCCATTAGCGCTGCGGTTTCAGCATCGCCTGACCTGGCGATGGAAATCACCTCTGCAGCCTGTCTCTCCAACCCCGGTGTCTGCGCCATTATCGCTGGCGGTGCTGCCAGTGCAGCGCCTGGCATGGCTCCGGATATTGCTGCAGCGGCTGCGCAGGCAGTACCGGCTCAGCAGGATCAAATTGCCAACACAGTGATTGCTTCTGTTAACAACTCATCCATTACTGCTGCCATTCAGCGGGCTGTGTCTGGGTCGTTTGCAAGTAATCAGCCCGAGGAAACCGCTTCTGGCGGTCAGCCCAGCCCAAACTGATTCAACTTAAATCGAGAGTACTCATCAACACCGTATTGCCAGCGGCGGGTAGTGACAACCTACTCGCCAGGTAGTGGCCACAAGGACGGACACAAGGAGTTTGTAAGATGTCTTTTAAATCACCAAAAATTCTGGTTGCAGCCCCATTGGCTGTCGCGATTGCTTCCACCTCAGCTCTTGCCGTCGAACCTAAAAAGATCGAGATTGGCAGTGGCCTTAGCCTCACACCTTTGCTCGACCTTGAGATTGGCTACGATGACAATATCCGCGGCGTGGGTATTGATGACGAGTCAAGCTGGGTTACAACCCTCAGCCCCAGTGTGCTGCTGGAAGCCATCGATGGCTTGAACCTGTATCAGCTTAAGTACCGGGCCGATGCCAGAAGATATCATTCCTCCCAGGATGATGACCATGTGAATCACAGCGTGGAAGCGCTGGGTACTTTTGTCTTCAATGAGCGCAACCGCCTCAACCTGGCTGCCAGCCATTACCGGACTGAGCAAGTTGCCAACACCCGCTTCACCGATATCAACGACGAGTTCAATACCTCCAAGGTCGGCGCTGTCTACGGCTTCGGTGTGCCTTCGGCGACATTCAACTTTGATCTCGGTGCCGATTATACCTGGCGCAGAACCGACAACTCTGGCGGTATCAACCGCGACCGCGAATACGATGTCACCGGCGTGAACGGTATTCTCTACTATCGTGTTAGCCCCAAGACCCGCATGTTGGCGGAATACCGCTATCAGGATTACGAGTACGAGCTGAGTACTTCGACTCTTGATAACGATCGCGATATCGCGCTGGTGGGTTTCACTTGGGACGCCACTGCGAAAACTGTGGGCACCGTGAAAGTGGGTTACGAGGATCGTGATTTCAGCCACTCTTCTCAGCGCGACTTCAGCAATACCTTCTGGGAAGTGGATGTCACCTGGCAGCCTCGCCCACTGTCTACCATTACTCTCGGTACTCAGAAAGGGTCAGCGGAAGGGGAGACAACCGCCAATTACGCTAAAACCACCAGCTATGATCTGGGCTGGAACCAGCGCTGGACAGACCGTGTCCATAGCGATGTGTTCTACTCTTTCAAAGAGGAAGACTACCGGGGTATGGACCGCGAGGATGACATCACGCGGGCTGGCGTAAGTATCAACTATGACCTGCTGCGCTGGGCGACTGTCGGCATTGGCTACACCTACTACGATAGGGATTCGCCGATTGCCATTCGTGATTATGATCGCAACATCTATATGCTGAACTTTAACTTTAGCCTGTAAGTCTTTGTTATTCAGTGTGATTAGGGTGGGAACATTTGTTTCCACCCTTTTGTAATTACCAGCATCGACTTACAGCGCCAGCACCGCAGGTTGGGCTGAGGAATGCAGAGAGAGAGCGAGTGAATTCATTTTTCGTGTCGTATGCCCGCTATCTGAGGGCATGTCTGTTTGTGCTGCTGGGCTTTGGCTTTTGTGCTGTTTCGGCAGAAGATCTAACCAATCCATCGTTTGTCGAGGAGTCGCCCATTATTGCGGCGAGCAGTTACAAGCTCGGCGCTGGTGATGTTATTTCCATTCGGGTGTATGGCGCCGAAGAATTGAGTTTCGACAGCCTGC
>JALOAH010000228.1 GCA_023228865.1 Porticoccaceae bacterium | reverse complement strand
TCTCCTAATCACTTGTCAGGAAAATAGAAAAGGTTAGCTTTAAATCGACTGCGGGTTTACAACGCCCGCAGTCGGTCTTGTTTATTATAAGTATATGGCACTTTATAATTATCCATTGCTTTTTAGCCAAGAGCAGCGTGCGTTTGGGCACAAGTAATGGTAAACTGAAACTATGAGAATACCGGGTAATTTTAACTGGAGTACGCAGACGATACTCATCGCCTCGCTGATGATAGCACTGGCCCTCATTGCCGGTGTGATTGGCGGCACCTATGCCCTCTTCCACGATGCCGAATCGGCCGGCAACCAGATAACGGCCGGCACGCTGGACCTCAGCGCGACGGTTGACGGCTCCTATTCCGGAGACGTGACCAAATACACCGTTACCCCCGGCGGCAACGGCATTAACGGCTGTGTAAAGTTTGAGGATATAATGCCGGATGATACCGGTACCTTTGAGTGGGCGCTAACCAACCACGGCACCATACCCGGGGTGCTTACCATCAGCTGTGACTGCACTTTCAGCGAGAACGGTGTAACCGAGCCGGAATCGTTCATCCCTGCCAACAACTCCGGCGGCAACGGTGACCTTGACGAATATTTAATGATAACCCTGCAAAGAGGCGTTGGCGAAGACCGCCAGTCTGCCCTTGCTGATATGATTTACATCCTCGGCACAAGCAGTGCTGCGGCACCTGCCGGAAGCTTGGAGAGCGTGCTTGATAACGAAGAGGTGCTGATGGGTGCAAGCGGCGGGAACGACACAATTGTTTACTTTTTGACGTGGTCCCTGCCGGATGATGCCTTAATTAACATTGTACAGAGCGACACCGCAGAACTTGATATTACATTCAGCCTGTCACAAATTGAACCGGATAATGGGAACTGATAAAAACAATAAAAATAAACCTGATATAACAAGAAGAAAGATGCTGCAGATTTCAGCCTCTTCAGTGCTTCTGGCGTTGACCGGCAGGGGTGCGTCTGCGGCGGCGGCGTTCTTTGGCTTTAGCGACACTGAAACATCTAGCGGCAACAAGATTTCGGCGTGGACGCCGTGGCTCTGGCGGCAGGCAACGGGCGGCCATTTTAATGCCGGCCTGCTGAGCAATGTTGATACAATTACCAGCCCAGGCAGCGTCCTGCTGGCAAAACAGGGCTCCAACTACGCCCTTTCCGGCACGATTACATCGCAAGTATTTGACAGTGAGGGCTCCGGCACCCGCTGGGACGCTCTGATCTGGGATGATACGCCGTCCGGCAACAGCGAGATAGCCTTTCAGGTGCGTGCATCTGACACGCCCTTTAGCCAGGACGCGGCAAGCCCTGGATGGAGCACCGCTTTCAGCACTTCTCCCGTCCAGAGCGGGCTGCCCTCCGGCCGTTATATGCAGTGGAGGGCAACACTTGTTACCGACAGTGCCTCTCTTACGCCTGCTTTAGGCGACGTCCGCACCTATTATTCCGGCCCGCAAACCCCTGGCCTTACCCACCTGATTGACATCGGCGCCATAAGCGGCACCGCTAAGGAAGGCTACACACTGACGGCCGGCGCCTTGACACCCTCCGGCGCAACCGCCAATTATCAATGGCAAAAAAGCATGTTTGCTAACGGTGGGTTTTTAAACATTGGCGGTGCAACCTCCACCCAGTATACGGTAGGTTCCGGCGATGTTGATTATTACATCCGCGTGATGGCAACCGGCACCGGCAATTATAAAGGTATTGTTGCCAGTGCGCCCTCTTCTGCGGTACAGGGTGACACTCTCCAGATTACCGCAATCGGCGCCATTGAAGGCATTCCGGGCATCGGCGAAACGCTGGTTGCCGGCGCACTTACTCCGGCGGCCGCCACTGCCAATTATCAGTGGCAGAGGAGTGATTCTGCCAACGGAACCTATGCTGATATCAGCGGGGCAACATCTGAAACCTACACCCTGGCGGCTGCTGACTATGAGAAATACATAAGGGTTACCGCAACCGGCTATGGGGATTATACCGGCACGGTTACCAGTGCGTCTACGTCACAAGTGGCAGAAGGCATGATTACCGGCATCAGCCCGATAGTTGGCACCACGGTAATTGGCCAGACGCTGACGGCGGGCACCGTATACCCGGTGGGTGCAACAGTTACCTACCAATGGCAGAGAACAAAAGATGGAATCTTTGTTAATATTTCCGGCGCAACTTCCAGCACTTACACGATAGTCGGCGCCGATTCAAACGCTTATATTAAAGTGGTGGTTACGGGTACAGGCCTATACACCGGCACGGTTTTTGCCGTTACCGTTGACCCCGTACAATCCAGCCTGAAGGCGCTGACGGCGATTGACATCATCGGCGGACATGCCGAGGTTGGCAAGACGTTGACAGCCGGCACCCTGACGCCCTCCGGCGCAACTGCCACTTACAAGTGGCTGAGGAGCGACACAAGCGGAGGAACATACACGGCAATCAGCGGCACTCCTTTTGCAACTTATACCTTAACAACAGATGATTACGACAAGTACATCAAGGTGGAAGCAACCGGTTCCGGCCAGTATTCCGGCACGGTTGCCAGTGCGGCAGCCGGCCCGATCGGCAAGGGGCAGATTACCGACATCTCGCCGATTACCGGCACTGCGGCAGTTGGCCAGACGCTGACGGCGGGTACCCTGACACCTGCCAATGCAACTGTCACATGGCAGTGGCAAAGACTGGTGGGCGAAGCGTACCAGAACATCCCGGGGGCCGTTTCCAACACTTACCAGCCAACAGAAGAGGATTGCGATACTTATTTGAAGATTGTGGCTACCGGCAGCGGTTATTACACCGGCACGGTTAGCGCAACTACTATTACAAAAATATGTGCGTCTACGACAGAAATTACCGCGATAGGAGCCACCACCGGCATTATGCAGGT
>JALOAH010000227.1 GCA_023228865.1 Porticoccaceae bacterium | reverse complement strand
GGTTATCAGGACGGCCTCTTTGCTTTCGTGCAAATCAGCCAGGATCTTGGTTGCTTGGCGCTTGAGGTTGGTGACTAGTTCGACTTTCATGGGCTACCCTCCTGAAGTATCACTAGAGTATCACTTCAAAGGAGCTCGCCGCTACTGCGTGCCTGTAATGACCCAGCACTTTCTGCACAGGTTAAGCCGCTAATACACATGCAGTTGCATAGGCTTCAGCGGGTGTCTTCATGCCGAGCGCCTGGTGCGGACGCCGGTGGTTGTAGAAGTGGATCCAGTCGCCGATCACCCGCATCGCATGTTGCAGGGTCTCGAAACGGTGGCGGTGAACACACTGCTCCTTCAGCGTCCTGATCAGGCGCTCAACCATGCCGTTCTGCTGGGGGCAGTGTGGCGTGATGAACTCCTGACGTAACCCGTAGCCACGGACCAGACGGGTGTAATTCCGACTTGTGAAGACCAAGCCGTTATCGGATCGCAGCAGGAACGGGGTAGGTACTCGCCCCAATGAGCCGTATCGGCTGATCAACGCCTGCTCCAGCGCACTCGCCGCCGTGCTCGCCTTGCCGCTGCGGGACAGATGCCAGCCCAGCAACTGCCGGGTATGACAATCCATCACCAAGGCCAGTGTGAGCCAGCCGTCACGGCCACCCCAGACACGGCACAGGTCGGTGGACCAGCGCTGATCGGGTGCGGTAGCCACGGATGGCAATGCCTGGATGCGCGGCCTGAAGCCAACGGCCCGCTTGCGTACCTGCCAGCCGCGAAGCTGAAAGATGCGCTGGACGGTGTTCTTGTTCATGTCCAAAAGGCCAGCCACTGTGCGGTAGCCAAAGGAGGGCTGCTGCTCGATCAGCGCCTTGATGGGGCCCTCGAGTTCGGGCCTCACTCTCGGCGTCGACTTCACCGGCCGGTAGTACAGCGTGCGACGCGGAATACCCAGGTAGCGGCAGATCTTGCTGATCGAGATTACGACACCTTCTGCCTGCAGTCCCTGACGGATCATCTCGATCATGACTCGTCCTTGCCCAACAGGGACTCCAGCTTTTTTCGCACGCGCAGCTCCAGCATCGCCTCGCCATAGGCTTCCTGCAGGTGCTTGATCTGGCGCTCGTACTGCTGGCGAACGTCCTCGGGCTTGGCCCTGAGGGCGTTCTCCATGCCGGCCTTGGCCTGGTCCAACCAATCCTCGATCTCCGAGGGGGCCAGGTCGAACTGCCGGCTGGCCTCGGCTACCGTCTTCTTGCCCTGGATGATTTCCATCACCAGGGCCGATTTGCGCTTGGCAGTCCAGCGCTTGATTTCTTCGTCCATCTCAATGCTCATCGGGTTCTCCTTTGTGGATAATACCCTGAGCAGGAAATCACTGGGTCATTACACCTTACTCATTGATGGCTAACGTGCAGCTTGAGGGGCGCGGAAACAGGCGGCGAAGCCGGGTGTTGGAGCGTCCCACTCGAAGCGTTTGTTAGCCTTTTAGATTTCCCCAGCGAAGGTAAAAAGCGAAAAATGGATCTGTGATATGGAGAATCTTTTCTTCTTCTTCAAAATCTATAACGGGAGTGGAACTCTCGTCGGAGGCTGCAATACTCGCCATGTGTCGCAATACCCGTGCAACCTCATGGAGTTGCGGTGCTTCTCGTGCCACCTCTCGAATGGCAGCTCGCAATTCCTCGTATTCAATTGTTACAAGCCCTGGTCTGATGTGTGCTAGTGCATGTAGAACAAGACCATAAATATCGACTTCACTTCCATCTTTTAAAATGCGGGGTATTCTATCTGTCCTTTGACGCGGGCCTCTCGCAAGTTTTTCAAAGATTGGTCTACCGATTGTCTCTGCGACCTCTTTGTAAACTTCAGCAAGTTTCAATTTTGTTGGGCTGAGCCTTTTTCCGTCATGATCGGTTTTAATTTCTTCTTGTCGACATAGCGTACGGCAAAAGTCCTGCATCAGATGTGGGCTGCCGATAGCCTCATCGGTAAATGACGCAATAGCGTCACCGGATATTTCGCAGTTGAGGAGCGGAAACCCAGCGGAAGGGATGTAAGCTAATTCATCCGATTCCCATAGGGGAATCTCGATGGGGTGGAGCCTTCCTGTCATTTCTTTTTCAACCTTTAGGGCATCATATCTACGGTGCGGAATGGCAATAAGGACAACCGGAAGTCCGTCAAATATTGGTCCCTTAAGTGCGCGAACTAGTGAGCCTTGTAGTTCCCTGGGGATGTAATGGAAATCGTCAATAATCACGGGTAGGTTCGCATTGCGTAAACCAGCAAGTGCTGTTACACGTGAACTAACTGATCTTGTGCCTAACTTCACAGTCCCGTGAGCATCACCAAGTTTTCCAGTGAGGGCGCCACTACCTTTTACCAACAAGAAATTTGCTTCTGCCGTCCCCTCCGCCCCAATCTCACTTGAACGCTCTGTGGAACTTCCTTCCTCAATGCTTTGAAAAAGTTCTAGTTGATCAATTATGCCGGACCAAAAATCCTCCTCATCGCCTACAGTGCCACCATCTATCCAAATACTTTCCTCTGGGGGGTAAGCATTTCGCACAAGGACAGTTTTTCCTGATTTCGTATGCCCGGTAACCGTTGACAATTTACAAAGATTATCTGCAACTTCGCTGATTCGGCTTTCTAGGTTGCGGTTTGTGCGAGGGTTATATGTATGGCGGGGAAAGCCACCAGGAACAAATACTTCTGAATAACGCATAGTTTTCCTTTGGCTAACGCTTGCAGCAGAGGCAGGCATGAAGCGCCAGCGGAATGCCTGTCTGACGTGGTCAAGGTTTTCTGAACACCCCAGTTAAGCAACTTTCCTCAGTTCCACCATTTCCGCCTCATACTGATTCGGGCTTTTGTATCCCAAGTACGAATGCAAACGGTGGCTGTTGTAAAA
>JALOAH010000078.1 GCA_023228865.1 Porticoccaceae bacterium | reverse complement strand
TGGCATCGAGCCCTTCGCCTGGCTTAAAGAGGTTTTGGAAAAACTCCCCACCTGGCCCAACAGCTGCATTGACGAGTTGCTACCACTCAAAGCCTCACAGTAACAGGTGGGAGGGCTGGACGCTTACCATGGATACCATTATTCCCTGGAAAGGGCTGGTCGAAGCTATCGAGCCCTTCTACCCCAAGCCTCAGGGAGCGGGACGTCGCCCGGTCGGGGTGGAGCGCATGCTGCGTATCTATTTTCTCCAGCACTGGTTCAACCTCTCCGACCCCGCCGTCGAGGAGTGTTTGGCGTCAACTATCTTGTCCGGTTAGCGACAATTATCTTGGCCGGTTGGGTATGACAATAGGCATTTGTTTTCCTCCATGGAGCACAAGTGCCTGGTCAACACATTACCCACCGACAAGAGGAGCTGTATATGCAGCATCGTAAAGCCGGCACCACCCAAGAGGTGGCTGCCGCTAAAGCAGGTCTTTCCGTCCGCTCTGGACGGCGGATTGAGCACGCCGGGGGAGCCCGTCGTAAAGCTGAGCGCGACTGGCGCACCCGTGAAGATCCACTGGAGGCCGTGTGGAGTACAGAGCTCGTACTCCTATTGGAGAAAGAGCCGTCACTGACGGGAACTACCCTGCTCGATTACCTGGAAGAGCATTACCCCGAACATTACGATCAGCGCATCCTGCGAACCTTGCAGCGACGCGTTAAACAATGGAAAGCGCTGCATGGCCCCGACCGCGAGGTCATGTTCCGACAGCAGGCGGTGGTATCACAGCAGGCTTTCTCCGACTTCACACACCCTGACAGTCCGATCACCATTCAGGGCAAGCCCTTCTCGCATCTGCTGTATCAGTTTCGCCTGGCCTACAGCGGCTGGCGCTCAGTCACCGTGGTGCAAGGGGGCGAGAGCTATGCAGCGCTGGCCTGTGGCCTGCAACGCGCCTTGAAACAAGCGGGCGGAAGCCCTCTGGAGCACCGCACTGACAGTTTGAGTGCCGCGCGCAAGAACCGAGAAAACGCTTGGACGGACGACTACACCAAGCTGTGCGAACATTATGGCATGCAACCCACCCGCAACAATCCCGGTCAATCCCATGAGAACGGTGTGGTCGAGTGCGCCAACGGCTCGCTCAAACAGCGACTGTCTCAACAGCTGAAGTTGCGAGGTCACGCCAACTTCGATTCGGTTGACGACTACCAGTCGCTGATCGACAAAGTGGTGGACAAACTGAACCGTCGGACTCGCAGTCGTTTTGACGAAGAGCAGGCCTCCCTGCAACCCCTACCTGGGGATGAGATGGCTGATTATGGCGCTATGGAGAGCTTAGTAGCTAGGGCTTCATTGCGATTTACGCCAAATGATTCCTCAGAGTATCTGTTGATTGTTGAAGATGGTTCCATGGATGGTGATGGCACTATTGCTCAAGGATGGGCTTTATTCTCGCCAAGTAGTCATAAGGTAAGTAATGATAATAAGGGCTTGACAGATATTAACTGGACGCAGGTAACTTTTGAATCAAGCTGGGATGTTGCATTTGGTGACGGCAGTATCACCAATATTCTGGCAAGACGTAAAGTTGAAAGTCTAAACAATGTTGATATCGACTCATCTCCTGTTACATTTTTTGATGCAAACAATTTCTTTGAGCAGGATCAGGTGAGTAATGAGATTCGTTACAATGGTAGTTTTGGTAATGCCGATATTACTTCCGGTGTTTATTACTTTTCTCAAGATATGTTTACTATTGAGCAGAGGAGCATTCTCGGTGGAGCCTTGCTGCAACATTCAGGGGGAAAAATGGACCACGAAGCACTAGGGGTGTTTACGCAGTTAGATTATCATATAACAGATGATGTGATTTTAAGGGCAGGGCTGCGGTATAGCCGTGAGGAAAAGGATGCGAAAATATCCCCCAGAGACCTGGGAAGTTGCGATCTGTCATCCCGCTCCTGTTCGCTGTTTTATGAAGATAGCAAAAAGTGGGACTTTTTTATCCCGCGAGTGGGCTTTAGTTGGGAATTTAAAGATGATATGCATCTGTATTCAGATTATTCCAAAGGCTTTAGGAGCGGGAGCTTTAACTTAAGGCAGGCCACAAGCGCTATCCCGGGTGTTGCGGCATTTCCCGCTTTTGATGAAGAAGAGCAAGATGCTTTTGAAATGGGCTTTAAATCATGGTTTAACGAGCGACGCACAAAGCTTAATGTTGCTATTTTCTATAGCGAGTTGAAGGATATGCAAAAGGATGTTGCTGAGCCCGTAACTCTTAACCAATTTTCAACAAACACTGCAGATGCGAAGATGCAAGGGGTTGAAATTGAGTTTAATCATCAGATCAGTGACGGTCTGCTTTTAAGTATCAATTATGGTTATCTCGATGCTGAATATACGGATATCCTTTTTGATTTAAATGGTGACGGTGTCATAAATAGTGAGGATATGGATCTTGATTTGACCCGCGCGCCAAAATCAACATGGGGTATCGCATTAACGCACGAATTGGATTTTGACCACGGCGGTACACTGTTGACTCATGCATCCTACGCCTATAGAGATAAAATGTACATGTCGGATAACAACCAACTACCACTTCAAGAAGTGGAAATGGTTAACCTGTTTGTCACCTATTTTTCTGAGAATAGGTGGTCGGTTTCAGTTTATGGAAAAAACCTGCTGGATGAAGTTATCCATTCAGGCGCAACCTTCACAGGGCTTGCTGGTGGCACCTTTAGCCCCATTGGTGGTAAGGGTCGTGTTTACGGTGTTGAATTTGAATACAATTTCGATTAATTAATATCGTAGTTGTTTAATGTGGCCCTTCCATTTCGGAGGCGCATTCATCGTGGTGTCTCGTTTAAAAGAGGAGAATATAAAATGACTCGGAAATTGCTTCTATTATGTGTTTGGTCTGGGCCCCTATTCATGGTGTCCGCCTTTCTCGGAATGGTCGTTTTGGCGGGTTTCGTACCGCCTCCGTCTCCCATGGCAAGTTCAGCAGAGATTGCCGAGATGTATATTAAGAATAAGACTGGAATTCGAGTTGGTATGATTTTTGCTATGCTGGCGTTTGGATTAATTGTGCCCTGGGCGCTTGCCATTGTCGAACAGACCAAGCTTGCTGCACCCGAGCATCCCATATTGGCGCAAATACAGGTGGTTTGCTGTGGACTCAGCACGTTCGTGGGTATCATGTTTGCAATGGTGGGGTCGCTGGCTTCATTTCGTCCCGATGTCCTCAACCCGGAAACAACGCGCCTGCTCAACGATTTTCTCTGGTTTTGGTGGCTTCTCCCCTGGCCACCCTTTGCTTTGTGGGGCATTGCCATTGGGGTTTCTATATTTCTAGATCGCAGAACGCAGCCCATTTATCCCCGTTGGGCAGCTTATATGACACTTTGGTTAGTGTTGTGCTACATCCCGGGGGTGCTTTGCCTTTTCTTTAAGTCGGGCCCTATGGCGTTTAACGGTCTAATTTCCTGGTATATTCCAACCATAGCATTTTTTGCTTGGGCAGTTATCATGACCAAACTCACTTTCAGCGCGGTCAAGCGTATGGCTAATCTTGAGATGGATTGATAAATCCTGTATAGACTTATTAAAAGGAAGTTCTGATTAATTGATGCAAACAGCGATGCAACCATTAAATTCGCCAGAACCCTCTGGGTTTTCGTTGATGTTCGGCTCCTGTAGAAGCCGTTTTCTCTATGAGGCCGGCAATTCCGGCCCGATGGCCCTACATCAGGTGCACTGCACCTGCAATCCCAGCCTATTTCGACTCAATAGCGTCTTTTTCACCATGACCAGATTCACCAGTGCACAGGGTACAAAAAGATGATGGGCGTGCTTCGCCAATCCCTTGTACTGGACTTTGGTGAAGCCGAACTGACCTTTCATCGCACCGAAGACGTGCTCGACTTTGGCGCGGATTCTCGGTTTGCGGCGGTTCCTGGCACGGTCTTCCTCACTGAGCGAGACATGGCGGCTACCTTTTTTATTCGTAAAATCTTTTGCCTGGGGACCAGTTCACCGAGGTGGTCCTGAAAACGTGCCTCATCGATCTGAACGACTTTACCCAACGTCTTAGTCTCGCTATTGTTGTTCATGGTGGTGGTTTCCTCTGTTGTTGGTAACCGTCCGGCGATCACACCTTGTCAGCTGGCGTCCAGTTGTGCGGCAGTAACTAGTGAAGGCGGGACTGGCGAATCGTGGGCAGGCGCTCCATTACATCGCGGAGATAGGCTTGCGGATCAAGGCCATTGATTTTGGCCGACTGGATCAGGCTCATAATGTTTGCTGCACGCTGTCCGCTACGCAGTGACCCCGCAAATAACCAGTTGGAACGGCCCAACGCCCAGGGACGGATTTGGTTTTCCACCCAATTGTTGTCGATCGGAACGCGGCCGTCATCGAGATACCGGGTCAGGGCCTGCCAGCGCTTCAAGCTGTAATCGATGGCTTTGGCAGTAGCCGTGCCGTGGGTTACCTGCTGGCGCTGGCCAATCAGCCAGTGGTGCAGTTTATCGAGAACGGGCCTGGCCTTTTCCTGTCGCAATTGCTGCCGGGCGGCATCGCTCAGTGCGGCGGCTTCCCGCTCAATCTCGTAGAGCGCGCCGATATAGGCCAAGGCCTTCTCGGCGATAGGACTCTGGTTGGCCACGTGCAGGTCATGGAACTTGCGCCGGGCATGGGCCATGCAACCCATCTCCGTGATGCCTTCAGCAAAGCCTGCCTTATAGCCGCTGTAATCGTCACACACCAGTTTGCCGATCCAGCCCGTCAGGAAGTCTCTGGCTTCCTTGCCGGCGCGCGAGGGACGGAAGTCGTACACCACTGCCTGGACCGGGGCAAACCGGGTGGCGGCATAGGCCCACACATAGGCGCGGTGGGTTCGCTTTTTCCCCGGTGACAGCATCGCCACCGGTGTCTCGTCCGCGTGCAATACGGCGTGGGTTTTCAGTTCCTGCCGCAGCGCGTCAACCAATGGCGTCAATTCCACACCGCAACGGCCCACCCAGTCGGCCAGGGTCGAGCGCGGCAACGCCACGCCAGCGCGAGCAAAGATCTGTTGCTGCCGGTACAGGGGCAAATGATCGGCGTACTTATTGATCAGCACCTGCGCCAGCAGATTGGTGGTGGGAATGCCCTTGTCGATAATCTGCGGGGAAACGGGTTCCTGGACCAGGGTTTCACAGGCATCGCACACCCACTTGCCGCGGATATGACGCTCCACGCGGAACGTGCCCGGTTCATAATCCAGTTTCTCGCTGATATCCTCACCCACCCGTTTGAGCTGGCAGCCACAGGTGCAGGTGGTCGAGGCGGGGTCGTGACGGATCTCGGTGCGGGGCAGATGGGGCGGTAATGCCTGGCGGGCGGGCTGCTGTTTCTCTGGCCGCGGGCGGTCTCGAGTGGCCAGCTTGTCCAGCTCGGTTTCCAGGGCGGCGGTGTCCTCTTCGATCAGATCATCCAGCATGCTGAGCTGCTGCTTGTTGAGCACTTCACTGCGCTTGCCGAACCGGTGCCGTCGCAACAAGGCGATCTCGTGCGTCAGCTTCTCTTCACGGATCCGGTAGCGCTGAATGGTCTGGTCCCGGCGATCCAGTTGCTGTTGCCGCGCAGCAAGCTGATGCGTCTGCTCGGTAATGACGGCCTCGTGACCCTTGACCTGCGCCTGAAGATCCGCCGCCAAAATATGCAGTTGCTCGGGGGACAGTCGGGTCAGATCAGCGGCCACATCCATAGGCTCACTGTGCCACAACAGCGCAAATTGTGCGACGGTTTACGGTAACATTTGCGATAAATTTGCCGGAATTTACAGGGTCTTAATCGTATGGCGGTCGGTGGCGTACTGCCACGGCAGGCCCACCACCAGGGCACGCAATTGTGACAACTCAAGGGTGATGGGTTCGCCTTGCCGTAGCGGTGTCCAGATAAACTTCCCCTGGTGCAGACGACGGGACGCCAGCCAGATGCCATAGCCGTCGTGGAGGAGAATCTTCATCCGGTTGGCCCGCTTGTTGGCAAACACATAGGCGGTATGGGGTTTGGCCTCGCCGAAGGCATTTACCACCCGGGCCAGAGTGGTGTCGGGACCGCAACGCATATCCAACGGTTCCCGGGAGAGCCAGATCTCATCGACCCGGATCACGGCCGCATTGCCCTTAACCAGACAAGGGCCTCCGCCATGCGCGCGATTGGCCAATGGACGATAATGTTGCCGGGCAATTCAATGCGGACCGTGTCACCACCAGATCCGTCTTCACAACTGACCGGGTCAGGCAGCCTGACAAACCCGGCGCCACCTGTCGACGCCACTTATGGACCAGGTTGGCATTGAGTTGATAGCGCTGAGCCACGCCGGCGATGGTATTGCCAGGCTCGGCGCAGGCCTTTAGTACTTCGGCTTTGAACTGGGCTGAATGACGGCGGCGACGCTTCGGAGCCGGGAGTGCCGGTACAAATGTATCCATAACAGGTGTCCACTTAAAAAATAGGTGGACACCTACGTTACCGATTCCCGCCTCATTGTGAAGATGGGTTTACCGGACGGTTACTGTTGTTGTTAGATTCAGCTTCGCAACTCAATCTTAGCAACTTGGGAAATCACCGCCTCTTCAAATGTGCGAAAGATAATTTACGTTATCGGGAGAAAATTCATGGCCACGTGGCCATCAAGGTAGTGCCGTACCAGGCGGGAGCGATGCGCCCGAAGTCCATCCCAGATAATGAGCAGTGGTTGCCTGATCTGGGCTACCAAAGCTTTGAGGAACTCAACGATCTGGGGTGCCTTGATGGTCCCCCGGTGGAGCCGGAAGTAGGCATTCGTAACACTCACGCCAGCGATCATGGAAAGCTGTTTCCAGTTGAAGTGGAATTGAATCACTGGCGTCTGGCCCCGTGGCGCCCAGGTGCGTACCCGAGTTGGCCGTTCCGACAGGCCGGACTCGTCTATGAAGACGATGACGCGCCCTTCGCGGCAGGCTTTTTTTTGAGGGCAGGCCAGGTACGTTTCTTCCAGTCTGCCACCGCTTCCTCGTTGCGTTCGATGGCCCGCTTCTCGGGCTTTTGGCTGGAGAAGCCCAGTGCGCCCAGCAACCGCCGCACATGGACATCGCTGTACTTGATCCCAAACATTTTGCCAATCAGAAGCCGTACGCGCTTGATCGTCCAGAGATCCGTGGCATACCCGTTGGCGAGTGGTCCTGCCAGCAACATCTCTCGCAGGGTGTCCAACTGCTCCGCCGAAAGTCGGGAGGGCCGCCCGCCCTTGCTCATCTCTCGCAAGCCATCGAGGCCCTGTTCCTGGAGAATGCCCTGCCAGCGATACACCGTCTGGCGGGGGGCATCGACCAAGCGGGCGACTTCTGAGGGGGATTTGCCTTTCATCAATAACCGGTCAGCTCGCACTCGGCGTTTTGATGCTGCGTCCATCGCTGCTGGCATGCCACATCCTCAAAGTAGACAAGATGTGGCAATTATACCGTGGCGGCTGAATATATGTCATATGGTTATGTAATTCTAAATAATCTCTTAAAATCATCATATTGAGAGTATATATTCATGTTGTTTGTCAGGAGAAGCTCTCATGAACAAAAATACATCGTGCGTCTCACAGAGGAGGAACGTTCGCGGCTCACGGATTTAATCAGCAAAGGGAAGACGGCGGCCCCTAAGATCAAACATGCCAACATACTGTTGAAGGAGGGAGGGTCGACGCCGATGGAGCAGACTGGTACGATGTGCAGGCGGCAGACGTGTTTTCTTGTGCACCGCGAACCATATTCACTATTCGCCAACGGTTTGTGGAACAAGGGCTTGAAGCGGCGCTGGCGCGTAAGAAGCGGGAACATCCGGCTGTCGAGCCGATGTTAGATGGAGAAAAGCAGGCGCGCTTGGTACAGATCGCCTGCAGCGAGCCGCCACCAGGCCACGCGCGGTGGACATTGCGGTTGTCGGCCGAGGAGCTGGTCGCCCTGGCCGTGGTGGAATCGATCTCCCCGCCGACGGTGATGCGGGCACTGAAAAAAACGAACTGAAACCGCATCAACGCAAGTGCTGGGTGATTCCGCCGGAACAAAACGCAGAGTTTGTTGCCTGCATGGAGGACATCCTGGAAGTCTATCAGCGGCCTTACGATCCGAAACGCCCGGTGGTTTGTCTGGATGAGCAACCGACGCAGTTGGTCGGCGAAACGCGCCAGCCCCTGCCCGTCGAACCCGGACAACCACAACGCTACGATTATGAGTACGAACGCGTGGGGACGGCTGTCAACTTCATGGCGACGGAGCCCCTGGGCGGCTGGCGCAAAGTCAATGTCCGCGCGACCAAAACGGCAATCGATCTGGCCGAGGAGATCAGGAAACTGCTCGAAGTCGATTATCCCGACGCCGAGAAGGTCGTGTTGGTGTGGGACAACTTGAACACTCACATGCCGGCTTCCTTGTACAAGGCGTTTGCGCCCGCCGAGGCTAGGCGCCTGTTGGATCGGTTGAAGATTCACTACACACCCAAGCATGGCAGTTGGTTGGATGTGGCCGAAATTGAATTGAGCGTGTTCACAAAGCAATGCCTCAATCGGCGCATAGCCGATATTGAAACACTGCGCCGCGAGGCAACGGCTTGGGCCGAGCGACGTAATGCAGCACAGGTGGGTGTCGACTGGCAGTTTTCCAATGATGATGCTCGTATTAAACTTAAACGACTATACCCGAAAATTAGGATGAAATAAGGTACTAGTTTTGCTGTGCGGATATCTCGATAATGACATTCTCTTTGATAAGTGGTGCCGACGATATGAAGAAAAATTTCGGGCTTGAGGAGACAAAAAAGAAACAGCCATTGCAGTTGGCTTCAGAGCCAGTGAATATTGGGTCCAGTTTCCGAAAGGGCAGTGGGCAGCGTTGGAGGCGTACAGTTATCAGGGCTAGAGCTCGAAAATTAGTCGCCGAATATGGTATCGAGGGCGTTAGAATTCGAGACCTGGCCAGTATCTGTGGTATTGCCCAGCAGACGTTGTATAACAATTTTGGTGGTCGTGACCAGATATTGTTGGCCTCTATTGAAGAGCTGATTGACTTCCAGTTCGAGCAGGCCAATAGGGAGGCGCGTGAAGAAGGTATCAATCCGATTCTTGCCTTGTGTGATCTCACCGTACGTTTATGGATTAACGATGAACGCTATGTCAGGGCAATTTTCGCTGTCACGGTAATGGGCGAGGGGCCTATTGCTGAATTAGTGCGCAATAAAGGCCGTCAGTTTTACCTGGATACCCTGCATGACATGTCCCGAGCGCGCCAGCTTGAGTCATGGGTGGATATTGATATTATGGCCTCGGCAATCAGTGACGCCGTCGGTTCTGCTTATACAAAATGCGTTACCCAGAACTTCGGCGAGCAGGAACTGTGGCGCAACCTTGCCATGCCCGTAGGTGCATTGTTGTCGGCCATGACCAAAGGCGAGGCGGCAGGCTCTATCGAAGCCAGCCTGAGTAATCTTGGCCGCAACCCTGATTCTTAACCACCGGGAAAGAGATTGGCGTAGACCGGGTCAGTGCGATCCCGTTTACCCTGTATGTTCAGCTGGTGCAGTCTGCCTTCGGGCAGGTCGGTAAATGCCACACCGCACCGTCGCCACTCATTGGTAATTTCGCGCCGGGCAATTTTCCATTTGCCGTTCCTGCGTTCAAATCGATCGATGTAACGACCACCGCAAAGGTGGTCGTGTTCCTGCTCTATAGTGCCTTCGGCTTTGGCGCGAGAGGCATAGGTTTCGCCAAAGTATTCGGCAATGGCCGCTTCTCCCGGTTGAATTCGATGGTAGCCGATGTAACCGGATTCAACCGCGGCGATATCTCCCTCCACATCAATGATGGATTGCGATACCAGGTGAAAGCCGTAGGTGGTCAGTCTGCCGATGGTATCGACAATATAGGCGGCAAATTCGTGGGCGTTGCCCTCAAAAACGCCATGTTTATCGATGGCGTCGGGGTGATAGACCGAGCGCAACAGTTCAAGGTCCAGTCGGTCGACGGCGCGGGAGAAGGTGCGCAGCACCTGTTCGATTTCCTGCCGGTCGACAACGAGCTGAAAGGCTTTGGTGTCGATGTTATTCACGATGCTTTTACCCGCTTGTCGGAACCTGTTACTGTTGACTGGCCTGGGCAAACATCTGCTCGAAAACAGTGTCCATTTCCCGGTCTGAAAGGCGGGCCCGTTCGGCAATAAGGAAGGCTGCACCCTCACCGACGATATAACGGGTTTCCGGCGTTTCCGCTTCCAGCGCCTCTTGCGTCACCTGAGCCACTTCTTCGCCGGAGACTTTGCCGGGCCCGGCGAGCAGGTTGCGGTGACCGCGATAGTAATGGCCGTAGCGCTCGTTAATGTCGTCGCTCAGTTGGCCAATCTCCTTGTCGATGTCTGCCAGCATGTTGTGGCACATGGCGGTATCAATGCCACCGGGTAAAATCATTACCACCTCAACGCCGGAGAGCCTGGCTTCCTGGCGCATGACATCTCCCAGCGATTCCAAAGCGAATTTGGATGCCTGGTAACAGCCGATAAAGGGCATTGAAACCTTGCCGCCGTAGGAGCTGAGGAAAATGATACGGCCACCGGTTTTACGCAGAATGGGGAGACAGGTTTGGTAAACCGCAAGACAGGATACGGTGTTGACTTCCAGTGTACGGCGGAAAAGCTCAAGGGGCGCGGTTTCCAGCGGATTATAGCCCGCGATACCGGTACAGACGATGACGGCATCCAGATCCTGCTGATGGTCGCCGAGGCCGGTCTCGATGGCGATTTTCACACTATCGCCGTCGGCCATATCCAGCTTGAATACGTCAGCGATACCCGGATAGTCCCGTTTGGCACCGTCGATCTGTGCGTCACTGCGCACCGTTCCGATAACCTTGTGGCCACTGGCGAGCAGATTTTTGACCAGCGGTACGGCAACGCCGCTGGTGATACCGATTACAAGTACATTCATTGAATTTGTCTCCATTAAACCTGGACGCCGGCAAGGTTACCTTCGCGGATTGCTGCATTGAGATAGCGCGGTGAATTGGCATCGCCAATCACGCGGGCCTTGATACCCTTGTCCGTCAGTTCGTTATACAGTTCCCTGTTAGCGTGGTTCAGGGAAACAAACACCACGGTGTCTGCAGGGATCTTCGAGGTATATTTCTCGTCGATTCGCACATAAGTCGGGCAAACAGTCACCCCTTCGTCATCAATTGCTGTGGCCCGCGTACGGGTGCGGTAGCTGAAATCCTTGTCTGCCAGTCGAGTCAGTGCAGGTTCTGTCATCCAGGCCAAATCCATCATGGGCGCAAAGCCGTTGTGGCGGGTAATATAGGTAACGGACAGGCCTTTTTCAGCCAGATATTCCGCCGCGCCGATGGCTTCGTAATGGCCCAGGTCGTCGATAACCACAGCGGTTTTACCCAGGTCGCGTTGGCCGCCGCTAAGGAGATCGTGGCTGGACAGTACTTTTGGGTTCTCCATACCCTGAATAGGGTCGCCCGGATTGGAGACCTGAATGCCATCCATGCGGGGATAAGAGCCAGTGGCGACGATAACCTCGTCGGGACTTTCTGCGGCGATATCGTCCACGTCTGCATAGGTGTTAAGGCGAATATCCACACCGAGGCGGGTAATTTCCTCCTCCATCCACACGGCTATGTCGCGAATACCGGCACGGGTCGGCAGTTTAGCAGCCAGGTTGATAGTGCCACCCAGGTGAGGTTGTGCTTCCATCAATATAACCTTGTGTCCGCGCAACGCCGCAACGCGGGCCGCTTCCATACCGGCAACACCGCCGCCCACGATGACAATCTTTTTGGGCTCGCTAACCGGAACGAATTTGTCATCCCCCATGGTTTGCTCAAAGCCGACAGCTGGGTTTACGACGCAGCCCATACGGGGAATCATGGTGTTAATACCTGCCAGGCAACCCTGGTTACAGCCAATGCAGGGGCGTACTTGCTCAGGGTGGCCGGCTGCGGTTTTCTTGACGATATCCGGGTCGGCAATATGGGCCCGGGTCATGGCCACCATGTCGGCGTCGCCGGCGCGAATCACCTGATCGGCTTCCTCCAGCGTACGGAAGCGACCGATAGCGATAGTGGGTAGCTTGGTCTTGTGACTGACAACCTGAGTCGTGGCCATTTGGTAACCCGCGGGCTCGTGCATACCGCCGACAATTTTGCGGGTGTAGTGATAACCACCCATGGAGATATTGACATAGTCCAGCAGGTTGCGCTCTTCGAGCATTTCAACAAGCTGAGCGTAGTCCTCAGCGGTGATACCGCCGGAGGAGGCGTCGTCCCCGACGCGTATACCCACCACCATGGACTTTGATACAGAAGCGCGAATGGCTTCGAGGGACTCGATGATGAAGCGGGCACGATTTTCGAAACTGCCGCCGTAATCGTCGTCGCGGTAATTTTGGTTGGATGACAAAAACTGCGCGGGCAGATAGCCATGGCTGCCGTGTAATTCCACGCCCTGAATACCCCAGCGCTCGCACTGTTCCGCAGCCCGGGCGTACGCCTCTACAGCCTCGTCGATCATCGTTTTTGTCATGGCGACCGGCACAACACCCACCAGAGGGTTAGCCAAATCAGAAGCTGACCAGGGCGGGCTGCCGTCAATGGGCAGCAACACATTACCGCCGAGCCACAATTGCTGGAACAGGCGCATCCCTGTGGGAAGAATGGTATCTATTAACTTGCGGTAGCCCTCGTCATTGCCGGGCTGCCAGATATTGTTCGAGCCGGGAGACGTGGGGTGGACAGACAGCACTTCGATGACCGACAGTCCAACACCACCTTTGGCGCGAGCCAGGTGATAGGCGATGGTGTCGTCATTGATAATGCCATTGCCGAGGTTGGTAAAGTGGGCGGAGCGTACCACTCTGTTGGGTATTTCCAGTTCCCCAATGGTTATGGGTTTTAGAACATGGGTCAGCGCCATAGGAATATTCCTGTTGATAGTAAAGTTATAACAAGGTTCAATGGAGGGTAACTATTATCAAATTTTTTCTTGGCAACAATAGCCGTAAATGGAAAAGTATGAATGTTCACCCTGTTATCGGAAGTAATATTTTTTCGCTATTTTTTATATCTATTTGAATTTTAGACAAATATTGGGTGAGAGAAGAAATTATTCTTTGGAATATTGGGCCTCTATATTCCAATTTTTCAGATTGGTTCAGTCGCATTATCGAATAAGATTCTGCAATATACCCGCGCGGGTAGAGTTAACAATACTACATATTGCTACTACATGTAGCTGCTTCATATAGCTACTTGTGCGAAAGACATCGCTTAGAGTCGAGCTGTAGTATTTGATGATGTAACAAAGCGATTGATTACAGGATTTTTACTCATGATTAAAAACCAATATGAACAGGCAGTTTTCGATATATTGACCAAGCAGGATAGCCCGGAGAGTTCTCAGGCATTGTACGACAAGCACTGTTCCGACGACTGTCTTTGGGAAAACACCGGATTCCCTCCCGCGAAAGGTCGGGAACAAATCAACCTGCTGTTGAAATCACTTTACGACAACGACTATTACAGCCTTGACCAAACCGTTAGACACATGATGTCTGACGGTAACGTGGTGATGGCTGAGCGTTACGAAAAGATGCTGCGAAAGGATGGTAGTGTTATTGCCGAGTTCATGATCGTCGGCGTCTTCGAATTTGACGATAATGGTCAGATTTGTGCCTGGCGGGACTATTACGACTTTACTATTGCCCAAAAAGCATTCCTGTAAACCTGTTCCCCGCTGGCTGACTCTGAACGGCCTAATTTATGCACCTGAGGCAAAGAGGCATAGCATGGCGGGAACAGGGTGTTGATAAGCGCCGGCATTGTTGTAACGAACCTATAACAAGTGACTCATAAGCGTACCGAGCTAAGGGGTGGGTAATGACGGAGAGCAATAATGCTATAAAGTGTGTTGTCTATGGTGCTGGCTTTGTCGGCCAGGAACTTGCCCGACTGATTGATGAAAAAGGGTGGCAACTGGTCGCCGTCTACAATCGGGCAGGTGACAAAGTTGGTCGGGACATCGGTGAAGTTGCCGGCTTGGGTCGTACCCTGGGGGTTGTCGTCGAAGATTGTGATCGCGCGGATTATTCCGCGTTGGAGGCGGATGTCGCCTTTGTCGCCACCACCAATATCCTGTCTCAAAATATGCCGGCCTACGAGCGTCTGCTGGGTGCCGGCATTAATGTGCTTTGTCATGGCACTGAAGCCTACCTTCCTTATTGGATTGACCCAGAGTTGGCGGGGAAGATTGATGCCCTGGCAAAAAAGCATGGCGTTACCTTTACCGGCGGTGGTATCTGGGATGCCTCGCGGATATGGAGCGGTCTTCTGGCCACCGGCCCCTGTGTGAATATCCGTTCGCTGTTGCACAAAACCCAAACTGAATGTCTGCGACAAGGTTTCTATTGGGCCGATGTTCTTGGCGTTGGTCTGCCCCCGGATGAGTGGCGGACGCGGATGAAGGCCAGCCAGACTGATTGGGGAAAGTCGGTCCAAATTCCCTCAGTGAGTGTGGTGCAAAAGCTGGGTTACACCATTGACGTTGTGACCAACGGCTTCGAGCCCGTTGTGCGCGACTACGATTTTTATTGCACCGGCCTGAAGAAAAGCATTAAGGCCGGTACTGCTTTGGGAATGCGGTTTCTTGTGGATCTTGTCACCAGGGAGGGGGTCACGGCTCGTACCGAATATGAAGCGAGGGTTTTCGAGGACGATGAAGTGGAGCAGATGCAATGGATTATTGACGGCAAGCCTGGCAATGAAGTGCACTTTATCCGTAAGGATTCCGGTGTCGCCTCTGCCGCCTGCCTGCTTAACAGGACGGCTGATGTACTCTCTGCGCCTTCGGGCATCGTCGATATTATTCAGCATGGCCCACTGAAGGCTTCCGTTGTAGGTTAACGAACTGAAAGCGGAATAATCCATGTCTTTATTAGATCGTTTTGAGGAATTTCACGCGGCGGCGTCAGCCGCTACCGGTTTTGATGACTTCGGCGATGATTCCTACCGGGAGCCGATGCAAGCGTATCTCTCGGAAATTGACACGGTCGATTCCCTGGGCGATATGGGCAAGGAGCTTATTGCAAACTCGATTATAGGCTTACTGTGTGGCCGCCTGAGAACATTTACGGGCATCAAAAAGTACCCCGACAGTCAATCCATGCCCATTGCCAGACCGATTTTCATCATTGGTCTGGCGCGAACCGGCACCACGGTTTTACACCGACTGATCTGTCACGATCCCAACATTCAACACCTGCCATTCTGGCTTGCGAGTAATCCCATGCCGCGCCCTCCTGTAGCTGAATGGCGCCGGCATCCTGTGTTCCAAATGACAGAGATTGGTCTAGAACAGTTTGCCGCAACAATGCCGGGCGCAATGGATATTCATCCCATGCTTGCAGAGGCCCCTGACGAGTGCCGATATTTGATCGACCAGTCTGGTTGGTCGCACACCTTTTTCGGAACTGCCGATCTGCCAAAGTACCAACGCTGGGCCACCAATACCGATATGACCTTTGCCTTTGAATACTACAGAAAGGCTCTTCAACTTATTGCCAATGGCGATTCGCGACGCTGGGTGTTAAAGGATGTTGCCCATGTGTTTTGTCTGGACGCAATTTTTAATGTGTTCCCTGATGCCTGCATTATTCACACTCACAGGGATCCATTTGATGCACTGGCCTCCACCAGCAACCTGACCTGGCTGATTCGTCGGATGCGTGAGCCTGGCTTAACCATGGCCGATGTGGGCCGACATGCTCTTAAGCTCTGGGGAGAGGGTCTGCATAAAATGGAAATTGCCCGCCGGAAATATAACCAATCCCAGTTTTTTGATGTGCATATGCTGGAAGCGAAGAAGGACCCACTGGGTGTGATGGAAAGAATCTACGCGCACTTTGGTCAACCCCTCACAAAAGCAACCCGGGAATCCTGGCAACACCAGGTCGCGTCAGATCCCAGCCAGTCCCATAGCATCAGTAATTTTGATCTCGCTAATATTGGCTTCACCCGTGCCGAGGTAAATACTGCTGTAGGTGAATACTATCAGCGCTATGCAATGGTAAAAAAGCAATAGATTAGATAGCCATAATTATTTTTGTATAGCTTATGGCAAACAGGAATCGCAGTAATACGAGCTTCTTTATTCTGGAAGCCCTTTAAAAAAATTCTCCTCGAGCCGCTTTATTTCATATTTTTCGGTTTCATCTGAGGATATTCTGATATATCCCAGAAAATATCCTGCGTGCCTATGAGATGGAAAAACGAGCAAGAATAAATTCCAGGAATTTATTAATTTTTTGAGAAAAATGTATCTTTCCTATTGAGTAGGGTCTTAGGAAGTTAAGCATCTTCAATTAGGTGCTAAGCTTCTGAAGTGGTTATTAAAAATAGGTACTATCGCCGTTCCCGAATTGCAGAGAAGACGTTTCGCCGAGTTGTTCGTTACTTTGCTCTCGATCTTTCGGCTTCCGACACGGCGCGGTTGACCGGAATAAGTGTCCGTTCGATCAATTCGATTTACATCAAATTGCGACACCGCCTCGCGGAAGAATGTGAAAAACATGCCCATATGGCTGGGCAGATCGAAGTCGATGAATCTTACTTTGGCCCCAAGCGCATTCGCGGTAAACGCGGACGTGGTGCCGGGAGTAAAACCATTGTCTTTGGATTGTTTAAGCGCAATGGCTGGGTATCGACCGAGATTGTGCCCGATGCCAAAAAAGCTACGTTGCAAGGGGTTATTCGGGGCAAAGTCGCTTTGGAGAGTGTCATTCACTCCGATGGGTGGCGTAGCTATCACGGTTTGGTTGACGTGGGGTATGCCAGGCATCTTCGCGTGGAATATGCCAGCAATGAGTTTGCCAATGATCAGTCCCATATCAACGGCATCGAGTCGTTTTGGGCGTATGCCAAGCTGAGGTTGAGCAAGGTAAAAGGCATTCAAAAACATATGTTTTATTACCACCTCAAGGAGACCGAGTTTCGTTTCAATCGTAAGCGTCCAACCCAGCCACCTGTTCACGGCGCCTAAGCTACGCCATCCTTCGGGTTTTTCTTGCGGAGGAACCCCATGGAATCCATTGATGATCGCCGCCTCTTCTGGGCAGAGCATGTCCGGC
>JALOAH010000226.1 GCA_023228865.1 Porticoccaceae bacterium | reverse complement strand
GGAAGATTCATCAGGGTTTCGGTGCTGAGTGCAATTTGCTCATTCATATCGAGCCTCATCAGGTAGTCAAAGTAGGTATTCATCACAGTGTGAGGCGGCCAGCTTCGGGCCATGCATAGATTCAGTTCATCCAGCTCTTTAGATCGCAGTACCAGCTCTATACGGAGTTTGTTGTCCACCCATGGGATTAGCGGTGTATCGACAAGGGAATCAGGCAATCGGCGTTTCGGTTGTTGCACCTCCTCGGCCTTACAGTAGGCCTTCAATGCCCAGCGTTGAGAGGTCTTGCCCCAATACAGGGTCCCGCCTTTGGAGGAAGGACGCCCATGGCGGGTCTTGGATTTGTACTCAGCAGCTCGCAACCAGGACAGCACGTCCGCCCGGGTGGGCAGCTCAAAGGAATAGTTGATATCAATGCGTGTGAGGCGGTAGTCACCGGCGCGAACCTGCCGGATATCTTCCAAGCTTGGCGACAACGCCATAACCTGGCAAATGCGGCTATAGGTATCCATCATCAGGGCAACCAGGTCATCGGAGCCGATCACATTGTGACCCTGAAGGAACTTCGAGGGGTTCCCAGAAAAGTAAAGATGGGTTGCTCCGCCCTGCCCGTCTGATCCATGGCTTCTGACGCTGATCTTGGCCTCGTGGGATCCGGTTACCTCCTTGCGACAGGGTGTAGCCCATTCAACCTCACCGTTCGGGTCGATCTTACATACCAAGCCCGTCCGCAACGGCGGATGGAGGCAAGGCAAATAGCAAGAAACCCAGTCGATCACAGAACCCCTCTACCCTCTCGATTTGTACCCAAAATGGGACAAAAGGAACGTATTACTAAGCCGTTCCTCGCCACCCACCCCAAGCCCGTCAATACCCATTGATGGGCAATAGAACCATACACCGATGGGTAAATCAATCGTCAATGGGTAATTCCATGGCTTATAGTGGCCATTAAAGGGTGTCCAAATACCCTTTGATAGTCACTTAATCGATACAAAGGGGCCTTGTATGTCCATTGGCAAGAGGTTGAGGAAGATACGCAGTGAACAAGGGTTGACGGTTAAAGAACTGTCAGAGAAGTCGGGCGTACCGGAAAAAACGATATACCGCATAGAGACCGGCGAGGTTCAGGATCCCAAGATATCGAGCATAGAGCCATTGATAGGGGTTCTGAATTGTTCAGCAGACGAACTCTTGTTCGATATAGAAAAGTTCCAAGCTGCCCCCAGGCTAAGGCAACTATTTGCAAACCTGTCTCAGATGGAGGAATACGATCTCGAAATCATCATGGAGGTCATGCGGAGATACAGCCTGGCTCAGGCAATCGAGCGAAATGTAAAGTTGGCAAGAATCGAGAGCGAAAAGGATGGATGACAGCGCTACCCAGGAACCGGGTCAGGGGATAGACCGCCGGGGTGCTGATGTTGCGCCTACCCGGCGCCTGAGCGGCCCTCGCGGGCCGGCCCTTCACCTCCCCGGCTACGTTGCCGCCGCTGGCGGCGGTAATCAGCACAGAAAGCAGGGGAGCGTCTCCCATCTCCCGGCGCGGGGCGTCCGCCGCTCGCGCTCCGGGAGAATGTGAGTCGCCCCCTGCTCCGCTTCGCGGATATGAGCAGATATCCAGTCAATCAGCATGGGTTAGTCCAACCCGTTGGACAAAGTGGCGGTGTTACAAGGGCCGCCACTACCCTGCAGGACAGAACCAACCAGGCGGAAGGCCACCCTTGGCCAAAGGGGTCTGATTGTTCGACTTGACAGGCTATCCCTGTCAAGTCCGCATAATCTGCCTTATGTGTAAATCGTCCGGGGGCTGTTGAGGAGAATAGCCCCCGGACGATCAAGCCGCTGGATGCCCGCCTGGGGATTGTAGCGGTCATCCAGCCGTTAACATAAGGCGGGGATTATGCGCATTCAGAGGGAGTCCAGGCAGGGGGTCAGCAGCTGGGGGTCGGGTTGGCTGGATGTGGACAAGTCCTCATCCAACCCGTCCCCCAGCTGCGCGTGGCCCACCAGGCTTACCCCCTTGCAACAGAGGCTTGCCGGTAACGGCGGTGAAACGGTGGAACTTGTACTGAAAATTAACGTACAGGGAGACCTCGATGGCCGCTTGATGACCCACCAGAGCCTGCCATTCCGCGTCAAGACCGGCTTTGCACTGCACAGCCGTGAGTTTGATTTCATGGTTCTGGGCTTGGTTTGTGGGCTCAATGACCAGGATAGCTTGCTTGACTGGCTTCCCTGATGATTTATCCGTGTAGGTGTCATCAAGCACTTTGCGCACCTCGCCGGTGATGGTCAGCATGCCGAATCACCCTGCATGGCAATCGGCAGCAACCGGGCAATAGACACGTCGTCACGGCAATCCTGGCTATCAATGAGCCGTTAAAGGTCGGCATGCAGTGATCGAAGAACAGAAACGCCGGGTTCGTCCCCCAGATGGCAGAGGACCCAGCCCAGGCGCTCACTGATAACGGCAACTTCCAGGTGAAACGCATTGAATCGATCGGATACAGTGGATTGGTTCATGATGCGGCCCTGCGAAGTCCGGTAGCGCCATTGGCAGCTGATGGATGCACCAGATTCATGTCAAACGCCCAACCAGGGATCGATGCGGGCACCGCTTCAAGAATCCGCACCAGCGGGATCACGTTGGAGCGATCAGAGCTCTCCTGGCGCAAGTCGATATTGATCCCATATTCCAGCAGTTCCTTGCGGTGCCGGTAATAGGTATTCCGGGCCATGGTGGATCGCAGGTCGTGGCCGTCTTGCCACAAAACGTAGGTGGAACGCAGGCGCTGGGGAAGATTCATCAGGGTTTCGGTGCTGAGTGCAATTTGCTCATTCATATCGAGCCTCATCAGGTAGTCAAAGTAGGTATTCATCACAGTGTGAGGCGGCCAGCTTCGGGCCATGCATAGATTCAGTT
>JALOAH010000006.1 GCA_023228865.1 Porticoccaceae bacterium | reverse complement strand
CTCGCAACAGCTGCCGAAGATGGCGGCGGCCGACACCAAGGCAACGGGGAATTCCCAATTTCAGTTGCCCGCCGGTTACGACTTGCCACCCGTGACGGCGCGAACCGTCAGCGCCGGTTCTGTTCCCCAGGCGCAAACCCGTCCTACAGTGCTGGTTTCGCCGCGAACCGTGGTGAGCAAGGTCGACGAAGAAGCCATTCGTGACTATCTTGACGGTGTCATGCAGCAGCATACCGAAAATGCAGCGCAATCATTATCCAGCCAAGGGCTGTTACCCTTTGCGCGGCTGCCCCAGGATGGAGATAATGTCCGCTAATTCCTGGGTAGTGGCTGTGTGGTGAGTGTCCTTTTAAAACCAATTTCCTGTGCGCATCATAAAATCCTCGCCAGTGTTTCCTTGCTGGCGCTGCTTTTTGGTGCTTTTGTGGCCAGCAGTGCCGCCCTTGCCATGGACGATGTGGAGCAGGCGCGCAATCTACTTCGCAAAATGGTTTCTGCAAATCGCGAGCTCGATTATCAGGGTATCTTTACCTATGAGCATGCAGGCTCTCTCAAGTCCATTCGCATCACCCATCTCCTTGAAGATGGTCTCGAATACGAAAAACTGCTTTATTTAAACGGCCCGCGCAAGGAAATTGTACGCCGGGGTGTGTCGCCCAAGTGCAGGCAGACCGAAGACCGCTTTCTTCAGGGCATCCCCATGCCCACCGAACATATCAGCAATCTTGAAAGCCATTACGAGCTGTTCCTGCGCGGCGAAGACAGGGTTGCCGATCGCCTGGTTAAAATTATTCATATCGTTCCCAAGGACGCCCTGCGCTATGGTTATATTTTGTCCATCGATAGCGAGTCCGGCCTGCTGTTGCAATCTCTCCTTGTTGGTACCAACCGCCGTGTCATGGAGCGTTTTCAGTATGTGGATTTGACCCTGGGGGTGGATGACAGCGTGGCTGCTGAACTGTTGACCCCGGCAATTGAGCAGTTGGCTGACAACTGCGCCAAGGAATCAGCCCCCGCCACATCAATGCTGTGGAAAGCCAACTGGCTTCCCCCCGGATTTGAGCTTGCCGCAAGCCATCAGGATGGCGATGGCAATGTGTCCATGAGTTACACTGACGGCCTGTCATTTGTTTCTGTTTTCGTCGATTCCGGTGAGGTCACCCGTTTTCCCGACATTCAGGCTCAACGGGGCGCCACCGTGGCGCAGCTTGCCAAGGTGGTCTATAACGGCAAAGACTATGCGATCTGTGTGGTTGGCGAAGTGCCCCCCGAAACCGCCAGTAAAATTGCCCAATTTGTCTCTCCCTGAGGTTTGTTGCAACCGTGCTTGAGGAAATAGGAACCGTTGTCGGCATAGAGGAAAATGCACTTCTGGTGGAAACCCTGCAAAAATCCGCCTGCGGCAGTTGTGGCGCCCAAAAGGGCTGTGGTCAACACACCCTGGGCAAGATTCTTAAAACTTCCTCGACGATTCGCGTACTTTTGCAAGGTCAAAGTGCGGCCAGTTTCCGTTTGCAGCAGCGGGTTAAAATAGGTATTCCCGAGCAGGTTGTGGTCAATGGCGCCCTTGTCGCCTATCTGGTGCCGTTGCTGACGCTTCTCATTTTTGCTTGGTTGGGGTTTCAGTGGCTGCCATCCGATGGTTTTTCTACCCTGTGCGGCTTGGTTGGTCTGGTGACTGGCGGCGCCGTTGTGCGCTGGCTGGCGCTAAGGCATCGCGACAATCACGAGATACAGCCTGTGTTACTTGAGGTGCTGGCGCCAGACTCTGGTATCGCCGGTTCTTCTGTTTGAAAATTACGACCCTGTGTTTTGTCGCACACGCAATCAATGATCACTACTGGAATGCCATGCCAGCCACACCCTGTTACTGAAATAGAGCCCTGCCACAATGATCAATAAAGTATTTTTCTGGGTATTACCATTACTGCTGCTCACTGTCGCCGTTGAGGCTCGAGTGCCTGATTTCGCCGATCTGGTGGCGCAAAATTCGTCGGCGGTGGTCAAGGTCAGTACGGTGCAGAAAAAATCAGCGAATATGCCGGCGCTGCCCCCCGGCCAGGAAATCCCCGATATCCTCAGGAAATTTTTTGATCAATATAAAAATCCCGATGATCAGGCTTTTGCCATGGGATCGGGATTTATTATCTCTCCCGATGGGTATGTGATTACCAATAACCACGTTATCGAGGGCGCGGATGAAATCACTGTCAGGCTCATCGATCGCAGGGAGCTAGCCGCAAAAGTGATTGGCGCAGACCCCCGTTCCGATCTGGCGCTGTTGAAAGTGGATTCCGAAGAGGCGCTTCCGGCAGTGACATTTGCCCCAGCCCACAATCTTAGGGTGGGGGAGTGGGTGATTGCCATCGGCTCACCCTTTGGTCTCGATTACTCGGCCAGCGTCGGCATCGTCAGCGCCATTGGCAGAAGCCTGCCAACGCAGCAGGGCGAAAATTATGTGCCTTTTATTCAAAGCGATGTTGCTATCAATCCGGGAAATTCCGGCGGCCCCCTTTTCAATCAGAATGGCGAGGTGGTAGGCATTAACTCCCAGATCTACACCAGATCCGGGGGCTCAATCGGGGTGTCCTTTGCCATCCCCGTCGCGGTGGCCACTGATGTCATTGCCCAGCTCAAAGCCAATGGCCGCGTCGAGCGCGGTTGGCTCGGCGTCCATATTCAGGATGTCGATCGCGACCTCGCCGAATCTCTTGGTCTGGCAAAACCCGTGGGCGCCCTGGTGTCCCAGGTTTTCGCGGACAGTCCGGCGGAAGAGGCGGGCTTCAAGGCAGGCGATGTCATTGTCCGCTTCAATGGCAAGGAGGTGGTGGAGTCTGGGGATCTGCCCCATCAGGTGGGGCTGCTCGCCCCCGGAACCAGGGTTGAAGCTGAGATTATCAGGAATGGCAAAGCCAAAACCCTCAACGTTGAAGTGGGCAGGCTTCCCGAGGCGGACGAGCCGGTTATCGCGCAAAGTGACAGCGCCGACGCCCTGGGATTGCGCGTTGTTGCCATTGAGACTGAAACGGCGCAGAAGCTAAAAATTTCTGGCGGTGTTGTTATTGAGAGCGTTCGCCCCGGAAGCCCTGCCCAGTATACGGAGTTGCAACCGGGCGATATCATTGTCCAGCTGGGGAACAGCCCGGTGAAATCCATTGCCGACTATGAAAAAATCCTCAAGACGCTACCCTCCGGCGTGCCTGTTCTGGTGCGCTTTCTGCGTCAGGGACAGTTTATCTACAGAACCCTGGAAATCAGTCCCTGAGATATTGTTGGCTGTCGCGCAGGCGCAGATGTTTATATCTTGCCATTGAGCACCGGAATACATGGCTTCCGGTGGTTAAATCGGATAGACTTCGCGTCGGCCAACCCCCTGTTATCTAGGAAGTTTCATTACATCGTGTCTGATTTAAGCCATATTCGCAATTTTTCCATCATCGCTCATATTGATCATGGCAAGTCCACCATTGCCGATCGTTTTATCCAGCTTTGCGGTGGGCTCAGCGCCCGCGAGATGTCCGAGCAGGTGCTGGACTCCATGGATATTGAAAAAGAGCGGGGAATCACCATCAAGGCGCAAAGTGTTACCCTGGATTTTACCTCCGCCAACGGTAAAACCTATCAGCTCAATTTTATCGACACGCCCGGCCATGTCGATTTTTCCTATGAGGTATCCCGCTCTCTGGCGGCCTGTGAAGGCGCCTTGCTGGTTGTCGATGCCGCACAGGGGGTGGAAGCCCAATCCGTAGCCAACTGCTACACCGCCATTGCCCAGGGGTTGGAAGTGATTCCGGTCCTCAACAAAATGGATCTTCCCCAAGCTGAGCCAGAGCGGGTAAAAACGGAAATTGAAGATATTATAGGTCTGGATGCAACCCATGCGGTGCAATGCAGTGCCAAATCCGGTGTTGGCATACCTGAAATTCTTGAAGAACTTGTCGCCTTGGTGCCTCCTCCAGAAGGCGAGGTGGACGCTCCCTTGCAGGCACTGATTATCGATTCCTGGTTTGATAATTACTTGGGCGTCGTCTCCCTGGTACGGGTTAAAAACGGAACCCTCAAGGCCAAAGATAAAATTATCTCGAAAACTATCGGCAAAGCCCATGTTGTCGACAATGTTGGCGTGTTTACCCCCAAGCGTAAAGATACTGGTGTCCTCAGAGCAGGAGAAGTCGGGTTCATTATTGCCGGAATCAAGGATATTCATGGCGCGCCCGTCGGGGATACTTTTACCCACGCCTCAACGCCGAATACTCCCGCACTGCCTGGATTCCAGAAGATAAAACCCCAGGTTTATGCGGGCATGTTTCCTGTCAGTGCCGATGATTTCGAAGATTTCCGTGAGGCGCTTTCCAAGCTGACCTTAAACGATGCTTCATTGTTTTATGAGCCGGAAAGTTCTGACGCCCTCGGTTTTGGTTTTCGCTGCGGCTTTCTCGGTATGCTCCATATGGAGATCATTCAGGAGCGTCTGGAGCGGGAATATGACCTGGATCTCATCAGCACGGCGCCCACCGTGGTTTACGAAGTTGTCAAAACAGGTGGCGAAATTGTTCATGTTTCGAGCCCCTCGGATCTGCCCGATCCCACCGCTATTGACGAAATGCGTGAACCCATCTGTGAAGCCAACATTCTGGTTCCCAAGGACTATCTCGGCAATGTCATTGCTCTTTGTGTAGAAAAACGGGGCAATCAGAAAGATATGCAGTTTATCGGCGGTCAGGTCTCGCTGGTTTATGAACTGCCAATGAGCGAAGTTGTGATGGATTTTTTCGATAGATTGAAATCTGTCAGTAAAGGGTTTGCCTCGCTGGACTACAATTTCATAAGATTTGACTACGCGCCATTGGTCAGGCTCGACGTGCTTATCAACGGCGACCGAGTGGATGCCCTGGCGCTTATCGTGCACCGGGATCATGCCCAGAGTAAGGGGCGGCAACTGGTGGAAAAAATGAAAGAATTGATTCCGCGGCAAATGTTTGACGTTGCCATTCAGGCGGCAATTGGCGGCCATATTATTGCCCGCTCCACCGTCAAGGCGTTGCGCAAAAATGTGATCGCAAAGTGCTATGGCGGCGACGTTTCCAGAAAGAAAAAGCTTCTCGAGAAGCAAAAAGCAGGCAAAAAGCGCATGAAGCAGGTGGGCAATGTGGAAATTCCCCAGGAAGCCTTCCTGGCGGTATTAAAAACGGATGGCTGAGATGGATTTGAATTTTCCTCTGATTTTGGTGGTGTTGACCTTTATCTGCGGGGTTATGTGGCTGATTGACAAGCTGTGGCTGAGTAAAAAGCGCGCCGACGAAGCCCCTCCTTTTTATATCGAATACACAGCGCCGTTTTTTCCTGTACTGTTTCTGGTTTTGGTGTTGAGATCTTTTTTGATCGAGCCTTTTCAGATTCCCTCCGCCTCCATGGTTCCCACCCTGGAAATTGGCGATTTTATTCTGGTGAATAAATATTCTTACGGCTTGCGTCTGCCCGTTACCCAAACAAAAATAATGGATGTTGCCGACCCAATGCGGGGTGACGTTATGGTGTTTTTCCCCCCTGGGGATGAGCGCTACTTTATCAAACGGGTTGTTGGCCTGCCGGGAGATCATGTTCAGGTTCTCGACAATCAACTGTTTATTAACGGCGAACTCATGGAGCAGTCCCCCGCCAAGCCACCCCGCGCTGCGGGTTATGGCTATAGTATTGTCGAAGAGACACTGGGGGATAAAAAACACCTGATCAGAAAGCATAGAACGCCCAGCAGGCTTGGCCGCTCCATCTCTTATGTTGTTCCCGAAGGCCATTATTTCATGATGGGCGATAACCGGGACAACAGTAGTGACAGCCGAGTATGGGGCGCGGTTCCCGAGGCGAACATTGTCGGTAAAGCCTTCGCCATCTGGATGCACTGGGACGAATTTTTCAGTCTTCCTTCATTTGAACGGGCTGGAAAAATCCGCTAATAAAATGTGGAGTATTTTTGCTGTTGGCTGGATGTAGCTCTTTATGGGCACGGCTTGTAAACCCTTACTGATACCAGGGAGATAAGCATGAAAAAATTTCAAACCGGCATGTCGTCACTGACTCTTTTACTGGTGTTAATGGCAGGCGCCTTTGTGCTGCTCGCCGCTTTCAAAATCGGTCCTCTGTATATCGATAACTATTTTGTGCGCAGCTCTGTCAATGCGCTGCAGGATGAAGATGTCAGCAAGATGAGCGATCACCAGATTCGCACCACACTCGACCGCTATTTCATAATTAACGGTGTTCGTGACCTGAGCTCCCGAGATGTAAAAATCGATCGCGATTCAGCCCGAACCCTGGTGATGATGGATTACGAAAAGCGCATCGATTTTTTCGCCAATCTCGACGTTGTCGTCAGTTTTGAAAACCACTTTGATACATCAGATTATCAATGACAGAAAACCCATTGAATCGCCTGACAGCCCGTCTTGGCTACGAATTTAAAGATGTCCATTTGCTGAAAAAAGCGCTCACCCATCGCAGCGCCAGTGCCAGCAACAACGAGCGTCTCGAGTTCCTCGGGGATGCCGTTCTTGACCTGTTGATTGCCGAAGCCTTGTATATCCGTTTTCCTCACGCAACAGAAGGGGAGTTGACGAGGCTGCGCTCCTCTTTGGTGAAAGGTAAAACGCTGTCAAAGGTGGCCCATGAGCTCGATCTTGGCTGCTGCCTTTCCCTGGGGACGGGGGAGATAAAAACCGGTGGTCAACACCGGGAATCCATTCTTGCCGATGCTGTTGAGGCGATTCTCGGCGCCATTTATCTGGAATCCGGCATTGATGCCTGCCGGGAAAGAATTCTCAGCTGGTTTCAAAGCCGCCTCGAAGCAATCAGCCTTGATGTGGATGAAAAAGACGCAAAAACCCGCCTTCAGGAGTGGTTGCAATCCAGGGGTAAACCTTTGCCGGTCTATGAAGTGATTGCCTCCCAGGGAGAGCCCCACGATCAAATACTCACCGTGTCCTGTGTGGTTCCGGGTTTGCCCGATGCGGTCATTGCCCAGAGTTCCAACCGCAAAAAAGCGGAAAAAAAAGCGGCTCAGTTGGCGCTGCTAAAACTGTTGGATGGAAAAAATGCCTGATACCCCCAGTTACTGTGGATACGTCGCCATTGTCGGCCGCCCCAATGTGGGCAAATCCACCCTTCTCAACCATCTTATGGGATTTAAACTCAGTATCACTTCCCGCAAACCGCAAACCACCAGGCACAATGTTCTCGGTATTCTCACGGAAGATCAGTACCAGATGATCTTTGTCGATACCCCCGGAATACACAGTCAGCAGGACAAGGCGCTGAATCGCTATATGAATAAGGCGGCGGGAAGTGCCATAAGAGATGTCGATGTGATTGTCTTTGTCGTCGACCGGCAGAAATGGTCCGATGCCGATCAGCTGGTAGCCGATCGGGTTTTTCAGCAGAAAATTCCCGTGATTATCGCGGTCAACAAAGTGGATCAGGTGGACAAAAAAGACCAGCTGTTGCCATACCTCGCCCAGCTTTCGGCGCGTTTTCCCGACGCTGAAATTTTGCCCATGGCCGCTCTTCACGGCCAAAACCTCGAACGCCTCACGTCACTGATTAAAGAGCGGCTTCCGCAAGCGGGTTTTTTCTACCCGGAAGATCAGGTTACCGACCGCAGTCAGAGGTTTATTGCCGCCGAGCTGATTCGCGAAAAAATCACTCGCCAGCTGGGTGAAGAATTGCCCTATGAAATTACCGTGGAAATTGAAGAGTGGCGTCAGGAAGAGAAAGTTCTTCATATCTCGGCACTGATTCTTGTCGAGCGCGATGGGCAGAAAAAAATCATTATTGGCGATGGCGGCCAGCGGCTGAAAAAAATTGGCCAGCAGGCGCGCAAGGATATGGAAACCCTCTTTGAGACCAAGGTCATGCTCAATCTCTGGGTCAAGGTCAAGGCCGGCTGGTCCGATGACGAAAGGGCGTTAAAAAGCCTCGGCTATAACGACATTCAGTGAATAATGAATTTCAGCGATCAGGCCTATGTGATTCACTCCCGTCCCTATCGGGAAACCAGCCTGCTTGTTAATCTGTTTTGCCGGCAGGCAGGGCGTTTTACGGTTGTTTCGAAAGGTTTGAAAAACAAAAAAAATAACCCGCTGCAACCCTTTTCCCTTCTTCAAGTCAGCTGCTCCGGTCGGGGTGAGCTCAAAAATTTGCTCGGCGCGGAACCCATCGAACACCGAATACTGCGCGGCAACAAGCTCTTCATGGCTCTTTATCTTAACGAACTCCTGATGCGCCTTGTTCATGAGCACGAACCCCAGGAAGCTATTTTTGATTATTACAACCTGACGTTGCTAAAGCTGGTATCGGAAACCGATGTTGAACCCTGCCTGAGACAATTTGAATTTCATCTCCTTCAGGAACTGGGTTACGGCGTTTGCGTCGATACGGACTGCTGTTCCGGGGAGGAGGTGGATGCCCGCAGTGTTTATAGCTTCGATCCCGCTGAAGGTGTGAAACTGGCCATGGGCGTTGCGGCATCAACCACCTTCAGCGGTGCCAGCTTACTGGCCATTGGCCGGGGCGATTTTTCTGATCCGGAGGTAAGAGTCGCGGCAAAACGTCTCGCCCGGTTGGCCCTGGCTCCCCATCTTGGCAGCAAGCCTTTGATGAGCCGGGAATTTTTTCGCGGCATTGGCAGCAACATCCCTGCTGTTGGGGAGGCCGGCAAAGCGATCAATGGTTTCACCAGAGAGCAGCCCGCCAGCGGAGGAAAAATTTCATCATGATTTTGGGGATTGGCACGGACATGGTCAGAATCTCGCGCATTGAAAGCTCAATCGCTAAAAATGCCGATGCCCTTGCAAAGCGTGTGCTGACACCGGCAGAGTTTGAAATATTTACCTCGTCGGCAGCACCTGCAGCTTATCTGGCGAAACGTTTTGCTGTTAAGGAAGCGGCAAGCAAGGCCTTTGGTACCGGTATTGGCAAAATTTCATGGCAGGAACTTGAAGTGGTCAATAATGAGGCGGGAGCTCCGGTTCTTCATTGTTTTGGTCAGGCAAAAATAATGCTGGCGGCGATGGGCGCAGGCAGAATTGATGTCAGTATCGCCGACGAGGCTGACCTGGCGCTCGCCTTTGTGGTTATTTCCCGGTCTTCATAAGCTTGGCCAGAATGGCGAGGCCAGACCCAGAAATACCTTTTATGGACGACAAACCGGGCACCTGCGGCTAAAATGGCTGTATCTGTTTATCGCTAATCAGAGCACCTCTAAAAAAGCACTTTTAGAGGTGCCCTTTAGCTTGTTTTTGGAATTTTTTACCATGGATTTTCCCCCCAGCGACGCCAGTGATGTTGATTTTCCCACCATTGAAAGCACCGTGGGCAATACCCCTTTGGTGAAATTACAGCGTCTTCCCGGAAAAACCACCAATCATGTCCTTGTCAAACTGGAGGGCAATAATCCCGCCGGATCCGTGAAGGATCGGCCGGCCTTGAGCATGATTTCCCGAGCGGAGGCGCGCGGCGAAATCAAACCCGGCGATACCCTTATTGAGGCAACCAGTGGAAACACCGGCATTGCCCTGGCAATGGCTGCGGCTATCAAGGGGTATAAAATGGTGTTGATTATGCCCGATAACGCCACCGACGAGCGCAAGGCCGCAATGCTCGCTTACGGCGCCGAGCTGATTCTCGTCAGTCAGGAAGAGAGTATGGAAGGTGCAAGGGATTTGGCATTGAAAATGCAGTCTGCCGGTAAAGGCATTGTCCTGGATCAGTTCAATAATCCCGATAATCCCCTGGCTCATCGAGACGGCACCGGGTCTGAAATTTGGCGTCAAACCAGGGGTAAAATTACCCATTTTGTCAGCTCCATGGGCACCACAGGTACCATCATGGGCGTGTCGGCATTTTTGAAATTGCAAAATCCCAATATTCAAATCATTGGTTTGCAGCCGTCTGAAAATGCCGCTATTCCGGGAATTCGGCGCTGGCCAGATGCGTATTTGCCGGGAATATTTGATAAGGCCAAGGTGGATGTGATTATGGATATCAGTCAGGAAATTGCTGAACAGACCATGCGAGATCTCGCCAGGATCGAAGGTATTTTTGCCGGTGTTTCCAGTGGCGGTGCAGTTGCCGCTGCCCTGCAGCTTTCCCGGCAGCTGGAAAACGCCTGCATTGTTGCCATTATTTGCGATCGCGGCGACAGGTACCTGTCCTCCGGCCTCTATAATAAATGACCGTGTGCCCGCAAAACTGGCGCCACTCTACATCTACATTGCGGACGTATCGGCGTCTGCCTTTGATCTGAAAGTGTTTGTGTAATGGTAAAAATCCGTGATGTTCATCATATTGATAACGAAACCCAGGTCGATATCGACAAGTGGGTTCGCAAGGTCGCGAAAAAGCTGGGTTTGACAACGGCAGCTATGGCCAAACTGACGGAAGCCTGTCAAATATCTTACAGCGTCGAACAGCAGGCGAAACAATCTCCTCAAACCAAGCCCAATCGTCCCAATGCGTTTTTGACCGGCATGGAAATGGCGGAAATTCTTGCCGAACTGGGTATGGATGACGATGGCTTGCTGGCGGCGCTGTTGTATCGCCATGTGCGCGAGCAGTTTATTTCCCTGGCTCAGGTTGAACGCCAATTCGGTACTGTTGTCGCCTCTCTGATCAGCAGTGTGCTGCAAATGGCCATTATCTCCAGTATGAGAAATGATGTCACCGACGAAGTATTTGGTCACGAGGCTGAGGATCAGGCTGCAAAAATTCGCCAGATGCTGGTTTCCATTATTGATGATGTTCGTGTCGCTCTGATCAAATTGGCGGAAAGAACCTGCACAATTCGCAATGTTAAGGATTTTCCTGAATCAAAGCGCACCAGGGTCGCCCGTGAAATAGTCGACGTTTATGCTCCGCTCGCCCATCGCCTCGGCATTGGCCACCTTAAATGGGAGCTGGAAGATCTCGCTTTCCGTTATCTCCAACCCTTTGAATATAAGCGTATTGCCAGATTGCTGTCAGAAAAACGCCGGGATCGCCAGATTTATATCGACGAGGTGATGAACACCCTGCGGGAGGAATTGGCGCGTATCGGTGTTGAAGGCAATGTCAGTGGCAGGGCCAAGCATATTTTCAGTATCTGGAAAAAAATGCAGCGCAAGGGCATTAGTTTCTCTGAAATTTACGATATTCGCGCCGTCCGTGTTCTGGTGCCAACGGTGGGTGACTGCTACACATTGCTGGGTATAGTTCACAGTAAATGGCGCAATATTCCCGATGAATTCGATGACTATATTGCCTCGCCCAAAGACAATGGTTACCGCTCTCTTCATACCGCAGTTATCGGTCCCCAAAATCGGATTCTGGAAATTCAAATTCGCACTTTCGCCATGCATGAAGAGGCGGAGTTTGGCATTTGCGCCCACTGGCAATATAAGGGTGCTGACAGTTCTGATGCCTCCCAGAGCTATGAATCTAAAATCGCCTGGTTAAGGCAGGTTCTCGAATGGCACGATGAAATTGGCAGCGACAACGCCAAGGATCTGTTTAAGCATGAAGGCTCATCGGAACGCATTTATGTCTTCACTCCCGAAGGTCATGTCGTTGATCTTCCGCCCATGTCCACAGCCCTGGATTTTGCTTACCGCATCCATACGGAAGTGGGGCACAGATGCCGAGGCTGCAAGGTCAATGGCCGAATGGTGCCTTTGAATACATTGCTGCACACTGCAGATCAGGTTGAGGTTCTTACCGGAAAAAACGAGTCCCCAAGCAGGGACTGGTTGTCGATGGCGTCCGGTTACCTGAATACACCAAGGGCGCGGGCGAAAGTTCAAAGCTGGTTTCGCAAGCAGGATTTTGAAAAAAATGCCGCTGCGGGAAAGGCCATTATCGAAAAGGAATTTCGCCGTTTGGGATTGCGGGGCATCAACCTTCAAGCCATTGCCGAAAAACTCCACAAACAGGATATTACAGAACTCCATGCGGCGCTGGGCGTTGGCGACATAGGTCTGGAGCAAGTTATTCGGCTGTCGAGATTACAACTCTCAATTGCCGTTGAAGAAAAGCCTTTTTTGAAAAAAAAGGTGGGCGCTTCCTGCTACAAAGGGTCGTCGTTTTATATTTACGGCGTTGGCAATTTGCTCACCCGTATTGCCAAGTGCTGTAATCCCTTGCCCGGCGAGGAAATCAGCGGTTATATCACTTCGGGGCGCGGCGTTACCATTCACCGCCAGGATTGCGGCAGCTTGTTGCGGCTGAAAAATCTCGAGCCAGAGAGAATCATAGAAGTGCGCTGGGGGGGGGAGCCTGCGGAAATTTATGCGGTTCCTGTGCGGGTTCGCGCCTATGACCGCCCCGGGTTGTTGAAAGACATTACCACCACCATTGACCGTCTGGGCTTTTCCATTGAATCATTTTTTTCTGAGGAAAGTCGCTCCAATCAAACAGATACCAGGGTTACCGTCGCCCTGCCGGATTTTGATAGTCTGCAGTTACTATTGTCGAAATTGCAGCAAATTCCCAATGTCATCGAAGCTTGTCGGGACAACGAATAGGGTAGGTTATGACTGACAGAACGTTGTATACCATTGAGGATCTACTGTTTTTAATGGCGCGGCTGCGGGATCCGCAAACAGGGTGTCCCTGGGATTGCGCGCAGGACTACCAAAGCCTCGTTGCTTTTACCCTCGAGGAAGCTTACGAAGTTGCCGATACTATTGAGCGTTGCGACTACCAGCACCTGCCCGAAGAGTTGGGGGATTTGCTCTTTCAGGTGGTTTTCTATGCCCAACTGGGTAAAGAGCAAGCACAGTTTGATTTTTCAACCATTGTCGACGGTATTACGGCGAAGTTGATTTCACGCCATCCCCATGTTTTTCCGCTGGGAACCCTGGCCAGCCGTCGCAGTGAACAGAAGTCCCCTGAGCAGGCTCACATCAGCGCCGTTTGGGAAGAAAAGAAGCGCGAAGAGCGCTCTTTAAAAGGGCAAAAAGATCTGCTGGCGGATATTCCCCCGTCCTTGCCCGCTCTCGTGCGCGCCCAAAAAATTCAGAAGCGCGCCGCCAAGGTCGGTTTCGACTGGCCAGATATTCGGGGTGTTATCGATAAGCTCTACGAAGAGTTGCATGAGCTGAAAATAGAGCTGGATAATAACCACCAAGCCGCTATTGAGGAGGAGTTGGGGGACGTGCTCTTCACCCTGGTCAATCTTGCTCGCCATCTCGATATCGATGCGGAAACCTCGTTGCGCAGGGCGACCCGTAAATTTGAAAGGCGTTTTGCCCTGGTCGATGAGGCTGCGGCCGAGGAAGGGCATTCATTGGCCGAATTGTCACCGCAGGACTTGAATGACCTGTGGCAGAAAGCCAAGACTATTCCTTGAACCCTCGAGCATCCCTAAAAACATTTTTTTCCTCTTGGCAGTAAGCTCCTGGGCGCTGCCAGCGCAGTCTATGCTGAGACCTGTGGCTGACGGACTATGCCCGAGCCGAAAGCCCATTTTTAGTGGTCTCCACGCCTTGCTACCCATACTGGTCTATGTCTATATAGGTAATCTGTAAATATTATTGGATCGCTGACCAATTGCCGTCATTGAGAATGGTGATCAGTATTTTTCAATCCGAAAATGAACCTTAAGAGAATGTCTCATCAAGTCCTTATTTGCGGTCGTCCATGAAAGTACTTGAATAAATTATCCCTCGCCAAATTTAATCCCTCGCGGCTTCATTGCTGGTCATTTCAGCGGCCAAACTATCGCGTTGTTTGCAACTGGCTAAGGTTTCGATTCCCATTTCAATGGTTTCGTTGACTGGGCATGTGCCAAGTATTCCCCCATGCCGGATATCCTGTAGCTATACCGTTTAGCTATCAAAAACTTCAAATCAAACCGCAACAGATCCTGGCTTCGGGTTGCCTTATCCTGTGTTATATTCAATAGGATAACAATAGGAGAAAACAAAGTGACCCGAATGGCGCGCTTTCCTCAAAACTTTGTGCAGCTTGTCACGTCTGCAGCTGCTGGCTTGTTTCCTGGTTATTTTGCTGTGGTGATGGCGACGGGAGCTACATCAATTGCAGCCAATATGCTGGGTTACAAGACAATCTCATTGTTGCTGCTACTGGCCAATTGCCTCGCATATGGGGCTTTGTGCATCCTTACTTTGATACGAATTGTCTGTTTTCCTCGAATGATTGTTAATGACATGATCAGCCATGCTCGAGGCCCCGGATTTTTTACCCTGGTTGCAGGTACCTGCATTCTCGGTGTTCAGTTTCAGGTTTTGATGGGTTGGTATCAGATTGCCGCTGCTTTCTGGTGGCTCGGTGTCAGTTTATGGGTCGTCATCATGTATCTGTTCTTTATTTCAGTAACCACTCGCAGCGAAAAGCCGACTCTGGACACGGGCATTAACGGTGCATGGTTATTGGCTGCGGTGAGCACGCAATCCGTTGCTATCCTGACCGCGCTGGTTCCCTGGTCCGGTCCTGAAGATTTGCGCCTGTTCTTTGCATTGTGCATGTTCATGATCGGTTGCATGCTGTATCTTGCCATTATCACCCTGATTTTTTATCGACTCACCTTTCTTAGGCTGAGCGCCGAAAATCTGAGCCCGCCTTACTGGATCAATATGGGGGCTGTAGCTATCGCCACCCTGGCTGGTTCAACTCTCATTATTCGAGGCGAAGAAGGTACTTTGCTGGCAGATTTTTTGCCCTTTATGCGAGGTTTTACGCTATTTTTCTGGGCAATTGCCAGTTGGTGGATTCCGCTGTTGATAGGTCTGACATTCTGGCGCCATGTGCTTCAGCATCACAGATTACAGTATGAGCCCCAGCTGTGGAGTATGGTTTTTCCGCTGGCCATGTATACCACTGGTACTGTTCGGCTGGTGGATGCCTTAAATACCGAGTTTCTGATGATCATTCCCACGGTTACACTCTGGCTGGCTTTGGGAGGCTGGATTTTTACCAGTTTGGGTATGTGGCGTCACTTTGCGGGGATGATTCGCGCCAAAATGGCATGAACCTGGCAAGCGCAGCTTTGATTGTTTTTCACGGTATCTCCCCCGGTGGGTGCAGGCCCTGGTTGAAAGAAAATCCACACACCAGCGGGAGCTGCGTGTCCCGATGCTAATTAGAAAAGGTTTTCAATAAGACGGCAAAAGCAAGAAAGACCGCCACGGTCATTACCCTTCACGAACTTTGCCCCCAAGGAATTTCGCCACAAGTGCTGGCGTTCTATCGAGGCGGGTCATTGACACCTATTTGCCCCGGGTGGGGGGAAAGATCGAGGATAGTTTGTGGCGTTGTCCGGTGGGGTGGGTTGATGTGTGCCATCAAGGACTTGATGAGTTACCTCAATGGTCTTCAGTTGTTCCAGGCGTATGATTGTTTCCATTGGGTGGTCATGAACCGTTTGTGCCCAGATCGGTTTTAGGCGCACTTCATGGGGGAATCAAGTCGGCCTCCTTCAGGCTCATTCCCTATTGGCGGAGGCTTGATCTTGTGATCATTTTCAAATCGGTGTAAGGTTCGACGCCGCGAAAGATTTTACGTTTAAACAGGAAACATTTGAATGAACATTATACTTCTTGGCCCCCCTGGGGCCGGAAAAGGTACCCAGGCGCAGTTTATCTCCGAGAGATATGCCATTCCTCAAATTTCCACTGGCGATATGTTGAGAGCCGCTGTTAAAGCGGGAACCGAATTGGGTAAAAAAGCCCAGGGCATTATGGCAAGTGGCGGCCTGGTTTCAGATGACATTATTATCGGGCTAGTCAAGGAAAGAATTCAGGCGCCGGATTGTGTCAATGGTTTTCTCTTTGATGGTTTTCCTCGAACCATTCCCCAGGCTCAGGCATTGATCGACGCGGGCGTCAACATTCATAGAGTGGTTGAAATTGCCGTTGAAGATGAGGAAATTATATCGCGCCTGAGCGGCAGGCGGGTTCATGAATCTTCCGGCCGCGTCTACCATGTAGTCCACAATCCACCCCAGAAGGCCGGGTGTGATGACGTTACTGGTGAAACCCTTATACAAAGGGAGGATGACAAGGAAGAGACCGTTAGAAATCGACTCAATGTTTACCATGAGCAAACCGAACCCCTTGTCGAGTTCTATAAAAATTACAGCCAAAAGGAGCCCGCCAAAGCACCAAAATACGCCAGTGTTTCAGGGGTTGGGTCTCTCGATGATGTTCAAAAAAGGCTTGTCGAAGCTCTTTCATGATGTGAAAAAATAAAATAGATTGTGGGGGCAACTGCCCCCTTTTTTATTTTTTACTGAAAAAAAATCATCAATTGACCCAAAAAAACATTAAAAACCCTACTCAAATCAAAACTTTTTTGCTGTTATCTTTGAATTTGCTAGCGCTATTGTTTAAAATTCGCACAGCAAGTCTGTTGTCTAGTCTTTCAATTCAATGATCGGGAGAAAAATAATGGCAAAAGTGTCCAGTAAGAAACCAACCAAAAAACCGGCTCGTACTGGCTCCGCTGTGAAGCGGGGAACTGCTGCCAGTAAAGCTGTTACTAAAATCACCTCAGAGGCGGAAAAAACTGTGGTAACCATTGAAAACAAGCTCGAATCCCTGCACAAAAAAGCAGAGGTAGCCAAAGCGCGCCTTGAACAGGCAAAGGCTCGTATTGCTGCAAAATCCACCAAGGCGGCGCAGGCAGCTCTTGTTAAGGCAAAGGCCGCAGCTTCAGAAGTTGCGTCCCAGCAGCGTCACGCCCGCGCCGAACTTGCCAAAGCCAAGGTGCAGCTGAAAATTGAGGAAAACTGGCATAAGGTGGTAGAAGCTGAGAAAAAAGCTGCCCTTAAAGTTCGCCAGATAGAAGAAAGAATTGAGAAAAAAGCCAAGGCTGACCTCGAAAAAGCACTCAAGGCTTTTGAAAAGCAGTGGAAGAAAGCGCGGCAGTCTGTCGATAAAAAACATGTTGTTGCCGCCGAGAAAAAAGCCGCTGATATGATCAACAAAACTCGCCAGAGTGTTGAGCAAAAAATCAAGTCGATTGCCGGTCAGGCAAAATCAAAACCAGCTGCCAAACCTGCAGTGAAAGCCGCGGCGACACTGGCAGCACCCGCTAAAAAAGCTGCAACCAGACGCGGTCGCCCACCAGCAGCTGCTTCTGCAGCAAAGGCGGTAAAGACTGAGAGCGCTGCTGTCCCCGAGACAAAAACCAGCCGCGGCCGTCCCAGAAAAGCAAAAGCGGCGCCCGCAGAAGCGCAGGCCACAGCTCCTGCAGCACAACCAAAGCGTCGCGGTCGCCCCAAAAAAGCCAGCCAATAGCCGTTGCGGCGTTGCTAAATCCCCCGACATTTCGGGGGATTTTTTGTAGAGCATACTATTTTTTCTTTGCCCGTTATTGTTTTCGGAGTTAGCTGTGACCAGTATTCTGTCCATTGAAACTGCCGGAGTCTGCTGTTCTGTGGCATTGAATTGTGACGGTGAGGTCACAGAGCTTGTTGAGCGGGCGCCCAGGGAGCACGCCAGGAAAATTCTTTTTATGGTGGATCAGATTTTGTCTGATTCCGGCCTTTCTCTTAAACAATTGGACGCCCTTGCATTTACCCAGGGGCCCGGTTCTTTTACAGGATTGCGTATTGGCTTTGGCGTTGTTCAGGGATTGGCCTTTGGCGCAGACCTGCCCGTCATCGGATTGTCTACCCTCAAGGTCATGGCGTTTAAAGCAGCGGTGCAGCGCAAGTTGTCTGCCGGCAGAATATTGACCGCCATAGACGCGAGAATGAACGAAATTTATTGGGCGGTATACGAAGCGGAGGTTGACGCTGAACTTGTGGTTGTTTTGCCAGATTGCGCTGCAGCGCCAGAAGATATCCTCGCCGCAATCAGGTTTCCCTTGGTGGCTGCGGTCGGCGATGGTTGCGGAATTCTGGCGCAGTTTTCTTCGTCAATGACAGTTTCTGAAAAACACCCTGACTGGAGCAGTGTCTGGCAGGATGACGATTTTTTTGCCGATGCCAGACACCTGTCCCTGCTGGCTATGCCAGCCTACCTTCGCGGAGAAACTGTGGCCATTGACGACGCTCATATTGCCTATATTCGCAATGAAATCAGCTGGAAGAAGAGAAAAAGAATCCGTTCTGCAGATTCGGTGTAAACTCCGTCTGCAATGGTGAAAGTAGTCAATCGATAATAGATCTGAGGGGGTAGGGGTGTCTCTTTTGCAGGTGGTTGTTCTGGCAATTATCCAGGGATTGACCGAATTTTTGCCCATCTCCAGTTCCGCGCACCTGATTTTGCCATCGGCGGTGTTGGGCTGGCCTGATCAGGGGCTGGCTTTTGATGTCGCGGTTCATGTGGGCACGTTGATTGCGGTGCTGAGTTATTTTCGCAAAGATTTGAAGCGGCTGATTTGTGCATGGTGCGGGCAGTGTTTTCGCGGCAATCCCAGTGCTGAAGGTCGACTTGGCTGGGCTATTATTCTCGCCACCATTCCCGCAGGAATTGCCGGGCTTCTCTTTGATAACTTCATTGAAACCCATTTGCGCTCGATAATGGTGATCGCTTTGACAACCATTGGATTTGGTTTGTTGTTGGGTGTTGCCGATCAGCGGTCGACAAAAACCAAGACTCTCGATACGCTCGGCTGGAAGCAGGCATTAATCATTGGCGTTGCCCAGGCACTGGCATTAATTCCCGGAACATCGCGCTCGGGAATTACCATGACGGCGGCTCTCGCTCTGGGTTTTGATCGTGTCACCTCTGCCAGGTTTTCATTTTTGTTATCCATTCCCATTATTGTCCTGAGTGGCGGATTTAAAGGGGTCGAATTATTGGGTGCCACTGCCGTGCCCTGGGGGCAGATTGTGTTGGCGGTTGCCCTGTCAGCGATAACCGCCTATTGTTGCATTTATACATTTCTTGCCTGGGTTGATCGCGTGGGTATGATGCCTTTCGTCTGGTATCGCCTGATACTGGGAGTGGTGTTGCTGCTGTTGCTGGCGACAGGGCAGGTATAATCGGTATTTTAGCGCTGACGAAGGCCGGGGCGTTTACGATCCCTGGTGCAAAGCAAGTTGACAGGAATCTTTATGACAACACCCCCAACCCCTAAGGAGCTCTCTGTATTCAATCAGGAGTTGCTCGCCTTTATCGAGCATTCGCCAACACCTTTTCACGCTGTAGCAACTATGGTGAAGCGCCTGGTCGGGCTCGGCTTTGTGCGTCTGGAAGAAGCTGATGCCTGGAATCTTGAGGCGGGCGGGCGTTATTTCGTTACCCGCAACGACAGCTCCATTATTGCTTTTGTCAAAGGTAGAGAATGCGACCACAGTGGCGGCTTGCGGATAGTCGGCGCTCACACGGACAGTCCGTGCCTAATGGTAAAACCCAGGCCGGAACTCGACGGCAGTGGTTATTTTCGCCTGGGTGTCGAGGTTTATGGCGGCGCCTTGCTCAATCCCTGGTTTGATCGGGATTTGTCCATCGCCGGTAGGGTGGTATATAAAACAGCGGCGGGGGAATTGACTCAAAAACTGGTTGATTTCAAAGACCCCGTGGCCGTCATTCCGAGCCTGGCCATTCACCTCGATCGCACCGCCAACGAAAGCCGCACCATTAATCCTCAAACGGATATTCAGCCGCTGCTTTTTGTCGATAATCCCGACAGGAGCAAGAATTTCAATCAACTCCTTGGTGAGCGTTTTCTGGGCGCCGTTGATGCCGAAATTCTCGATTGGGAACTCTATTTCTACGACACTCAAAAACCTGCCATTATCGGCTTGCACAATGATTTTGTTGCCTCTGCACGCCTTGATAATCTCCTCAGTTGCTATGTGGGAATGGAGAGCCTGGCCACTTGTGGCGGCGGGCAGACAGCGATTCTGGTTTGTAACGATCACGAAGAGGTGGGCAGCGCCTCTGCCTGCGGAGCTCAGGGAACCCTGTTGAGGTCGGTTCTCGAGCGCCTCATTCCAGATACGGAAAAGCGTTTTCAGGTTATCAGCCGCTCCCTGATGGTATCCACCGATAACGCCCACGGCGTCCATCCCAACTACCCCGCCAAACACGACCAAAATCATCAGCCCCTGTTGAATGCAGGCCCGGTTATCAAAGTCAATGCGCGGCAGCGTTATGCCACCAACAGCCTCACCGCTGCGTTATTCCGGCAACTGGCCGAAGAGGTCGGCGTCAGTCTCCAGGTCTTTGTGGCGCGCAACGATATGCCCTGCGGCAGCACCATAGGGCCTCTAACCGCAGCGGAAGTGGGGGTGCCCACCCTCGACGTTGGTGTGCCCACGTTCGCCATGCATTCCATTCGCGAACTCGCAGGCGTTCACGATGGCTGGGCGCTAAAAAATGTCCTCAGCCATTTTTTCAATAAGCCCGAAGCTCCAGTGGTGGCGGGCAGTTGCTGATTTTTGTTGCCAGCCGGGTTGTTGTCTTGGCGCCGGCTCCAGGTGCGCGCCGGTATAAATTGATAATGGTATTTTTTTCAATGGCTTGCCTGTTTTGGTCGACGCCCGTTCAGCGGAGTCAATGGCACGTCCCGCCACCATGATCTCTGTCAAGGTTGTTCCAGCCGTGTTAGGCTATAGTGGCTACCGGGTTTGTGGAGGCCTGAGCTATGGAGCAATTAACCATTAATGAGCAGAGGCACGCCCTTTGGGACGACGCCTTGATTCGCCGCTACGATCTTTCTGGACCCCGTTACACGTCGTACCCAACGGCGCCCCAGTTCCATACAGATTTTGTCTATGGGGATTTGAAAGACGCGATTGAAGTCAGCAATCGCAGAGCTAATCCCTTGTCTCTGTATACCCATATTCCTTTTTGCAGCCGGGTTTGTTACTACTGCGCGTGCAATAAAATTATTACGGCCAACCGCAGTGTGTCCCAGCCCTACCTTGAGCGCCTTGAAAAGGAAATGGCGATGATGGCGGGGCTTATCGATGCATCCCGCCCTGTCCATCAGTTGCACTGGGGGGGCGGCACTCCTACCTATATCAGTGACGACGAAAAGTGCCAGTTGATGGCAGCTACGCGCAGGTATTTTAATTTGCTTGACGATGACCGCGGCGAATATGCGATAGAAATTCATCCCGGTGATACCTCGGTGGCGACCATCGCTTGTCTGAGGGAGCTTGGCTTCAATCGCATCAGCATGGGGGTTCAGGATTTTGACGCCAAGGTTCAGCGCGCGGTAAATCGCTTTAATTCGGTGGAGGAGGTGGACTCCCTGGTGCGGGAAGCGCGACAGCAGGGTTTTCACTCTATCAGTATGGATCTCATTTATGGACTTCCCCTTCAGGACAGGCACAGCTTCAGCCGCACCCTGGATGCGGTAATCGAACTCTCGCCAGATCGGTTATCGATTTTTAATTACGCCCATATGCCCCATCTTTTTAAAACCCAAAAGCAAATCGACGGCACTTTGCTTCCCGAGCCTGAGGAAAAACTGGTTATTCTTCACATGGCCATCGAACGCATGCTTGCCGCCGGTTATATTTATATCGGCATGGATCATTTTGCCAAACCAGCGGATGAGCTTGCTGTCGCGCAGCGAGAGGGCAAGCTGCAGCGCAACTTTCAGGGTTATGCCACCCATGGCGACTGCGATCTGGTGTCATTTGGCGTTTCTGCCATTAGCGCTATCGGCGATACTTTTTCTCAAAATTACAAGGATATTGGCCATTACAATAAAGCCATAGACAAGGGCGAATTGCCCTTGGCCAAGGGCTTGAAACTCTGTGATGACGACTTGATTCGCGGCAAGGTTATCGAGCAACTGATCTGCCATTTTTGTCTCGACTTCCAAACCATCGAAGACAGATTCGCAATCAATTTTCAACACTATTTCGCCGCCGAGCTTGGCGAATTAAAGCAGATGGCTGTTGACGGCCTGGTGGTGCTTGAGGGTCGGGGGCTGCGAGTAACCGCCGCGGGGCGCATGTTGATTCGCAGAATTTGTATGGTGTTTGATGCCTGGTTGCAGCGGGCAGAAAACACGCCAAAATTCTCGCGGATTATTTGATGGCGATTCCCCGCACCTGTCGAACTTGTGTTCCCCTGCTTCAACGTTGTCCGCGGCCTTAATAGGTGCGCCGAGATCGGTGGATTTGACTCCTGGGGCAAGCATTGTCATAGCGTGCTGGCGTGAGCACCTGCCCTGAAAGCGGCCAAACCCTCGGAGACATAGCTCTGTCAGGGTTTTGCCCGCTGGATTTTCATCAGTTGATGGCTGGAAACTTCGTATAGGGATGCTGTTTCATTAACAACTGGATAATTTCCTTGACGGTCTGCAAGTCTTGGCCGCCAGCCCCGCCGGGGGGTTGGCTTGCCAGTTTTAATTCCATATCTTCCTGCCATCGGGTTATTTTTGAGTCGTTATTGGCAAGTGTGGACACCGTGTTGTCAAACCTTGATGACAAATCCCTCACACGCTCGTTGAGAGCAGCGATATCGACGGAAAGCACAGGGGAAGGCGCAGCGGCTGTTGCTGTGCTCAGTTGCGCCATTTTTCCCTGCAAATTTTTCAGATCCTTTAATGCCTGGGACAGCTCGGCGTACAGCTGATTATCTTTGCTGCGCAGGGCATTCAGTGCCTCCATTTGTGAGGCGAGCTGGGCATCAATGGCGTTGAGGGCATTACTGTCAGGATCACTGGCGATATTTTGCTGTTGCGCCAACTGTGTTTCCAGCTGGCTGCGCAGGCGCGTAAAGTCTTTTTCCTGGGCGCCAATTTTGCTGATGGCCTTATCAAGGTTGCTGTCAATGGTTTCTAGCTGCTGTTTAAGGGGGCGGATGGTGGCTTCAAACTCGGCTTTTGCCAAAGGTTCTGCCGCATCTTTGTGCGCTGCGGCCATACGACTTGCATCGGCCAGTTGGTTTTCATTGGTTGCCAGTGCCGTCGCCAGCTGCTTTTGATCTCTTATAATGGCGACAAGCTGTACAGCGATTTCATCCCGCAAACGGTTGAGGTTTGTCTTCTGGGCAGACAGTCCGGAAGAGGAGGCTTGAAGAGTATTGCCCAGGTTGGCAATCTCTTGCCTGAGGGGGAGAATGGCTGTTTCGAGTTCAGCCTTTGCCAGTGGCGGAGGAGCCTCTGTCTGTGCATTTAGTGTTTTTGCCAGGGAATCAAGCTCACCTTCGTTGATGGTTAATTTCTCATTCAGCTGGCTTTGCTGGCTTTTAATGCCGTCAAGTTCAGCAGAAATCTCCCCGCTGGTTGCCGCCAGGTTTTCAACCCGCTCTTTCAGGGGGGCAAGCGCGGCTTGCAGTTGATCCCCCGCAAGTAAGCCATCGGAGCTTTCGCGGGTGATTTTTAACTGGTTTTTTAACTCTGCCAGTTGGGATTCAGTGGCTTCGTCGTTGGCCGACAGCTGGTTTTGGTTTTCACTGAGCGTGGTCAGTTCTGTTCTCAGGGAGACGAGAGCCTGTTCAAGAGACGGGACACTGCTTGTTTGTTGCTCTATGGCACTGATTTTAATGGCGCTTGATGCCAGTTCCTTGCTCCAGTCGGCGCGCACAGCTGCGAGGTTTTTCTCAAAGATGCCGTTTAGATCGCCAATTTTTTTGTCAAAGTCAGACAGTTGCGCGGAAAAGGTTTGGTTTGTCAGCGTCTGCTGATCCATCCGTTTGTCAATATTGTTTTCCAGGCTTTTTTGCCATTGGCTGTATTTAGTGAGTTCAGCCGCTGTTTTTGCTGCTGTGTTGTCAAAGGCTTTTTGTAATGAAATTACATCGCTCTTGAGTCCAGCAATGGCGGCCTGGTTTTGCCTGCCTGCGGGAGTTTCGCCATTGGCGCTGAGTTGTAAGCTCTGCACCTGTTTTTCCAAACCTTGCAGCTTCGCGGCCTGAGAGGCCAGCTGTTTGTTGAGGGCGGCGATCTCTTTGGTGAGCTGTGGCGAATCGCTATTGACGCTGTCATCTGGTGTTGCGGTAGCCGGTGTTGATGACTTGTCTTGTGGCGTTGACGCCGCTTTTGCGTCCTTTGCAGACATAGTCGCCATTTGTTTTTCGATACTGGCGATGCTCTGCTGTTGCACGCTGTAGAGCACAGCCAGTAAAAGGGAAAAAATAATTGAAGGAACGATGATGTGGAGATGATGGCTAAAAAATTTTAAAGGATTGCCAGCACTTTCCCGTTTTGGCGTTTTCGCCGTCGCGCGGGATTTTGTTCCGCCATTGTTCTGGTGACTAATCCTTTCTTCAGGTTTCGGAACAAAAGGTTCCATAAGCCGAGTTCCTTTTGATGGTGATCACTGGAATTTGTAATGGCCAAATTCTACATGATTGAATCGCCTGATACATAGTTCCAGCCGGGTTAAACAATAAAGAGTTATTTTTGTGCGCGTGGTGCCGCCAGCGGCAAAAATCCGTCGAGCGGAACGGTCAGCGTGCCTCAATTCTGTTCTTTTCTGCTTTCCAGCAGGGAAATAAAGGCGCGCCCTGCATTGGAGAGGGTTTTTTCATTGTGCTGAATGTAACCGAGCTGGCGGGATAACTGCAATTTTTCGCAGATCAGTATTTGCAGGGTTTCGTCTTTCATGATGCGGGGCAGAATGCTCCAGCCAAGCCCCACGGAGACCAGCATCTTGATGGTTTCGAGGTAGTTTGTCGCCATGGTGGCGTTGAGGTTGAAACTGCCGCTGTCAAACAGTTTTTTGATCATGCGGCCGGTGTAGGTTTCCATTCCCGGCAAAATGGCGGGAAATTTGCTCAGCTCTTCTATATTGACCGGGTGGGTGCGGGCAAGGGGGTGTTCCCGGGAAACCATGAGGTCGAGGGGGTCTTCCCAGACTTTATGACTAAGTATGCGGGGATGAGGCTCCGGCGCCAGGGTGATTACCGCCACTTCAAATCTGCCGTGAAGCACAGCCTCATAGGCGACTTCAGAATCCATAAATTCGACTTCAAGACTGACTTCCGGGTTGCTGCCCGCAAACTCCTTGAGAATCGGGGGGAGGCGGTGCAAGCCAATATGGTGGCTAATGGCGATGCGCAGGCTGCCAGAGATATGGCCGGAAAGGTCTCGAATCGCCTGGCGGGTTTCGCGGAGTTCGGCGAGAATTCTCGTGGCTCTTGGCAAAAGCGCCTGTCCCGCTTCCGTGAGGTGAATGGTTCTGGATATGCGGTCGAAAAGGCGGCAGCCGAGAATTTCTTCAAGCTGGGCGATGCGTTTACTCACCGCAGGCTGGGTGATATGCACCCGTTCAGCGGCGACAGAAAATGAGCCTGCTTCGGCAACGGCGAGAAAAGCTTCCAGTAGTTGGGTATCCATGAGTAAATGCCAGTCTATTCTTTTTTGGAATTAAATCTATAAAAAATATGAATTTGTTTTATTCTAATCCTGGCGCTATGCTTTTGCAAAATCAGCCAAGAGGATACATCAATGTCATGCTCAACCCTCTACGACAAGTTGTGGGACGCCCATCTGGTGGAAACCCGTGAAGATGGCACTGCGCTTCTTTATATCGACCGCCATATTATTCACGAAGTGACCTCTCCCCAGGCGTTTGAAGGTCTGCGCCTTGCCGGTCGCAAACCCTGGCGCAGTGATACCAATGTGGCGACGCCGGATCACAATGTGCCCACGGACTATGAGGAGCGCAAAGGCGGCATCGACACCATTGTTGACGAAGTGTCCCGTATACAGGTGCAGACACTGGACGACAATTGCGCCGAATTTGGCATTAAAGAATTCAAGATCAACGATCACGGTCAGGGCATCGTCCATGTCATGGGTCCCGAGCAGGGGTTTACCCTGCCTGGTGCAACGGTGGTTTGTGGCGATTCCCACACCGCAACCCACGGCGCCCTCGGTTGTCTTGCCCACGGTATCGGCACTTCCGAAGTGGAGCATGTCTTGGCGACACAATGTCTGGTGGCGTCAAAAATGAAAAATATGCTGGTCAAAGTCGAGGGTGAGCTCCAGCCCGGGGTGACTGCCAAGGATGTGATTCTCGCCATCATTGGTAAAATCGGCACCGCTGGCGGCACCGGTTATGCCATTGAATTTGGTGGCAGCACTATTCGCAGCCTTTCCGTTGAAGGGAGAATGACCATCTGCAATATGGCCATTGAAGCCGGCGCCCGGGTTGGTCTTGTGGGTGTCGACGCCAAAACCATTGAATATATCAAAGGCAGACCCTTTGCTCCCAAGGGTGAGAATTGGGACAAGGCAGTGGCGTATTGGCAAACCCTGCATACCGATGAGGGCGCCCACTTCGATGCGGTGGTTGAGTTGAATGCGGAAGAGATTGAACCCTATGTGAGCTGGGGGACTTCGCCAGAAATGGTGGTGCCTGTGTCGGCACTGGTGCCCAAACCTGAAGATCAGCAGGAAGAAACCAAGCGCAAAGGCTACCAGCGCGCCCTTGAGTATATGGGGTTGCGGGGTGGTATGCCGGTGACGGACATTAAAATTGACAAGGTTTTCATTGGCTCCTGCACCAATTCGCGAATTGAAGATTTGCGTGCCGCCGCCGCCGTGGCCAAAGGCCGCAAAAAGGCTGACAGTATCAAGAAAGTCTATGTGGTGCCAGGTTCTCATCTGGTGAAGGAGCAGGCGGAGAAGGAAGGCCTGGACAAGATTTTCATCGAGGCGGGAATGGATTGGCGCGAGCCCGGCTGCTCCATGTGTCTGGCAATGAATTCGGATGTTCTCGGTCGCGGCGAACACTGCGCCTCCACATCCAACCGCAATTTTGAAGGTCGCCAGGGGGCGGGTGGGCGCACCCATTTGCTCAGTCCTGCAATGGCGGTTGCCGCTGCAGTCACCGGCTATATCACTGATGTTCGCACCTTGCCCCAGGTGTAAAAGATTCTCAGAGGACGTTAACAATGAAAGCATTTACAGCCCATAAAGGCATAGTGGCGCCTATAGATCTGGCGAATATCGATACCGATATGATTATTCCCAAGCAGTTTCTCAAGGCCATCAACAGAACCGGCTTTGGCCCTTATCTCTTTGATGAAATGCGTTATGAAGATGAAGGCTGGTACGGCAAGGATTGCAAAACACGGCCGCTGAAGAAGGATTTTCCACTAAATCAGAAGCGCTATGAGGGCACTTCCATTCTGTTGACCCGGGAGAACTTTGGCTGTGGTTCCAGCCGTGAGCACGCTCCCTGGGCGCTGGATGATTATGGCATTCGCGTTATCATCGCCCCCAGTTTTGCAGATATTTTTTACAACAATTGCTTTAAAAACGGCATGTTGCCGATTGTTCTTGATAAAGAACTTGTAGCCATGCTTTTTGAAGAAGTCGCCGCCAATCCAGGCTATGAACTGGCGGTGAATCTGGAAAATCAGACCATTACCAGAGCCAATGGTGAAGTCATCAAATTTGATATTGATGATTTTCGCAAACACTGCCTGTTGCAGGGGCTTGACGAAATTGGCCTGACTCTTCAGGCTGCGGAGAGCATCCGTCGCTTTGAAGAGGGGCACAGACAGCGCCAACCCTGGATGTTTGATGCTATACATTAAGGGTGCACTGCATTTACGCATGATTTTAAGTGGAGGAATATTAAGGTGAAAAAAGTAGGTATTGTTGGCTGGCGCGGCATGGTCGGTTCCGTCCTCATGGAGAGAATGCAGGCGGAAAACGATTTTCGGGATATCGAGCCGATTTTTTTCACCACCTCCCAGGTGGGGCAGGCCGCCCCCAATATTGGCCGCGATTTGCCGCCGTTGCAGGATGCCAATGATATTGCCGCCCTGAAGGCCATGGATATTGTCATCACCTGCCAGGGCGGCGATTATACCAAAGCGATTTTTCCAACCCTTCGCCAAAGTGGCTGGAAGGGCTACTGGATAGACGCCGCCTCTTCTCTGCGCATGGCCGATGACGCCCTTATCGTTCTCGACCCCGTCAATATGGCGGTGATCAAGGAGGGCATTGCCAAGGGCGTCAACAATTTTATCGGCGGTAACTGCACTGTCAGTCTCATGCTGATGGGGTTGGGCGGCCTTTTCAATAAGGGCTTGGTTGAATGGGCTAGCGCCATGACCTATCAGGCGGCCTCTGGCGCCGGTGCCCAGAACATGCGCGAGCTCATTGCCCAGATGGGGGTCATTCACGGCCAGGTGGAAAATCTCCTTGCCAATCCCGCCAGCGCCATTCTCGATATCGATCGCCAAGTTGCCGCAACCATGAGAAGTGGCGACCTTCCGAAAAATAATTTTGGCTTTGCCCTCGCTGGAAGTCTGTTGCCGTGGATAGACACTGAGCTTGATAACGGCCAGAGCCGCGAAGAATGGAAGGCGCAGGCGGAGTGCAACAAAATTCTGGGTCGCGAAGGCAATCCGGTGCCAGTGGATGGCATCTGTGTGCGCATTGGTGCCATGCGCTGCCACAGCCAGGCATTGACGCTCAAGCTCACCAGGGACGTTCCCCTGGATGAAATTGAGCACATTATCGCCGAAGCCAATGATTGGGTGTCTGTGGTGCCCAACCATAAGGAAGATACGCTAAAGGCGTTGACGCCGGCAGCGGTGACGGGAAAACTGGATATTCCTGTTGGACGCTTGCGCAAGTTGAGTATGGGTTCTGACTATCTGGCGGCCTTTACCGTCGGTGATCAGCTGTTGTGGGGAGCCGCCGAGCCCCTGCGCAGAATACTGAGAATTCTGCTCGAAAATTAACAGGCCGGTGAATTTGTGCGAAAGGTCATGCTTTTAGCGATAAAAGGGCGATTTGTATGACCTTTCGGTAACCAACAGTTGCCTTCTGGTTTCTTATAATAAATACTTAAAGTCCGTAACTTAGCGCAATTTGTTGCGAAAAGGTTTTAACCCATTATAAAGTTGCGCTCTGGCAGGGACTAAAACGAAAGGAAAAGCCATGGCTTTGCGAAAGCGCCCGATTGCTGCTGGTATTGCGGCACTATTGTTGTCTGGATATGTATCCGCTCTCGGACTGGGGGAAATTCGCCTCAATTCGGCTCTCAACGAACCTCTCGACGCAGAAATTCCTCTTCTCAACATCGGAGAGCTTTCCGAGGCAGAAATCATTGCCGGACTGGCTTCCCGCAGCGATTTTGACAATGCCGGGGTGGAGCGGGAATTAATTCTTTCCGGCCTTCTTTTTAATCTCGATTTTGCTGCGCCTGGAGGCCCGGTACTCAGGGTGTTCAGCCAAAAGCCCATACGCGAACCCTACCTGGATTTTTTGGTTGACGTGCAGTGGCCAGCGGGGCGTCTGCTCAGGGAGTACACCCTGCTGCTGGATCTGCCGGTTTATGCCGGGGGGACGTTCACAAAAAAAAAGGCTAGTGCGCCGGTAGCCTCAGCGAGCGCTCGCCAATCAGGTTCGCGCCACACACAAGGCGCAGCCAGCTCAAATTACGGTTCATCCTCAACCCTTGTTGCCGGAGATGAGCAATATGTGGTCAAGGAGGGCGATACCCTGTGGCGGATTGCCTCGAGCCTGCAGTCTTCAGATTCCGTTCACCAGCGCATGGCGGGGATTCAGCAACTCAATCCCGATGCCTTTATCAATGGCGATATCAACTTGTTGAAAAAAGGCGCTGTGCTCCGTTTCCCGGCAGCTGGCGCTGGCACCGCGGTATCTGCGGGCGGGTCTTTTGAGCAGCCCTCCCAACCCGTTTCCTCCGGGGCGCAGTTGAGCGGCAGTTCTCGCCCGGCGCCAACCTCTGCGGTGACCGACAGTGACGGCCGTCTGAGTCTATCCGCAGGCAGCGAAACCCCGGGGCAGGGTTCAGCTCTGGGCGCCAGTGGTTCAGGCGCTTCAGCGCTGCGCGGGGAAATCGACGCCATTCAGGAAGAGCTCGATCGCGCCGAGAGGGAGAACGCCGAGCTCAAGCAGCGCCTCTCGAGCATGGAAGAGCAATTTGCCACCATGCAGCGGCTTCTCGAACTCGAGGACGACGATCTTCGCGCTGTGCAGCTGGCTGCAGCCCAGCCCCAGGCAAGTGGGGAAAACAGTGCCGCAGTCCCTGACACCACTGAAAGCCCGGACGTTGACCTGGAGCAGTCGCAGGAGCCTGAACCCTCCCAGTCCCTGGCGCTGTTTCCCAGCGCCAATGTGGGGGCGCGCAGCGCCCCGGACAAGCCAGGCGTAAACACTTCTCAAACCCCGGCCAGCAGCGATTCTGCCCCAACGGTTTCCCTTGACAGCCAGAGTCCGGTAAATCCGGTGCCAGTGTCTGACAAACAAACAAAAAGTGAAGAGGGTACTCCCAAGCCTGCCACTTCAACAGAAAAATCGGGACTTAAAACAGATGATAAAGGATGGTTTGAAAAAGTGAGCGGCTATTTGACTTATATTCTTGGGCTTCTTGTTGTTGTCATTGGTGCAATGGTTTTCTTTGTTCTGCGCAAAGGCAAAAATCAAAACGAACAGGAAGACTACGCGGAGACATTTCAGAAACCTGCTGCCCGGTTTACACCACCGCCGGCACCGGTTCGGTCGGCGCCTGTGCCGCCACAGGAACAGCCCCAGGCTTCCTCCATCGATGAAATTGATCTCAAGGCCGGGGATGATCTGTTTGCAGATTCTCCCGTTGAAGAGGCGCCAAAGCAGGACAGCGGCTATTCCCAGACCGCCCACACCACAGCCGATGATGTCGAATTGGATCTGTCCGAGTTTGATCTCGATGACTTTGGCGCCGATGAGCTCGAATCATCTTCTCCAGCCACTGACACTGGGGCGGCGGATCATCTTAATTTGGATGAGGATTTTGATTTTCTCGGCGATATTGACGAAGGTGATACTCAGCTTGAATTGGCTCAGGCCTACCTGGAAATGGGCGATAATGCCGGCGCCAAAGAAATTCTCATGGAAGTCGCCGAAGGCGGCAATGACGAACAAAAAGCAAAGGCCAGAGAATTACTTGAAAAAATAGCCTGAGCCATTACCGGTTAGTGGATTTGTAGCGGCGTTTTGACTACTCAGTCCTGGGTTTATTTGCCCAACAGCCTGTTGCCAGAGGGTGAGGAACTCCCTGAGGGCGTATTCCGCATGGCTGCGGCCGTTGAATACAGCGGCCGCAACTTTTGCGGCTGGCAACGCCAGAGCCACAGCCCCAGTGTTCAGGGGGTTGTGGAGGCCGCCCTGTCTTTTGTCGCCAATGAGGCCGTTACCATCGCCTGTGCCGGGCGCACAGACACTGGCGTGCACGCAACCAATCAAATTATTCATTTCGATACAACCGCCAAGCGGCAGCCCCACAACTGGATACGGGGCGCCAATACCCGCTTGCCGGAAAATGTCAGGCTTCACTGGCTTGCCCAGGTAGATGGGCGGTTTCATGCCAGATTTTCGGCGTTGTCGCGCACTTATCGCTATATCATTTGCAACGAGCCCGTTCCCCCGGCCATTTTTCGCGGCCTGATGACCTGGTGCAAAGAGCCCCTTGATGAAGGTCTGATGCACAACGCCGCCCAGGGGTTGTTGGGGGAAAATGATTTTTCCTCGTTTCGTGCCGCCGCTTGCCAGTCGAGAAGCCCGTTTCGCTGTGTTGAAAACATCAGTGTTTACAGGCAGGGAACCCTGGTGGTGATCGAGATTACAGCCAATGCGTTCTTGCACCACATGGTGCGCAATATTGCCGGTGTGTTGCTGGCTGTCGGTCGCGGTGATAGACCGGAAAACTGGCCTCGGGAATTACTGTTGTTGCGGGACAGAAACCGGGGAGAAATTACGGCAGCGCCAGATGGCCTTTTTTTGGTTTCTGTAGCCTACCCATCCTGCCATCAGATACCCGCGCTCGACCCGGGGCCTCATTTTATCGCGCAGCCGGGTTAAATCGTGAAGCTGCCTGTGGGGCTGGTCATCTGCTAGAATCCGGCCATCGCCAATCAAAGAGATGCAATCTGTGCCCCAGGCAAGAATCAAAATCTGCGGTATCACCTCGGTCGCCGACGCCCTGTTGGCCGTCAACGGCGGCGCCGACGCCATTGGTCTGGTGTTTTATCCGCCGAGCCCGAGAAATGTCGCTATTGACACCGCCGTGGCAATAGCCGCCGCCGCAGGCCCCTTTGTCACCACAGTTGCGCTTTTTGTCAATCCCGAACCAGCCCTAGTGGAAACTGTACTCACCCGGGTTAGACCCCATGTCCTGCAGTTTCACGGCGATGAATCCCCAGCTTTTTGCGAGCAGTTTGGCCGCCCCTATATGAAAGCAATTCGCGTCCGCGGGGATACCTCTGTTCTTGACGCCGCGGCACCCTTTCGCAGCGCCGCCGGTATTTTGTTTGATGCCTGGAGCGAAGATCGCTATGGCGGCACCGGCAAAACCTTTGAGTGGGACAAAATCAAAGGCATTGACGGTTTTCCTGTTATTCTTGCCGGTGGTTTAACGCCGGAAAACGTTGCCGAGGCTATTGCCTTGACAACCCCCTACGCGGTTGATGCCAGCGGTGGTGTGGAGGCGTCTCCCGGTGTTAAGGACAGCGCTAAAATTTCCCGCTTTGTTGCCGAGGTGAGGGCGGCGGGGCGGCAATCTTCGGGAAATTAATGTTAAAATCCACGAAAATTTACAGCGGAATATTCTATGAGTTGGCTGCAACGCATAAAAAAAGGGCCTGTTACCCCCAAAAAAGATAGAACCAGCAGTGTCCCCGAGGGTCTCTGGCGCAAATGTCCACGCTGCAATACCCCGCTATACAGACCCGAGCTGGAAAAAAATTCTGATGTTTGTCCCAAGTGCGACCACCATATTCGCATTGGCGCCCGCCGCCGCCTTGAACTGTTTCTCGATCCCCAGGGGCGGGAGGAGCTCGCCACCGACGTGGTTCCAGTGGATCGCCTTAAATTTAAGGACACCAAAAAATACAAGGATCGCCTCACCGAAGCGCAAAAATTGACCGGAGAAAAGGACGCCCTGATCGCCATGCGCGGCACCCTGCAGGGTATTCCTGTGGGGGCGGCGGCTTTTGAATTTAATTTTCACGGCGGTTCCATGGGCTACGCCGTGGGTGAAAAGTTCACGCGCACTGCCCGTATCTGCCTCGAGGAGCGCCTGCCTTTTATCTGTTTTTCCGCCACAGGTGGCGCCCGCATGCAGGAAGCGTTGATTTCCTTGATGCAAATGGCGAAAACCAGTGCCATCGTCGAGCGCCTTAAGGGTGAGGGAATTCCCTATATTTCAGTGATGACAGACCCGGTTTACGGCGGCGTTTCCGCCAGCCTCGCCCTTTTGGGCGACATCAATATTGCCGAACCCAATGCCCGTGCAGGTTTTGCTGGTCCCAATATTATTGAGCAAACCATTCGCCAGAAGTTGCCCGCGGGTTTTCAGCGCAGCGAATTTCTTCTTGAGCACGGCGCTATCGATATGATTGTGTCCCGGCTCGACATGCGCGACACTATCGCCAGGCTGTTGAGCAAAATGACCGGGATTCCCACCGTCAAAGAACTTGCAGACGCTTAACCCTGCCAGTTTCTCGATCCTAACAGAATCGCTGTCAATGCCGGATCGCAGCCTTGATGACTGGCTCAAACTTCTCCAGAGCCGTCATCCCGTCGAGATTGATCTTGGTCTCGAGCGCGTTGGTCAGGTGGCCGCTCGCCTTGCCATTGGCGCTGTTGCTGCAAAGGTTGTCACCGTGGCCGGCACCAACGGCAAGGGTTCCTGTGTGCGCACCTTTGAGCAACTTGCCCTCAGCCAGGGGCTTCGCGTTGCCACCTACAGCTCCCCCCATTTGGTGCGCTACAACGAGCGCATTCGTATTCAGGGGCGCGAAGTGGACGATGGGCAGCTCTGCGCTGCCTTTGCCCAAATAGAGGCGGTACAGGGGAATGTTTCTCTGACGTATTTCGAGGTGGGTACCCTCGCGGCGCTGTTGATTATGGCAAATTCCGCCCTGGATCTCGCCGTGCTCGAAGTGGGACTGGGGGGTCGCTACGACGCCGTCAATATTATTGATGGGGATTTGGCGGTGATCACCCCCATCGCCATAGATCATGCCGCCTGGCTCGGCGATAGCCGGGAGCTGATCGCCATTGAAAAGGCCGGTATTGCGCGCGCAGGGCGACCCCTGGTTTGCTGCGACAGCGAGCCGCCGTTGTCGCTCCGTGAAAATCTCGATACCCTCCGCGCCAGGCCTTTTTATATCAATGAGCATTTTCAGGGTGACTGTGTTGGCGACCTCCTTCATGCCCGCTTTACTTTGCCCTCTGGCGCAACTAAGCAGTTTTGCGATTTGCCGATTCCGGCGCTGCCACTGCCCAGTGTGCTGGCGGCAATTCAGGGGATGCTGATTCTCGGTTATGATGTTGACTCTATAGCATTGGCAAACACCTTGAGCCAGCTGCATCTTGCTGGCAGGTATCAGCGGATGCAGCTTGCCAACCGGTTGCTGATACTGGATGTGGCGCACAATCCCGCTGCCGCTGCCTTTCTGGCGAAAAAGCTCGTTGCAGAAAAGCGGCGGGTGATTGCGGTGGTCGCGATCATGGCAGACAAGGATGCTGTCGGCTTTGCCCGCGCCCTGCGCGGGGCGGTCAGTCACTGGTGCCTGGGGGATTTGGCAGGGAATGTCAGAGCCTTGCCCGCCGTGGAGCTGGCTAGGATTCTGGACACCCTGGGTTGTAGCTATGGCTGCGCGCAAACCCTTGAAGATGCTTTTGATCAGGCAGTCGATATGGCTGAAAACGACGATATTATTATGGTGTGCGGGTCATTCTTTACCCTGGCCGCCATCGGCAACCATATAGGGAGGCAGGATGAGCTCTGAACGGTTCAGGCAGCGACTTGTTGGCGTACTGGTGCTGGTAGCCCTGGCGGCGATTTTTGTGCCAGCTGTTTTTAACTTTAATCCATCCCGGCCCGTTGATGAAACCACGCAAATTCCTCCCGCCCCGGATATTAAAGAGGAGTCTATCCCCGCGCCTGTAGTCCCGGAGGAGCAGGCAGAAGTCATTCCTCAGGATGAAGTCTTTACCCTCGTTGAAGACACAGGCGGCGATTCTGACAGTCAGCAGCAAGTTCCTGCGGCGCCTCGCCAGGATGTTAAACCGACATCTACAGCTGTCAAAGAGGTGGCGCCGACAAAACAACCCCCCGCAGAAACCCCTAAACTTGCCGGCAGCGGTCTTCCCGAAGCCTGGGTTATTCAGGTGGCAAGTTATCGCGAAAGCGAAACCGCCGAGAAATTATCCGCTCGCCTTCAGGGTGCAGGTTTCAAGGCCTTCGTGCGCCCGGCAATGGCCGGAGCGGTGAAGGTGTATCGGGTTTACGTCGGCCCCCATGTGCTGCGCCAAAATGCCGATAAAGAAAAAGCGCGCATCGATGCGTCCCTGGGGGTTAAATCCCTGGTTTTGCCATTTGAACCCTGACCTGAGGCACAGTCTTTGCTAGAATTCCGCCTCTTTGGCGCTAGAGGGAAAATCTGTTGAACTGGGCTGACTGGGCTATTGTTGCCATTTTGGGTTTTTCCATTCTCATCAGTATTGTGCGCGGCTTTATCCGCGAGGCGCTGTCGCTACTAATCTGGGCGGCAGCCTTTGTCGGCGCCACTGTTTTCCACCAGGAAATGGCCGGATATTTTGCCAGTCTGGTGGATACGCCGTCACTTCGCGCACTGGTGGCCTGGGTGGTTCTGTTTTTTGGTATTTTAATGGCGGGTTCGCTGCTCAGCTTCCTCCTCGGCCAGCTGGTCGAGACCACCGGGCTTTCGGGTACAGACCGTTTGCTGGGGTCGGTCTTTGGCGCCTTGAGGGGATTTATTGTGGTTATGGTGGTACTCATTATTCTTCCGGGGGTTCTTCCCGTGTCCCAGGACTCCTGGTGGCAAAATTCTCTCCTCATCCCCTATTTTCTCGCCTGTGAAGACTGGGTGATGGATACGGGTTCCAATTTGTTGGCGTTTTTCAAGTCGTTGTTTTAAAGGCGAGAGTCTATCTAAAGGTGAGTGTGTATGTGTGGTGTCGTAGGCATCGTTGGAAAATCTGATATTAACCTGCATCTTTACGATGCGTTGACCATGCTTCAGCACCGTGGTCAGGATGCCGCAGGTATCATGACCTGCGAGCACGGGCGAATTCATCAGCGCAAGGATGTCGGGCTGGTTCGGGATGTATTTCACACCCGCCACATGGGAAGACTTAAGGGTAATATGGGCATAGGTCATGTCCGCTACCCGACGGCGGGAAGTTCAGGGCCTGCCCTGGCGCAGCCTTTTTATGTCAACTCCCCCTACGGAATCTGTATTGCCCATAACGGCAATCTAACCAATGCGGACGCCCTCAAATCCCACTTGTTTTTATCCGATCTTCGCCATGTCAATACGGACTCTGACTCTGAGGTGTTGCTCAATATTTTTGCCCATGAACTTCACCTTCAGGGCAAAGTGAAGGCGGAGCCAGCGGATATTTTTGCCGCCATTGCCCGCCTTCACAAAAGATGTCGCGGTGCCTATGCAGTGGTTGGCATGATCGCCAGCTACGGTGTTTTTGCTTTTCGCGATCCTCTGGGAATAAGGCCCTTGGTTTTTGGCAGCCGGGAAACAGAAAACGGCAAAGAGTACATGGTTGCCTCGGAAACCGTCGCCCTTGACGTTCTGGGTTTTAACGTCGAGCGGGATGTGGCTCCGGGTGAGGCGATTTATATCGATATGGAAGGCAATTTCTTCAGTGCCCAGTGCGCAGACAATCCTCGCCTTGTGCCCTGTATTTTTGAACATGTCTATTTTGCCAGACCCGATTCCATCATCGACGATATTTCCGTGTACAAGTGTCGGCTGCGGATGGGTGAAAAACTGGCGGAAAAAGTCCTGGCCGAACGCCCCGATCACGATATCGATGTGGTGATTCCTGTGCCCGACACCAGCCGGGTTTCCGCCCAGGCCATGGCGGAAGTGCTGGGAGTCAAGTTTCGCGAAGGCTTTATGAAAAACCGTTATATCGGCCGGACTTTTATTATGCCCGGTCAGAAACAGCGGAAAAAATCCGTGCGCCAGAAATTGAATCCCGTGCGCCTCGAGTTTCAGGGAAAAAATGTTTTGCTGGTGGATGATTCCATCGTTCGCGGCACAACATCCAAGGAAATTATTCAAATGGCTCGGGAGGCGGGTGCCAGCAAGGTTTACATGGCATCGGCGGCACCGCCGGTGCGGTTTCCCAATGTCTATGGCATTGATATGCCGTCGGCAAAAGAGCTGGTTGCCCACGGCCACAGCGTTGAGGAAGTGGCCGCCAATATCGGCGCCGACTGGCTAGTGTACCAGGATCTGGACGATCTTATCGAAAGCGCCAGAGAGGGCAATCCCGATGTTGTGCAATTCGACTGTTCGGTATTTACCGGGGAATATATTACCGGGGATGTGGATCAGCATTATCTCAATCAGCTCGCCAGTGCCAGAAGTGACTCGGCAAAAACCGCCAGCGACTCCCAGTTGCGCCTTGAGGTGGTGGGTCTTCACAACGGCGGCGAGGGCAGTTCGATATGAGTATCGACGATCCCGAAAACCCCCTGTTTGGTGCCGCCATCGACACCCTTGCCATTCGCGCCGGTCAACACCGAACCGCTGAGGGCGAACACGCCGAGGCCATTTTTCCCACATCCAGCTATGTGTTTGCCAGCGCTGCAGAAGCGGCTGCGCGCTTTGCCGGCGAGCAGCCGGGAAATGTCTATTCCCGCTACACCAACCCCACTGTGCGTATGTTTGAGGAGCGCATAGCGGCTTTGGAAGGCGCGGAAGCCGCCGTTGCTACGGCTTCCGGTATGGCAGCTATTCTGAGCACCTGTATGGCACTGCTGAAGGCTGGCGATCACATTGTCTGTTCCAGAGATGTTTTTGGCACTACGACCAATCTTTTCAGCAAACATTTGTCAAAGTTTGGCGTTGAAACTACCTTTGTTGCCCTTGCCGACCTGTCTGCCTGGCAAAATGCTGTCAACAGTAATACCAAACTTTTCTTTTTGGAAACCCCGTCCAACCCCCTCTGTGAAGTGGCCAATATTGAAGCTCTGGCGGCTATCGCCAAGGCTCACAATGTTCTTCTGGTTGTCGACAACTGCTTTTGTACCCCGGCGCTGCAGTTGCCGTTGAAACTGGGGGCCGACCTGGTGATTCATTCCGCCACCAAGTACCTGGACGGCCAGGGGCGCTGCCTGGGGGGCGTGGTGCTTGGCGCCAAGGAACTCACGGATCAGGTACTGACCTTTTTGCGTACAGCCGGGCCGACAATGAGTCCTTTCAATGCCTGGGTTTTTCTCAAGGGGCTGGAAACCCTGAGGTTGCGTATGGATGCTCACTCCGCCAACGCCATGGCGCTGGCGGAGTGGCTGGAAGCCCACTCGGCAGTGGAGAAAGTGTTTTACGCCGGCCTGGCCTCCCACCCTGGGCATCAGCAGGCTCGTAAACAGCAGCGGGCTTTTGGGGGTGTGCTGTCGTTTAGCGTCAAGGGGGGCAGGGCAGAGGCCTGGAAAGTGATCGACAGTACAAGGATACTGTCACTGACGGCCAATCTGGGGGATGTTAAAAGCACCATTGTCCATCCGGCCACCACCACCCATGGCCGTCTCTCAAATGAGGAGCGCCAGCGTGCGGGCATCACCGAAAATCTGATTCGAGTGGCAGTGGGGCTTGAGGATTTAGAGGACATTAAAAAGGATCTCGACAGGGGCTTGTCGCTGCTATGAATGTCAGCCTGAGCCGCCTCCAGCATGACAAACTTGAAGCTGTTGTCAGCCAGGTCGGCTCAGTACTCCTGGGCAAGCGCCATCAGATCAGAATGGCGCTGTGCTGTTTGCTCGCTCGAGGGCATTTGCTGATCGAGGATCTGCCGGGAATGGGTAAAACGACCCTGGCGCATGGCCTCGCTGCGAGCCTGGGGTTGTCCTTTAAGCGCATTCAATTTACCAGCGACCTGCTGCCCGGCGATATTCTCGGCATCTCTGTTTACCATAAGGAAACGGAGAAATTTCGCTTTCACCCGGGACCCATTTTTACACAGCTGCTGCTCGCCGATGAAATCAATCGCACCACTCCCAAGACCCAGAGCGCCCTCCTTGAAGCCATGGGCGAAGGGCAGGTGACCATTGACGGTAAAACCCGCCAGTTACCCCAGCCTTTCTTTGTTGTCGCCACTCAGAATCCGGTCTCCCAGGGGGGAACCTATCCATTGCCGGAGTCTCAGCAGGACAGGTTTGCGCTCTCTCTTTCCCTGGGTTATCCCGATGTTAGCGCCGAGAAAAACATTCTTATGCGCCCCGACAATCGGGGACAAATGGACAGCCTCAAGCCCTGTCTGAGTCCTGAGGAACTGGTGGAACTGCAAAATCGGGCTGCTCGAGTTCACCTCTCCGAGCCCCTGGCCGACTATCTGGTTCGCCTGGTGCAGTTTACCCGCAACGCCGGTGGCGTCGATTGTGGTTTGTCCCCCAGGGCGTCACTGTCGCTGTTGGCCTGCGCCCGCGCCTGGGCGATGCTGGAGGGCAGGGATTATGTGATTCCCGAAGATATTCAGACGGTTTTCCCCGCCGTTGCCCGCCACCGGCTGCAGATTCAGGGGGATGGCCGCCGGGGCGCGGCGAAAAGCGACCTGCTCGTGGAGCAGGCGCTCAACGAGGTGGACACCCTCTGAGCTGGAGGCGCCCGCATGTCAGCCTTTTTAACAAAATACTGGCGGCGATATTTTGATTTCTGGCTGCAGCGCCGCCTCCCCAGGGTTTCCCAAATCACCCTCAACCAGCGCTCGGTTTTTACCTTCCCCTCCCGTACGGGCCTTGGTTTTATCGGCGTTTTGGCGTTGATGTGGCTGTTGGCCACCAACTACGAAAATAATGTGGTCTTTGTCTTCGCTGCGCTGCTGGGCGCCGTGTTTGTGGTCACGATTTTTCACAGTTACGCCAACTTGGCTGGCGTCAGCCTGCGGATCGTTCAGATTGAAGCCGGATTTCCCGGGGATAAAATCCGCGTCGATGTGGAGGTGTCCCAGCAGGATCAACGCTACCGGGATGGCATCTGGTTAAAGTTTGGCGATGGGTCACCCCAGCCAATCCTTTCCAATACGGGCGATGGCGGTAGTGACCAGCGCCGCGCGGTGGTCAGCCTCTATCTGGATGCCAGGCGTCGCGGCAAAATTTATGCAGGGCGCTTGACGGTGGAAACTGTCTATCCCCTCGGCCTGATAAGGGTCTGGAGCCACGTTCTGCTGGACGGTTGGGGCGTTGTTTATCCGCAACCCATTGCCGCAAGCAGGCAGCATTCCGGTGTTGGCGACAGCACAGATTTTGCCAGTGATGAAATTCAGGGGGCGGAGGATTTCAATGACCTCAGCCCCTACAGAGCTGGAGAACCTTACAACCGTATCGCCTGGAAACAGCTGGCGCGAGGTCAGGGGCTATACAGCAAGCATTTTGTCGATCCTGTTGCCGACCCCCAATGGCTTGACTGGAGCGACTATCCCGGTCTTGATCGCGAGGCGCGCTTGTCGCGGCTTTGTGCCGATGTCTTGCAGGCGGCAACCAGTGGTCGTCCCTACGGCCTCAAACTGCCGGGAGAGCAATCTGCCCTGGGGCAGGGAGAAAAACACCGGCAACAGTTGTTGCGCAGTCTGGCGCTGTTTGAATGGGAGCACAGCTAGTGTTGCCCCCCTGGCAAATTCCCCGCAACGGCACGTTGTGGCTGCTGGTGGCGTTTTCTGTCACCGTTTTGCCCCTGAGCCGTCATCTTCCCCTGTGGGTGCCCGCGATAGCCCTGGTCGCCCTGGCCTGGCGAATGGGTATTTACCGAGGGCGCTGGGGCGCACCACAGCGCTGGCTCAAGGTGGCATTGATTTTCGCCTGTATTGCGGGTCTCCTGATAAGCTTCAAGCGTCTTTATGGCCTTGAACCCATGGTTGCGATGCTGGTGTGTGCGTTTTCCCTGAAGCTGCTGGAAATGCACCAGCGCAGGGATGCGCTGGTGGTGGTTTTTTTAGGCTACTTTGTTGCCGTCACCCTGGCGCTGTTTGACCAGAGCCTGGCAGCGGCTCTCTATGTGGCGACAGCGGTCACTTTTGTTACTGCCAGCCTCGCCGCTCTTCACCAGACATCCCTGGATCGCCGCCATTATCGACCACTGCTGCAGTCCCTGCGCATTCTTGGCCAGGCTCTGCCGCTGATGGTGGTGTTTTTCCTGGTGATGCCGAGGCTTGGTCCCCTGTGGAGTGTTCCATCTCCAGGTTTGGCGATGACTGGTATGAGTGACAGCCTGGAGTTGGGGGATATAACCCGCCTTGGCCGCTCCTCGCAGATTGCATTTCGCGTTGACTTTGAGGGGGAGGTGCCCTCCAGGGAAAAACTCTACTGGCGCGGGCTGACGCTATCCCGTTTTGATGGCCGCCGCTGGACACAGGCCGACTGGGGACACAGCGGTGGCCTGGTGCAATGGCAGGGGCAGAATTCCGTGTGGCATGAACAGGCGGTATTACTCCAGGGTAACCCTGTCGCCTACAGGGTTACCCTGGAAAAACACGGCGGCAACTGGCTCTACAGTCTGTGGTTGCCTCAGATTCACAGTGCCAATACCGGACTGTTGCGGGATTTGACATTGGTCTCTCCCGAAGCGGTGACGCGAAGGTTGGAATATCAGGTGACATCCCGGCCTGCCAGCCTGCTGGACGCTGAGGGGTTGGCTGCTGTCCGCAAAAGGGTGGAGCTTCAGTTGCCCGGAAACAGCAATCCACAAACCCTTGCCCTGGCCAGGCAGTGGGCGGCGGAAAGTCCGTCTCCCGAGGCATTGATTGCCAGGGTGTTGGCTTATTATCGCCGCGATTTTTACTACACGCTGTCGCCAAACTCCTTGGGACAGCACGCCATCGATGATTTTCTGTTCCGCAGCAAGCAGGGCTTTTGTGAGCATTTTGCCGCCAGTTTTGTCTTTTTTATGCGCGCCGCCGGTATTCCCGCCCGCATTGTTGCCGGTTACCAGGGCGGGGAAATTCATCCCGATGGCGGCTATCTCAGCGTCAGGCAGTACGATGCCCACGCCTGGGCAGAGGTCTGGCTCGATGGTCGCGGCTGGGTGCAGGTAGACCCAACCGCCGCAGTGGCGCCTGAACGCATTGCCAGCAGCCTGTTGGATTTGATGTCCGGGGAGGAAATTTTTGGCGACGCCCCTTTCGATCTTGCCCGGTTTCGATCCGTGGCCTGGCTCAACAGTCTGCGACTGGGTCTAGAGTCTCTTGAGTACCGCTGGGCGAAATGGGTTCTCGGCTATCAAAATATTCAGCCGGCGCTGTTGGCGAAATGGCTGGGTGGCCTCGAGAGCTGGCGTATAGGCGGGTTTTTATTATTGGCTTCGATACTGTCTCTACTGCCGGTCATAAGAGCTTCGTTTTATTCTTCGAAACTGGAAAAAACGCACCCTGCAGACCGCTATTACCAGCTGTTCTGTCGACGCCTTGGCAAGGCAGGCTGCCCGCGCAAGAAGGGCGAACCGCCCTGGCGCTATGCGCAGCGCTGCGGACAAATACTGCCGACAAAAAAGCAGGATATTGAAAAAATAACCCAAAGCTATGTCACCCTGCGCTATAGTCGAGGTGGCGGTAATCTTGCTGAGTTGAGGGCGCTGGTAAAGGGATTTCGCGCCAACAGGATCAACAAATTCTGATAGCAACGGGAAACTCGCCAACAGAATTTAAACTGAATAACTGCGTGGGCGCAGCGCTATTTCAGCCTGTGCCACAAAGGAGAACGCCATGACTAATGAAGTCTGTACCCTGGGGGGCGGTTGTTTCTGGTGCCTGGATAGCGCGTTTCGCAAAGTCAAAGGCATTCTTTCGGTAACCAGCGGTTACGCCGGAGGCAATCTCACAAACCCCACCTACGAACAGGTGTGCTCTGGCGAGACAGGGCATGCCGAGGTGGTTCAGCTGGCTTTTAATCGCGACGAAATCAGTTTTGCCACTGTCCTCGAGCTGTTTTTTGCGCTCCATGATCCCACCACCCTTAATCGTCAGGGCGCCGATGTTGGCAGCCAATATCGCTCCATTATTTTCTACGGCAGCGATACCCAGAAAACCATCGCCGAGGCGACCATTGCCAAACTCGACAGAGAGAAAATCTGGCCAAACCCGATTGTTACCCAGGTCGTACCTTTGACCACCTTCTATGAGGCGGAGTTTTATCATCAGAATTACTACGAACTTAATGGCAGCAATCGCTATTGCCAACTGGTCATCAATCCCAAACTGGGCAAATTTCGTGACCACTATGCTCAATATCTGACATAACCCGAATCGAGACCCGCTCGGTGAGATGGGCACTGTTTGATGCCGTGACCAGGGCGTGGGGCGCCGAGTTTTGCGCCGATGTTGCCGGTGACAGCGCCCTGTTTTTTATGTGGTGACCTTTTTTATTCAGGCAAGCAGGGAAGGGTTTCAGCCCCAGGGTGACGATATTTTGAAATTGCACTCTGGCTCTGTTGATCTATGCTTCTAAGGAATAATTTTATGTGTTTTTATAGCAATTACTTTTATGTGCGGGGTTTCCGCGGAGATAGATAAATGAAGTTGCAACAGTTGCGTTATGTCTGGGAAGTTGCCCACCACGATCTTAATGTCTCGGCAACTGCCCAGAGTCTTTACACCTCACAACCTGGCATCAGCAAGCAAATTCGCCTTCTTGAGGACGAGCTGGGGGTGGAGATATTTTCCCGCAGCGGCAAGCACCTGACCCGCATTACCCCTGCGGGCGAGGATATTCTCAAAATTGCCGGGGAAATCCTCCGCAAGGTTGAAAGCATCAAGCAACTGTCCCAGGAGTACAGCGCGCCCAATCACGGCAGCCTCACCATCGCCACTACCCATACCCAGGCTCGCTACGCACTGCCATCTGTGATCAAGTCATTTATTGAAAAATATCCCCATGTTTCCCTGCATATGCACCAGGGCACCCCCGTACAGATCTCGGAGATGGCGGCGGAAGGCACCGTGGATTTTGCCATTGCTACGGAGGCGCTGGATTTATTTTCCGATCTTCTGATGATGCCCTGTTACCGCTGGAATCGCTGCATTCTGGTACCCAGAGACCATCCCCTCACCCAGTTAAAAGGGCTCACCATCGAGCAGGTGGCGGAGCATCCCATAGTGACCTACGTGTTTGGGTTCACCGGCAGGTCGCGGCTCGATGAGGCCTTTAATGATCGTGGCCTGACCCCGAAAGTTGTCTTTACAGCCACCGATGCCGATGTGATCAAAACCTATGTGCGCCTCGGGCTGGGCATCGGCATCGTCGCCCATATGGCCTATGATTCGGAAGAGGACAGCGATCTGGTTGCCCTTCCAGCCGGGCATTTGTTCAAGTCCAGTGTTACCAGTCTCGGCTTTCGTCGCGGCACCTATTTGCGTAGTTTTATGTATGAATTTATTCAGCAGTTTGCCCCTCACCTCAGCCGTGCCGTGGTTGAAAAAGCCTGCGCCATCCAAAGCAGAGAAGAGCTTGAGCATTATTTTTCCAGTTTTGAATTGCCGGAGTTTTAGTCATGAGCCTGACCAGTAGTGATCATATTTTAGTGACCGGCGGCACGGGTTTTATCGGTCAGCCCCTGTGTGCCCAGCTTTTGGCCATGGAATGCCGGGTGACTGTGCTCACCAGAAATCTGGCGCGCGGCAGGAAACTACTGGCACCGGCACCGACGCTGGGGTTGATCGCCGACCTCCAGGAATTGGACGGCCTGCCCGCAGTGAGCGCGGTGGTCAATCTCGCCGGTGAGCCGCTGGCAACCAGGCGGTGGAGCGCTGCCCGCAAGGAGCTTTTTTATGCCAGCAGGGTGGGTATGACGGAGCGCCTGTTCGAATACTTTTCCGGCGCCGGGCGGTCGCCACCCACAGTGTTGATCAATGGTTCTGCCATCGGCTACTACGGTGCCCACGGCGATGAGGTGCTCGACGAAAATGGCGCCATTACCCCTTGTTTTGCCAGTGACCTTTGTCGCGCATGGGAAAAGGCGGCCTGCCAATTTGAATCCCTGGGCGTCAGGGTCTGCCGGTTGCGCACGGGCATCGTGCTGGGTGAGGGCGGCGCCCTTGCCGCCATGTTGCCCGCCTTTAAACTGGGGCTTGGCGGCACCATGGGCAGTGGCAGGCAGTGGATGTCGTGGATACATCGCGACGATATGGTTGCCGCCATTGCTTTTTGCCTCAGCGGGGATCATCTGGCCGGTGCCTTTAACGCCACCGCCCCGACGCCAGTGACAAACCGGGAGTTTGCCAAAATTCTCGCCGCCACCCTGTCGCGTCCCTGTCTGCTGCCGATGCCGGCATTTGCGATGCGGTTAATGCTGGGTGAAATGGCCGATGAACTTTTATTGTCTGGGCAAAAGGTGATCCCTGCACGCTTGCAGGAAGCCGGGTTTCAGTTTTCCTATTCAAATCTGCCCCAGGCTCTGGCGCAGATTCTTGCTTAGGCGCCCCCGTGCGGCAACCCTTTTGCGATGATTGATGATGCAGGTTAATGAAAAATTGCCCCCCCGAAATAAAATCGATAGCACCACTGAGACGCGGCTGGAGTATTTATGACTGCTGAAGAAATGACTGGGCGAACGCAAAAATTAGCGGTGGAACAACTCTACCACAGCTGTAAAAAGGAAGATCTTGCCTTTGAAACCACCGAGGATCTCGCTCCCCTTGAGGATCATTTCGGCCAGGATCGCGCCGCCGAAGCGCTTCAGTTCGGTATCAAAATGAAGCACGAAGGCTATAACCTGTTTCTGTTGGGTTCAACCGGCGTTGGCAAGCACGAATTGCTGGAGGATCTGTTTGAAGGTGGCGCAGAAGCCATATCGCCGCCGGTGGACTGGTGTTATGTCAACAACTTTGACAGCCCCCACAAACCCATCATTCTCGCACTGCCTGCGGGCAAGGGCCGGTTGTTGCGCAGCGACATGCTTGGCGCCGTCGAGGATTTGCTGGTCAGTATTCCCGCAGCCTTTCAAAGCGAAGATTATCAGTCAAGGCTGCAGGAAATGGCCGAGCAGTACAGTCAGCGGGAACAGAAAGCCTTTCAAGCTCTGGGGGACAAGGCCAGGGAGAAAAATGTCGCCCTGATTCAAACTCCCAGTGGCTATACCCTGGCGCCCCTCAAGGATGACAAAATACTTTCGCCCACAGACTTTGAAGCCCTGCCTGAAGAAGAGAAACAGCAGACCCTTGCGGTTATCGACGAGCTCAAGGCGGAGCTGAAAACCATTGTTCGTCAGCTGCCCCTATGGGCTCGCGAAGGCCGGGAGAACATGCGCAATCTCAATCGGGATTTTAGCCGCCTGGTGATCGATCAACTCTTCAATGAGCTTGGCGATAAGTACCGGGAGCTTCCCGAGGTGTTGGCCTATCTCAATGCGGTTCGTACCCACGTCAGCGAAAATGTCGATACCTTTCGCCAGGCGGGGGAGGAGGGCGCCCAGGGGAGGAAATCGGGGGCAATTCCGTCAAAAGCGGCGGAATTTACCGAGTACGCGGTCAATGTCCTGGTGGATAACAGCGAGTTGACCAGCGCTCCGGTGGTTTATGAAGACAATCCCTCGTTTATCAACCTGATTGGTCGGGTTGAGCACGTTGCCGAATACGGCACGCTGTTGACCAATTTCACGTTGATCAAGCCGGGAGCCTTTCACCGCGCCAATGGCGGTTATCTGATTCTCGATGCCGCCAAAGTGCTGTCCAGCCCTTTTGCCTGGGATACCCTCAAGCGTATTCTCAGAGCCAGGGAAGTTCGCATCCAGTCCCTGGAGCAAATGTTCAGTTTTGCCAGCACCACCCAGCTGGAGCCTGAGCCCATTCCCCTGGCGCTCAAGGTGATTCTCACGGGCGACCGCTATCTTTACTATTTGCTGGAGCAATACGACCCCGAATTCGGCCAGCTCTTCAAGGTTGCCGCTGATATGGCGGAGGAAATTTCCCGTTCTCCGGAAAGCCTGGGCCTCTTTGCGCGGCTGATAAAAACCCTGCAGATTCGCCGCAATTTACTGCCCTTTCACTGGCAGGCCGTGGCCAGGGTGATTGAGCAGTGTTCCCGCCGCATTGAAGACGGGGAAAAAATTTCCATGCACGTTGGCTACCTTTCCGATCTTCTCTGCGAGAGCGATTTTTTTGCCAGGCAGCGCAATGGCGAGCTTGTCCTGGTGGAGGATGTGACCAATGCGGTGGCTGCGGGTATTTACCGCGTCGATCAGCTGCGGCAAAAATCCCAGGAATATATTTTGCGGGATATTCAACTGGTGGACACCGATGGCGAGAGTGTGGCTCAGGTCAACGGTCTTGCCGTCTATCAGCTGGGGCAATACGGTTTTGGCAAACCGTCGCGAATTACCGCGACCGCGCGGCTCGGTTCGGCGGGGATTCTGGATATCGAGCGGGAGGCGCGTCTCGGGGGCAAGATCCATTCCAAGGGAGTGATGATCATTTCCTCTTTTCTTGCCAACCGCTATGCCCGCGACAGGCCGTTTCCCCTTTCCGCCACGCTGGCTTTTGAGCAGTCCTACGGCGGTATTGATGGCGACAGCGCCTCTGTTGCCGAGCTTGCGGCGCTGATTTCGGCGTTGACAGATATCCCGGTGGATCAAAGTCTTGCGGTCACCGGCTCTGTTAATCAGCACGGACAGGTGCAGGCCATTGGCGGTGTCAATGAAAAAATTGAAGGTTTTTTTGATGTCTGCCGCGCCCGTGGTCTCAGTGGTCGCCAGGGCGTGATTATTCCTGCCGCCAATGTCGCTCACCTGATGCTGAGGCACGACATTCTCGAAGCGGTCAATGCCGGGCAATTTCAGGTTTATGCCATCAGCACCGTTGATCAGGGTTTGGAATTGTTGCTGAAAACCGCCGTTGGCGACAAAAATGCAGCGGGTGAATTTCCACCGCAAAGCATCAATGGCAAAGTGGTTGCCCGTGTCGAAGAATTGATTCGCCTTCATGGCCGCTACGGGAAAAATAGCAGCGATGCAGCGGGGGGCACTGAAGGTCGTAACAGCGGGGACGACAATGGCGCGAGCCCGGAGGTCGACGACCATGAATGAAGTCCACGCCCAGGAGCCAACGCCCGAAAATGGAAAAGAAATTTGCATCGCCATTGATCCCGGCGGCATCAATCAAAACTCCCTCTGTGTCGCGGTACTGATTGCCGAAAAGCTCAAGGCCGGCGTCTACGGGCTGGTTGTCGACAATGGCCTTTTGCAGGTGGCGCAGCTGCCTTTTGCCACGGAGATATTGATTTCCTGCGGCAATGAGCGGGAGCTGGCCACAGACAGAATCGATGTTTTTCACCGCAACTGCCTGCTGACCATAACCAGAATGATCGAGCAGAGCGCCAGGCAGCGCCAGGTGCGCTACCGCATGGAAAGCGCTGCACCGTTGAGTTCTCTGCATCTGGTGCTCTCCAGAGGGCAGAGTTTGTTTCTGCCGGCGTTGAAAAGTCGCTTCCCGGTGCGCCTGCGCACCGATGCCGAACAGTTGCGCATCATCAAGTGGGTGTACGACGGCAGTGTTGAATGTGAACGCAGTCTGGCGCTTCTTGAGGAGCTGGTTCGTGCGGGCATCACGCAAACCATTTTTTTACTGGGGAAATGTGCGGTGCCGCAACGGGTGATCGCGGAGCTTTCCCGTTACGGGGCAAAAGTTTTTTGGCTCCACACAGACTCAAATGCCGACCTGTTCAAACAGCTGGTCAGTGTGCCCACCGCCGGATTGATGTTGCTGCCGGGGTCGTTGCTAGAAACTATTGGCGAGTGGCAGTTGCTGCAAATAAACCGCGCCACCGCTGCCGCCATTTTGGTGGTCAGCTGATTGGGTTGCGGACTAATCGTCGCCTTCGTAGATACAGCCGCTGGTGCAGGTTTCGCGCACCTGGATTTTGCTCAGCTGGGGCAGTCTCGGTTTTAACTCATTCCATATCCAGCGGCAGAGGTTTTCGCTGGTGGGGTTTTCAAGACCTTTGATGTCGTTGAGGTAGCGATGATCAAGAGCGTCGTAGGTGGGTTTGAATGCGGTTTTGATATCGGCGAAATCCATCACCCACCCGCTGCTTTCCCCCGGTGAACCGCAGACATAGAGGGTGACGGCAAACGAATGGCCGTGAAGTCTGCCGCACTTGTGGCCTGCAGGCACGTTGGGCAGATAGTGAGCCGCCTCAAAGGTGAATTCCTTGAATATTTCCATAGCTGTCGATCAAAAGGCTGTAATTTAAGGCTGTATGTTAAGGCTGAGGTTGAGTGAAGTATAGAAAAAGTTTTATAAAGCGATTGACAGATTCGGGAGATTCAGTAAAATGCGCGTCTCTTCATGAGGGGTGGTTAGCTCAGTTGGGAGAGCGACGGCCTTACAAGCCGTAGGTCACAGGTTCGACCCCTGTACCACCCACCATTTGGCCTGGTAGTTCAGTTGGTTAGAATGCCGCCCTGTCACGGCGGAGGTCGAGGGTTCAAGTCCCTTCCAGGTCGCCATTTTTACGTGGCGCTGCCCGTTAGCATTAAAGGCAGCACTGCAAAAAAAAGCGACAACAGCGAGCACTGCAGCGCAATTGGCGGCAGGCTCTGAAACCTCTTGCGACAAGAGGTTTTTTTTTGAAAGAAAGTGTACGAATGCTGCATCCAATGCAGCCTACCGCATGGTTTTTTGCACTGCGGCCTGGTAGTTCAGTTGGTTAGAATGCCGCCCTGTCACGGCGGAGGTCGAGGGTTCAAGTCCCTTCCAGGTCGCCATTTAATTGCAAACTCAAGTCACCCTTTCTCTTTTCCCCACCTTCTCTTTTTTCCGGATTGTCGCGGACTCAGTCGCGCTGCTGGCGCCAGATGCTCGCCATCAGGTTGCTGCAACGGCCGCAGCTTGCGAGTTGGTGCGGTATGGCCAGCCGTCGGGAATCACAAAAATCCGCTCCGGCAGGGTTGGCGTGCTGTTCGCCGTCATCTTGCCCTGAAGCATCAGCGGTTGTTTGCGCATATCCAATAGCGCCCTGATTTCTCCTTCCACGGCCGCCAATGGCGTAGTTGCGCCAGGTTCTGGATCCAGCCATTGCTCCTTGTCGACAATTTTCCAGGTGGCGCCGGGAAAGGTTGCCGCCAGTGCCGGCAGTTGTCCGGGGTAGAGCCACAGTCCCCTTGGATGCTCCTGATTGATGATTGCGGGAGTTGGCGCATCGCTGGCCTCGGGATAAAAAAGATAGCCTTTCATGATCGCTACTCGGATATTCGGCGTTGCCAGCCCCCGCGCCTTGATGGCGGCCAGTGCTTCCGGGTGGGTGCTCAGGGGCAATTGGTGATGAATAAAGTGGTGGGTTTTCAGCGCCAGGCTGTCGTCGGGGTTGGGGCCGAGCCATTTTTCGAGAGTGCTTTGCTGGGGTATCCAGGCGGGCAGGTAGAGATAAAATTTGACCGCAACCTCGAGGTGAATCACCAGGTTGAGGTGGCTGTCCTCGATAAGGAAATCAATGGATCCAAGGGTGCGGGAGCCGGCACTGATTTGCAGGTTGGTTGCCAGGACGCGATAAAAACTGTGCTTGTCGAGAAAGAACTGCCACAGCGCCTCAAAGCGCGCTCCGAGGCGGCGATCCTCCCGTGCGTTCAGAAATTTTTCCAGCATCGCTGGCTGTTGGTCGACGCTCGCCAAAAGATGGCGGGCTTCCTCATCTTCGGGAATATGCCAGTGAACCGGGCTTGTCTGGCGGCTTCCGGTTGCTGCCGGGGGCAGGGAGTACGTCATTATGGGGGGGCTGAAAAGACACCAACCCAGTTCTCTGGTGAGGTGGTGTTGTGCCTGTTGCCAGCAAAAAGCCATGATTACGGGTATCCTGTGTATAATTCGAGGATAACCTATTTTGCTGTGTTAACACTATGGTCAACTTTAACCGCATCGGCGTGCTCACCAAGCTCCACCATCCTGAAGTGCTCGATACCATCAATCTATTGATCCAGTTTCTGGTTCGAGAAAACCTTGAGGTGGTGGTTGAGTCCGGCCTCGCCGAGTATCTCGCCGGCAATAGTTTCAAGGTTGCCGATGGCAATGCCATGGCGTCGAGTGTGGATCTGGTGATTGTGGTGGGTGGCGATGGCAGCATGCTCAGTGCCGCCAGGGATATGGTGCATCATCAGGTGCCCCTGTTGGGGGTAAACCGGGGGCGCCTGGGGTTTTTGACCGATATTTTGCCGGAAGAGGTGGAGGCGAGGGTCAGGCGCGTACTTCAGGGCGAATATGTTGTCTCCGATCGCTTTTTGCTCGATGTCTCCATTACCCGCAATGGCCAGGTAATCAGTAATGGCCTGGCGCTTAATGATGTTGTTCTGCATCCGGGAAAATCCGTGCGCATGCTCGAATTTGAACTCTATATCGACAGGCAGTTTGTCTATAGTCAGCGCTCCGACGGTCTGATTGTGTCGACCCCCACAGGTTCAACGGCCTACGCGCTGTCTGCGGGCGGCCCCATTTTGCACCCCAAACTGGATGCTATGGTGCTGGTGCCCATGAATCCCCACACCCTTACCAGCCGCCCCATTGCCATTGCGGGGGACAGCGAGGTGGAGATTCGCGTCGGGGAGCGCCGGGATATCGAACCCCAGGTTACCTGCGATGGCCAGGAAGATTTTATTACCGAGCCTGGGGATGTGATTCGTATTTGGCGCGAGTCGAAAACCCTGCGTCTGATACATCCTGTGGATCACAATTTCTACAGCATTTGTCGCAGCAAGCTGGGCTGGGGCAGTCGTCTCGACGCTGGCCGTCATATCGAAAGGTAAGTCGCTTATGAAATTCGTCAGGCTGGCGGAATTTTCGCCGGATACGGATGTAACGCCCATTGCGACCGCCTTGACTCGCAAGGGCATTGGTCACGATTTCATGATGGAGGAGGGCGCGACTGTCCTCTACGTGGATGCCGATGCCGAAATTGGCGAGGTGGTTGCCGTTGTCCGCGCAGCGGCGGCGACCATGGGGCAACAGCAGGTTGCGGGTTCGCGCTCTTCCCCCGGTCTTGCCACACAGTTTCAGCGCACGCCGGTGGTGATGCTCTTTCTGCTCCTGAGTATTCTCGGCGCCACGGTGCCAGAATGGTATTTTGGTCTGTTGCGCTGGCTCACGTTTCAGGACTTTCAACTTGTCAGCACCACCGAAATTCAGTTTTCAACTCTTCAGGAGACCCTTGCCGGGGGAGAGTACTGGCGATTGATTACGCCGATCTTTATTCACTTTGGCATTTTTCATATTGCCTTTAACGGCCTGTGGCTGTGGGAGTTTGGCCGCCGAATCGAAACCGTTACCGGCAGTTTCCATTTTTTGATCCTGGTGATCGTCAGCGGCGCTTTTTCCAATTTCAGCCAGTATTTTTGGGGAGGGCCATCGCTTTTTGGCGGTATGTCCGGTGTGCTTTACGCTCTTCTCGGTTATATATGGATTCGCAACTGGATTGCTCCCGTTCCTGGTCTCGCCTTGCCAAAAGGGATTATCGGTTTCATGCTGGCGTGGCTATTGATTTGCATGACCGGCATCGTCGATCTGTTATTTCGCGGCAGCATCGCCAATGCGGCTCACGCCTCCGGCTTGATGATTGGCATGTTCCTTGGCGCTGTTTTTGGCGCCTTGAACAGCAGGCGATCGCCAACCTGAAATCTCACCCTGCCCTGATGGGTTCAGGGTTACAATACAAACCTGTCTACTCAGATAATTGGTGAGTTTATGGATTATCAACAGTTAATTGCCACAATGACCCCGGATATCTACGAAAATCTGAAAAGAGCCGTAGAGCTGGGCAAATGGCCAAATGGTGAACGCCTCAGCCCAGAGCAGCGGGAAACCTGTCTGCAGGCGGTTATCGCCTACGACCATAAACACAAACCCCAGGAAGAGCGCGTGGGTTATATCCACAGCAAGAAACACGGCCACTGTGGCAGCGATGGGGGCGACGATGTCACCGGCATCGACGAGCCGCAGCCGCTGAGCTGGAAATAACCTGTGGTTTTGCCCCTAAGGTATAGCGGCCATCTGAGCAAGATGCGGGTGGATTATCAGGATTGCGTTCATTACCAGCTTCCCCTCGACGACCAGTTGATCCCCCTCAATGGCATGATCGGCAAGACGCTGAGTATTGACTACCTGGGCGAAATTCACTGTTGTCACTGCGGTCGCAAATCAAAAAAAAGCTTCAACCAGGGTTATTGCTACCCTTGTTTTACCAGACTCGCCCAGTGTGACAGCTGCATCATGAGTCCGGAAAAATGTCATTATTTTGCGGGAACCTGCCGGGAGCCGATGTGGGGCGAAAGCCACTGCATGGTGGATCACATCGTCTATCTCGCCAACTCTTCCGGTGTCAAGGTGGGTATAACCAGGGAGAGTCAGACACCGACGCGGTGGATGGATCAGGGCGCAACCCAGGCGCTGCCGATTATGCGAGTGAAAACCCGGCAACAGTCCGGATTGGTGGAAGATATTCTGAGGGAGCATGTCAAGGATCGTACCGACTGGCGCGCCATGCTCAAGGGCAATGCAGAAACCGCCGATCTGGCAACCCTCAGAGATGCCTTGTTTGAGCGCTGTGAACAGAAACTTGGCGAGCTGGAACAGCGCTTTGGACTTCAGGCGCTGCAGCGCCTGGACGACGCCAAGCCATTACATTTTCGCTATCCGGTTCTTGAGTATCCGCAAAAAGTGACTTCTTTCAATATGGATAAAAATCCACGGATAGAAGGTACCCTGTTGGGAATCAAGGGTCAGTATCTGATCTTTGATAGCGGCGTCATTAATATTCGCAAATACACATCCTATGCGGTGGATGTCACTTTCAGCCAGCCCTAGGACTCTTTCAATGTGATTTTGTCTTAGGAGTCAGCCCTGCTGGCGACCCATGAAGATCCTGTAAGACCGGCAATATCCCATTGAAGCAACGCGAACGTGCTGTCTTTTTAGAGAACATTAGAGATTTATTTATGGTCTATCGCGACAACCAGCCAAAAACCATTTTCCTCAACGAATACCGAGTGCCGGATTTTCTTATCGACACCGTCGCCCTGACCATAGCTCTGGAGGATGGGGAAACCCGTGTTACGGCGGTACTGGCAATGCGCCGGAACCCTGTCTCTGAACGCGCCAATGCGCCCCTGGAGCTCCACGGGGCAGGGCTTGATATTGTCAGTCTCCGTATTGACGATCAGCCCCTGGTGGCGACGGAATACAGCCAGAGCGGCGAAATCCTCAATATTCACCGCCCCGTTGGGGAGCGGTTTTCTTTTGTGTCCGAGGTGGCCATAAAGCCCCAGGAAAACACCACCCTTGAAGGACTCTATCGATCCCGCCAGCTATTTTGCACCCAGTGCGAGGCGGAGGGGTTTCGCAAAATCACTTTTTACCTGGATCGCCCCGATGTGATGGCGGAATTCACCACAACCATCATTGCCGATAAATTGGCTTATCCGGTATTGCTGGCCAACGGCAACAGGGTGGCGGAAGGGGATCTCGATGGCGGCCGCCACTGGGTTCGCTGGCATGACCCGTTTCCAAAACCCGCCTATTTATTTGCCATGGTGGCGGGAGATCTCGCCCATATTGAAGACTCTTTCACCACCGGCAGTGGCCGCCAGGTTAGTCTGCGTATCTTTGTCGAGGAAAAGGATCTCGACAAGTGCGACTTTGCCATGACCGCCCTGAAAAAAGCCATGAAATGGGATGAAGAAGTCTATGGCCGCGAATATGATCTCGATGTTTTCATGATTGTCGCCGTCGACGATTTCAATGCCGGCGCTATGGAAAACAAAGGGCTCAATATCTTTAACAGCTCCGCTGTGCTCGCCAAACCGGAAATTACTACTGACGCCAGTTTTCAAAATATTCAGGCCATTGTCGCCCATGAATATTTTCATAATTGGTCGGGCAACAGGGTTACCTGTCGCGACTGGTTTCAGCTCAGTCTCAAGGAAGGCTTTACCGTATTTCGCGACGCGACATTCTCTGCAGACATGGGGTCTCCCGTGGTCAAGCGGGTTCAGGATGTCAATATGCTGCGCACTCTGCAATTTGCCGAGGACGCAGGCCCCATGGCGCATCCTGTGCAGCCCGCGTCCTACATGGAAATTGCCAATTTCTACACTCTGACCGTCTATGAAAAAGGTTCTGAGGTGGTGGCAATGCTTCACACTCTTCTCGGCGCAAAGCTGTTTCGTCAGGGTTCTGACCTTTACTTCAGCCGTCACGATGGTGAGGCGGTGACCATTGAAGATTTTGTCGCCTGTATGGCCAGTGTAAGCGGTCGTGATCTCAGCCAGTTTATGCATTGGTATCGCCAGGCCGGAACCCCGGAGGTGGATATCAGCGGCAGCTACGATGCCAACGCCAAAACCTATACACTCAATTTTCGCCAGTCCTGCCGCGCCACTGCGGAGTGTGATCATAAAAAACCCTATCTCATACCCGTAAAAATGGGTTTGTTGGGCGCCGCTGGCGATTTACCCCTGCATGCCGATGGCGTCTCGGGGGCAACAGAAACTGTCCTTGAAATCACTGAAGCCGAGCAGCAGGTGACATTTAACAATGTGATGGAAAAACCCCTTCCTTCACTTTTTCGTGGTTTTTCCGCGCCGGTTAAATGGACGTTCCCCTATGACCGCGACGATTTGGTTTTTCAGATCAGCGCAGACAGCGATGGCTTTAATCGTTGGGAGGCCTGCAACCGGCTCGCTGTAAGCATTGTCAAAGAAATGGTGGCTGCGAAAGTTGAGGGCGACAGCCTGGTTCTGGATGGCCGCCTGGTCGCCGCCTATGGCCGTGTTCTGGCAGCGGCTCTCGATGAGGGCGATGCGGACAAGGCCATGGCGGCGCTAATGCTGACTCTGCCAACCGAGGCTTATCTCAGTGAGGAAATGGCGGTTATTCATGTTGAAGCCATTCACGCCGTTCGTTGCGAAGTCAGAACCGTGTTTGCCAGGGAGCTGGCCGCCGACTGGTTGCGCTGCTATGAGCACAATCAGAGCGACGAACCCTATCAACCCGAGCCCCGCCAAATAGCCTGCCGCAGTCTGAAAAATGTGGCGCTCTCCTACCTGTCATTGCTTGATGACAAAGAAATTATTGCTCGGATTTTCAATCAGGCCGTTGCGGCGGACAATATGACGGATTGTCATTCCGCGCTGGTGGCGCTGGTCAACTCGCCGGTGAAGGATGCCGACAACCTTGCTCAGCAGGCTCTGAACCGTTTCTACGAGCGCTGGCGCGACGAACCTCTGGCGGTAAATCTCTGGCTGCAGATTCAAGCGGGAGCCATGACCCCGGGTGGCCTCGAGCGGGTGTGCGCCCTTCTTGAGCACGATGCCTTTGATATGCGCAACCCCAACAAGGTGCGCTCCCTGATCGGTGTTTTTTGCAATCTCAATGCAGTTAATTTTCATCGCGCCGATGGTGCGGGCTATGGTTTTCTCGCCGACAAGATACTGGAACTCGACGGCCTTAATCCGCAAATTGCGGCTCGCCAGTTAACGCCGTTGACGCGCTGGCGAAAATACCCTGCTGAAAAAGCTGGCCCCATGAAAGCCGAATTGGCAAAAATTGCCGCAGCACCCAAACTGTCTCCAGACGTCTACGAGGTGGTGTCAAAAAGCCTTGTCGGCGCTTAGCGGAATGGCCAGAGGCGCTTCAGCGTCTCCCGTGGAAAGCAGCGGCGTCAAGCCACAGGCCGTCGCCGCTCCTGTCGCTGGAAGGGTTATTCGTTGAGTCTAAATCCCAGTTTGATGGCCACTTGATAATGGCTGACCTTGCCATCGGTGATGTGGCCGCGAATTTCGGCCACTTCAAACCAGTCGATATGTTCGAGGCTTTCAGAACTTCTGCCGATGGCGCGTTCAATGGCGTCCTCAATGGATTTTGATGAGGATCCGACGATATCAACTATTTTATAGACATGATTGCTCATGGCAGGCGCTTCCTGTTGATGGATTCACCTTTAAAGGTAGTACATTATTGACCCGGCAATAAAATAGATCTCCTATCTATTTTATTGCGCACGTCCTAGCACCCATCAACCTGATATAAAAGTTTGCCGGGTCGATAGCAAAGGGTTTGTGAGCCGCAATTACCTTTAACCTCGATTTGAGTGCCTAAGGTATTGGGTGGGATTCTCTTGAATACAGGCAAAAGCCAGTCATTGCGCTGCGCTCACTCGGCGATGGCTGCATTCCAGTGTCAAAATGTGTGGCATCCAGCTGTTTTTATCCCTGGATGGTTTGAAAATGGTTTTATTCGTTGCGGTGCTATTCGGATGAGGTTTTACTGATGGGGGCTATATCCGTGGCGTGAAGACCTTTTTCCCCCTTGATGATATTGAAGGTGACTTCCTGGCCTGCCTTGAGAGTTTTGTATCCTTCCATGCTGATCGCTGAAAAGTGTGCAAAGATATCATTGCTGCCGTCTTCAGTGAGAATGAAGCCGTAGCCTTTGGCATTGTTAAACCACTTAACGGTTCCTTTTGGCATAAAAATCTCCGCCTAAAATCAGGATTTTATTAATTGTTATGTCTTCGCCCGACGAGTTGAAAAGCACATCAAAATCAGGCCGTAAACTAATATCTTTATTTTGTGTCCAAGTCAAGTCTAATTTTTCAATAAACAGCAGGACAAGTCCCTGATAAATTTTTTTTCCCGCGCTAGAATAGAGATGAGCAGTTACTTGTTATGGTTACAATGGAGAAAGCAGTTAACGTGTTGATTTATGCAGGTTCGGACGATCATGGCAGCCATATTGACCGCCAGGGTGGCCACGGACTGGTTGCCGAGGTGGAAAAAGCCAGGCTTAAGCGTCCGCCCATGTATCAGGTGGTGTTGCTTAACGATGATTACACCCCCATGGAATTTGTTGTCGGCATTCTCGAATTGTTCTTTCACCTTGAAAGAGAGCTTGCGGTACGAATTATGCTTAAAGTTCACACAGAGGGAAGAGCGGTTTGTGGTGTGTTTACCCGCGATGTCGCCGAAACCAAAATGAGCCAGGTCAATCAGTTCGCCAGGGAAAACGAGCATCCGTTGATCTGTGAAATTGAGCCTGCAGATGACAATGATTAAGCAGTATCGTTTGGCGTTTTGCTCTTCGAACAGCGTCTGGTCAATGAAACCTTGGAGTCCGAGCCATGCTTAGCAAAGAACTTGAAGACACCCTGAACAATGCCTTCAGGGTTGCCAGGGAGAGGCGGCACGAATTTATGACCGTTGAACACCTGTTGCTGGCGCTGCTGGACAATCATTCTGCCAGTGATGTGCTCAGAGCCTGCGGCATCAATTTTGACGCGCTGCGCAAGGATCTCGATGAGTTTATTGAATCGACAACGCCCATTATCAAAAACGATGATGAAAACACCCAAACCCAGCCGACCCTTGGCTTTCAACGGGTTTTACAGCGGGCGGTATTTCACGTTCAGTCTTCCGGAAAGACCGAAGTGCAGGGTGCCAACGTACTGGTCGCCATATTCAGTGAACAGGAGAGCCAGGCGGTTTATTTTCTGCGCCTGCAAAATGTCACCCGCATAGATATTGTTAATTACATCTCCCACGGGATCGCCAAGTATGTGGATCAGGGGGACAAGGGCGCCGAGGGTGAAAATGTTCGCCAGCAGGGTGGTGATCAGGCACAGGGAGAAGCCGCTGGTGAAAGTATGCTTGAGCAGTTTGCCAGCAATCTCAATGTTCAGGCCAAAAAAGGCTTGATCGACCCATTGGTGGGGCGTGCTGCGGAGCTTGAAAGAGTCTGTCAGATCCTGTCGCGGCGTCGCAAAAACAACCCCTTGTTGGTGGGTGAATCCGGCGTTGGCAAAACCGCTATTGCCGAAGGTCTGGCCAAGCGCATCGTCGACAAAGAGGTTCCCGATGTTATCAGCGCCAGCGTCGTTTACTCTCTCGATCTTGGTGCGCTCCTCGCTGGGACAAAATATAGAGGTGATTTTGAGAAAAGATTCAAAGGGTTGCTGAAGGAACTTGAGAAAATAGATCACGCAATTTTGTTTATCGATGAAATCCATACCATTATTGGTGCGGGTGCTGCGTCCGGTGGCGTGATGGATGCCTCGAATCTGCTGAAGCCCTTGCTGACCTCCGGTAAAATTCGCTGCATAGGTTCGACCACCTACCAGGAATACCGGGGTATTTTTGAGAAGGACAGGGCACTTTCCCGCCGCTTTCAAAAAGTGGATGTGCCGGAGCCCAGTGTCGACGAAACCTACCGTATTCTCAAAGGTCTCAAGTCCCGTTTTGAAGAACATCACGGGCTGCGCTTTACCAATGCGGCGCTAAAGTCCGCCGCCGAGCTGGCCGAGCGTCATATCTCCGACCGCTTTCTGCCTGACAAAGCCATTGACGTTCTCGACGAGGCCGGCGCCTACCAGCAGTTACTGCCCGTCAGCAAACGCAAAAAAATCGTTGGTGTTGCAGAAATTGAACAGGTTGTCGCCAAAATTGCCCGCATTCCACCCAAAAGTGTCTCCGCTTCTGACAAGGAGCAGCTGCGCAACCTGGATCAGCAGCTGAAAATGGTGGTTTTTGGCCAGGATGAGGGTATCGACGCACTGGCGACGGCCATCAAAATGGCGCGCGCCGGTCTGCGCGACGGCGAAAAACCCATTGGCAGTTTTCTCTTTGCCGGCCCCACAGGAGTGGGCAAGACCGAAGTTTCCCGGCAGCTTGCCCATGTGCTGGGCATTGAACTGATTCGTTTTGACATGTCTGAGTATATGGAACGCCACACGGTTTCCCGTCTGATTGGTGCCCCTCCCGGCTACATCGGCTTTGATCAGGGCGGCCTCCTCACCGATGCGGTGACCAAACATCCCCATGCCGTGGTTCTCCTCGACGAAATTGAAAAGGCTCATCCCGATGTGTTTAACCTGCTCCTTCAGGTTATGGATCACGGCACGCTCACCGACAATAACGGTCGCAAGGCGGATTTTCGCCATATCATTTTAATCATGACCACCAATGCCGGCGCCGAACTGCAAAGTAGGGCATCCGTTGGCTTTGCCCACCAGGATCATTCAACAGACGCCATGGAAGCGATCAAGAAAATGTTTACGCCGGAGTTTCGCAATCGCCTCGACGGTATTATTCAGTTTAAATCACTGCCCCCGAGCGTCATTATGACGGTGGTCGACAAGTTCCTTACCGAGCTGCAGGCAAAACTGGACACTAAAAAAGTGACTCTCGATGTGGATGATCGCGCCCGCGCTTGGTTTGCCCTCCACGGTTACGATGAAAAAATGGGTGCAAGACCCATGGCGCGTCTGATTCAGGAAAAACTCAAGAAACCCCTCGCCAATGAACTGCTTTTTGGTTCCCTATCGGAATCCGGCGGTGAAGTCCATGTGACGGTGGAGAATGACGAGATCGTGCTGCAGTTTGCCGAAGAAGCGGTTGCCTGACCCGGATTTTTCCGGGCACAGCAGCTGCGCTCGACTCTTTTAGCGGGCGCGGTAGGTGATGCGGCCTTTGCTCAGGTCGTAGGGGGTCAGTTCAACCTTGACCTTGTCGCCGGTGAGGATGCGGATATAGTTTTTGCGCATTTTTCCGGAAATGTGCGCAGTGACGACATGGCCATTTTCCAGTTTGACGCGAAATGTGGTGTTGGGAAGGGTATCGATGACTTCACCTTCCATTTCAATATGGTCTTCTTTTGCCATATATCTCCTGAACTCCTCAAAGGTACTTGCTAAATAAGGGACTTGCCAGCGTGCGCTGAAAAATGCTGCGCAGGACGCTCGGCCTGAAAAGGCCTGGCTCAAACGGCTGTTTAAGGTAAAGGCACTTAATTTGGTGCGGGATTTTGCCCTAATTCCATCAAGAAGGCAAAGAAGTTCCGCAGGTTTCCCTACTTTGGTATTGAACCCAGCGGTTGCCAATAAAAAGTTCCTGGGGCTGGAACCGGTTTTTGTATTCCATTTTTCGGCAGCCCTCGATCCAGTAGCCCAAATAAACATAGGGCAAATGCATATCCTTGGCGAGATTCAGCAACGACAACACCGCCAGGGTTCCGGGGCTTCGGCTTTCTTCCTCAGGGCAAAAATAGCTATAGATGGCGGAAATGCCGTCGTCGAGAAGATCCAGCACAGAGCAGCCAACCAGCTTGTTATTGAGGCGGAATTCCAGGTATCTGGTGTAGTCACTGCCTTCGCCGAGGAAATCCATGTACTGCTCAGGATTGGGGGGGTACATATCGCCATCCTGATGTCGGGCGGTGATGTAGCGTTCAAACAGCGGGTAGTGCTCGCGATGGTCAATCTTTGCCACCAGGGAGCGGTGAAGATCGCTGTTTTTGTTGAGACAGCGGCGAAATGAGCGACTTAGCCGGAAAGCGGGAACCACAATGCGGCTGGCGATGCAGGCTTGGCAGCTGCCGCAACTTGGCGCGTAGAAAAATTTTCCGCTGCGGCGAAAACCGAGGCGGGAGAGGTGGCTGTACAGTGATGAATCGACACTGGTGCAGGGATCGACAAAGCTGGTGATCGCCTCCCTTTCCGGCAGATAGCTGCACTTATGTGGCCTTGTAAAGTAGAGGCGAACATAGCGGAGGTCGGGCGAAACATCTCTGGTCATTGGCGGCACTCCTTAAAACTGGAGATGGCAGAGTTAAATTCCGTGCTCTGCGGCCAGTGTATACCCTCATCCGCCGCTTGGGCTAGCATTTCCAAAAAATGCTCCCTGGGCACAACACTGACGCCCAGGTTAAGGAGATGGGCATTTTCAAGCTGGCAGTCGATCAGCTTGAATCCTTTTCTCGCCAGGGTTTGAGAAAGACCGACAAAGGCGATTTTTGAGCCGTTGCTGACGCGGCTGAACATGGATTCGCCACAGAACAGGGCGCCCACCTGAACGCCGTAGAGGCCGCCGACGAGCCTATCCTGATGCCAGCATTCCAGGGAGTGGGCATGACCCAGCCTGTGGAGCTCCTTGTAGGCGGAGATCATCGCTCCAGTAATCCAGGTGCCCCTGGCAGTGGCGCGGGGAGCGGCGCAGGCGGCAATGACATCATCAAAGGCGCTGTTGGTTGATAGCCGGAAATCACAGGTGCGCAAAAATTTGCGCAGGGTTTTGCCGATATGCTCCTGGCCGGGTTTGAGCACGGCTCTGTGTGCCGGGCTCCACCACAAGATCGGCTGGGTTTCTTCATACCAGGGAAAGATGCCTTTTTTATAGGCGGTTAACAGGGTGCTGGCGTCGAGATTGCCGCCCACCGCCAAAAGACCGTCCGGTTCGGCGAGGGCTTTGCTGGGGTGGGGAAACACGGGGTTGTCCCCGTCTATCCAGGAAAGTTCCATAACAAGAGCGCTGTGCCCGACTCAGCCCAGGTCGTCCAGATACTTCTCTGCATCCAGCGCCGCCATACAGCCAGCGCCCGCTGATGTGATGGCCTGCCGATAGACATGGTCGGCGACATCACCGGCGGCAAAAACACCGGCCACGGAAGTGGCTGTGGCGTTGCCGGAGGCGCCGCTTTTGATGGTGATATAACCGTTGCTCATAGCCAGCTGGCCGGCAAAAATATCCGTATTGGGCCTGTGGCCAATGGCAATGAATACCCCGGCGAGATCGATGTGCTCAGCGCTGCCGTCAAGGGTGCTTTTGATTTTGATGCCGGTGACGCCGCTGTCATCGCCAACCACTTCCTCAAGGGTGTTGTTCCACATCAGGGTGACGTTGCCGTTTTTGGCTTTTTCAAAAAGCTTGTCCTGGAGAATTTTTTCCGAGCGCAGACTGTCACGGCGGTGAACCAGCACCACCTCGTTGCAGATGTTTGACAGGTAGAGAGCCTCTTCGACAGCGGTATTGCCGCCACCGATGACGGCGACTTTCTGGCCGCGATAGAAAAACCCGTCGCAGGTGGCGCAACCGCTGACGCCCTTGCCCATAAACGCCTCTTCGGAAGGCAGGCCAAGGTATTGGGCGGAAGCGCCCGTGGCGATAATCAGGGCATCACAGGTATAGGTTTCCATGCCCTGCAGTTTGAATGGCCGGTTTGACAGGTCGACGGATTCGATATGGTCAAAAATCACTTCGGTATCAAAACGCTCGGCGTGCGCCTGCATCTGTATCATCAGATCCGGCCCCTGAAGACCTTCACTGCCGCCGGGCCAGTTGTCCACTTCGGTTGTCGTAGTGAGCTGGCCGCCCTGTTGCATGCCGGTAATAACCAGAGGCTTGAGGTTGGCGCGGGCTGCGTAGACAGCGGCAGTCCAGCCCGCAGGGCCGGATCCGAGAATAATCAAACGACGGTGTTTCACTTCACTCATGGTGTTTCCTTGGCGGTTAATTCGTGGTGCGAATGATACGGGACAATAACGGGATGTAAAACCAGGTTTTATTAATGTCATCGATAGCGGCTTTTAATCGCTGGCTATTCGCATTTCAGGTATTACAATAGGCGTCGTTGCAATATGCCGGGAAGCAGGTTTGGCAAAGAGAAATCCTAAGAAAAGCGCGGACAGGCCGAAACAGCCATTGACTGAACGGGGCAAACTCATTGTCCGTGAAGGGGCGCTTATCGGCTGGCTTTTGATTTGCCTTTATCTTCTGCTGGCGCTGGCGAGCTATTCCCCTGAAGATCCCGGCTGGTCCCACACTGGCAGTAGAGACGATATCAGCAATGCCGCCGGCGCCACCGGCGCCTGGCTCGCCGATGTGCTCTATTCCCTGTTTGGCTACATGGCCTATCTTTTTCCGCCACTATTGGCTTTGCGCGCCTGGAATGTGTTCCAAACCCGTCAGGTCAATCAGCAACCTTTTGACTGGATTGTCTTTACCCTGCGTTTTGTCGGCCTGATTCTGGTGATGACCTCGGCAACCTCCCTGGCGGCCATCCACTACGGAGATGCCAATGCGGCGCTACCTGCCGGGGTCGGCGTCGGCGGACGCCTCGGCGATATTCTCGGCGAGGCTGTTACCGCCGCGTTCAATCATGTGGGCGGTACCCTCATCCTGATTGCGGTTTTTCTCTTTGGCCTTACCATTTTTTCGGATCTGTCCTGGCTCGCGATTATCGACAACCTTGGCCGCTACACGCTTATGTTGGTTGATTGGGTCAGTAAAAAAATTCACCAGCGCCGCCATGACATGGAAGAGCGCCGCTTGGCGTCAGAGGCGCAAAAAACCCGCAAAGCCGTGGTTGAAGAAAAAGCATTGCGTATCAGCGAGCGCAAGGAACCTGAAATTCATCTCCCCGCCAAGCCCCAGGCGCCCAGCCCCAGAGTCGAAAAAGAAAAACAGGTACCCCTGTTTACAGATACCCCCGTCAGCGGCGAATTGCCATCCCTGTCGCTGCTCGATCCCGCCGTTAAAAATTCCGGCAAAGGGTTTTCCAAAGAATCCCTCGAGGCCATGTCCCGATTGCTGGAACTCAAACTTCAGGATTTCGGTATCGCTGTTGAAGTGGTCGAAGTTCAGCCGGGGCCGGTGATCACCCGCTTTGAAATTCAACCGGCTCCAGGTATCAAGGCCAGCCGCATCTCCGGGCTGGCGCGGGATCTGGCGCGATCCCTGGCGGTGATCAGCGTCCGTGTCGTGGAGGTGATTCCCGGCAAATCGGTGATGGGTATTGAAATCCCCAATGAGCACAGGGAAATTGTTCGTCTCAGTGAAATTCTCTCCAGCAGCACCTATGACCACTCGAAATCCCCTTTAACCCTTGCTTTGGGGCACGATATATCCGGTCAGCCGGTGGTGGCGGATCTCGCCCGCATGCCTCATTTGCTGGTGGCGGGAACCACAGGTTCGGGCAAGTCGGTAGGCGTCAATGCCATGCTGTTGAGTCTGCTGTACAAATCCACCCCGGAGGATGTCAGGCTGATACTGGTGGATCCGAAAATGCTCGAATTGTCGGTTTACGATGACATTCCGCACCTGCTCACCCCGGTGATCACCGACATGAAAGATGCCGCCAGTGGCCTGCGCTGGTGTGTCGGCGAAATGGAGCGCCGCTACAAGCTAATGGCGGCCATGGGCGTGCGTAACCTGGCCGGATTTAACCGCAAGGTAGAAGACGCCATTCGCGCTGGAACGCCGATTCCCGATCCCATGTGGGTTTACGATCCCACCGCGGGGGTTTTTGCCGATATTGAAATTCCAGAGCCGCCGACGCTGGAAAAACTGCCCTATATTGTGGTGGTGATCGACGAATTTGCCGATATGATGATGATCGTCGGCAAGAAGGTGGAGCAGCTGATTGCCCGTATCGCCCAAAAGGCGAGGGCGGCGGGAATCCACCTGATTCTTGCCACCCAACGGCCGTCGGTGGATGTGATCACCGGCCTGATAAAAGCCAATGTGCCCTCGCGGATTGCCTTTCAGGTGTCCTCCAAAATTGATTCCCGCACCATTCTCGACCAGGGCGGCGCCGATCAACTGCTCGGCCATGGCGACATGCTTTATCTGCCTGCAGGCACCAGCGTGCCGGTGCGCATACACGGCGCTTTCGTCGACGATCACGAAGTTCACAAGGTGGTGGCCGACTGGAAAAAACGCGGAGTCCCCCGCTATCTGGAGGAAATTACCGATGAAGACTCGACCTCGTCAATTCCCGTGCCTGGCTATGCGGACGGCGGCGACGGCGGCGGCGATGATGACCCCGAGTCAGACAAGCTCTATGATGAAGCGGTCGAATTTGTCATTGAAAGTCGCAAGGCCTCGATTTCTGCGGTACAGCGCAAACTCCGTATCGGCTACAATCGCGCTGCCCGGCTGATTGAAACCATGGAAGCCGCCGGCGTTGTCAGCACCATGAACACCAATGGCAGCCGGGAAGTTCTGGTGCCCAACCGTCGCTGACAAGCACGACAATACCCACTTCTCTTCTGCCGGATAACCAAGATTTCTATGAAAAACTGCGTTCGCTTACTGTTTTTGTTGCTGCTGACAGCGGCATCCCTGAGCCGGGCGGGGGGCGTTCATCAGCCCGAAAGCAGCAAGCGGCTCGATGCCCTGCTGTCCCCATTACAGACCCTTTCTGCCCGCTTTGCCCAGACGGTTAGCGATGCGGAAGGCTACGAGCTTCAGGCGCTCACCGGCACCATGATTGTCGCCCGCCCCGGTAAAGTTTACTGGAAAAGCGACGCCCCCTACGAACAACTGGTGGTATCCGACGCCAGCACCCTGTGGGTCTACGATCAGGATCTTGAACAGGTCAGTATCCGTCCCTTTGACAACGATATTGCCAACACGCCAGCAGTGCTTTTTATCGGCAAGGTGGAACAGCTGGAGGAAAAGTACCAGGTATCCAGTCTCGATGATGGCAAGGGCGTAGTTTTTACCCTGGTGCCCAGGGATCCCGGCGCTCTTTACGAGAAGCTGACACTGGCATTTGCCGATGGTATGCCGGTTGCCATGACTCTTTGGGATACCCTGGGGCAGCAAACCCGTATTGATTTTGAGGATGTCACCACCAACCAGCCTGTCGACGCGAGTTTATTTACCTTTGAAGTTCCCAAAGGTGTCGATGTGCTTTACGACCACTGAGTCCCATGAGCGACGACCTTTTTGCCCAGCCGCTGTATCAACCGCTGGCAGCGCGGATGAGACCCCGCAACCTCGATGAGTTTGCCGGTCAGGAACATGTGCTGGGGGAGGGCAAGCCGCTGCGGGAGGCTATTTTGAAAGGCCACCTCCATTCGATGATTTTTTGGGGGCCTCCGGGTGTCGGCAAAACCACACTGGCGCAAATGATCGCCAGTTATGGCGACGCCCATTTTGAAACCCTGTCTGCGGTACTCGCCGGTGTCAAAGATATTCGCGAAGCCATCGCCCGCGCACAGGCCTTTCGCAACGGCGAAGGGCGCAAAACCGTGCTTTTTGTCGACGAGATACACCGTTTCAACAAGTCCCAGCAGGACGCTTTTCTACCCTATGTGGAAAATGGCACTGTTATTTTGATGGGCGCCACCACAGAAAATCCCTCCTTTGAGCTCAATAATGCCCTGCTGTCCCGCTGCCGGGTCTATGTCTTTCGCCCCCTGGGTAAAGAAGCCATTTTGCGCCTCGTCAATCGCGCCCTTACAGACAGCGAACGGGGATTGCCGATGCCGCTGACATTTGCCCCCGGCAGTCTTGAAACCCTTGTCGATGCTGCCGACGGCGACGCCCGTCGCGCTCTCAACCTGCTCGAAATTGCCAGTGATCTCGCCGAAGATGGCCGGGTTGATCGCGCCATACTTGAAGAGATTCTGGTTGCCGATACGCGCCGTTTTGACAAAGGTGGCGAAGACTTCTATAACCAGATTTCCGCCCTTCACAAGGCAGTGCGGGGATCGAGCCCGGATGCCGCCCTCTACTGGTTTGGTCGTATGCTCGATGGCGGCTGCGATCCCCTTTACATTGCCCGTCGCGTGCTGAGGATGGCTTCTGAAGATATCGGCAATGCCGATCCGCGGGGGCTGAGCATTGCCCTCAACGCCTGGGATGTTCAGGAGCGCCTGGGGTCGCCGGAGGGAGAGCTGGCGCTCGCCCAGGCCGTGGTTTATCTCGCTGTGGCGCCGAAAAGCAATGCCGTGTACACCGCGTTTAACCAGGTTATGGGCGATATTCGCAAACAGCCCAGCTACGAAGTGCCGCTCCATATTCGCAATGCGCCCACGGGACTTATGAAAGAACTCGACTATGGCAAAGGCTACCGTTATGCCCACGATGAGCCGGATGCGTTCGCCGCCGGGGAAAACTACTTTCCCGAGGAACTTGGCGACAGCCAGTATTACCATCCCGCTGATCAGGGGCTTGAAAAAGCCATTGGCGAAAAGCTGAACCGCTTCAGGCAGTTGAACGCCGCCAGTGGCCAGCGTCGTTACCACAAGAGGGAAGAGCATGATTAGCCTCGTAGTTGTTGCCGTAGGCGGCGCCCTCGGCGCTCTGGGGCGCTACGCTGTCAACGGCCTGGTTTACCCGCTGATGGGTACCAAATTTCCCCTCGCTACCTTGGTGGTTAACGTCTCCGGCTCTGTCCTCATGGGAATTTTTTATGTCCTTATCATTGAAAAAGGTGCCCTGGCGCCCGAGTGGCGCAATTTCCTGATGGTGGGGCTGCTTGGCGCTTTCACCACTTTTTCCACATTTTCCCTCGATGCCCTGGCTTTGTGGCAAAATGGCCACCTTTTACTGGCGCTGGTCTACATTTTTTTAAATGTGGCGCTGTGCCTGGCGGGCATAGGATTGGCAATATACATCACCAGGTTGCTATAACTGCCCCGCGATTTGCTATTACTTCGAACTCTGGAACCGATTACACCCATGCTCGATGCAAAACTTGTACGCTCCGAACCCGAAACCGTTGCCGCAGCCCTGGCCAAGCGCGGTTTTACCCTGGATATCGACTATCTGCAATCCCTTGAAAGCCAGCGCCGCAGTGCCCAGGAAAAAACCCAGCAACTGCAGGCGGAGCGCAACGCCTACGCCAAATCGATGGGTAAGGAAATCGCTGCAGCAAAGGCCAGGGGCGACGATGTCGAGGCGCTGAAAGCAAAGGGTGAACAGCTCAAAAACGCCTGCCATGAGGCGGAAGGGGAGCTTGTCGCCGTTCAGGAAAAACTGGAGCATTACCTTCTCGATGTGCCCAATATGCCGGATGCAGAGGTGCCCGAGGGTCTCAGCGAAAGCGACAATGTGGAAGTACGCCGCTGGAGCGAGCCCCGCAACTTCAGATTTGCGGTCAAGGATCATGTGGATCTGGGCGATCGCGACCGGCAGCTGGATTTTGAAACCGGCGTTAAACTCACGGGTTCCCGTTTTGCGGTGATGCGCGGCGATATTGCCCGTCTCCATCGCGCTCTGATTCAGTTTATGCTCGACACCCACGTCAATGATCACGGTTACCAGGAACTCAATGTTCCCTATATCGTCAATCGGGAGTCCCTGTTTGGTACCGGCCAGTTGCCCAAATTTGAGGAAGATCTTTTTAAACTGGAAGACGAGCGCGAGTTTTATCTTATTCCCACGGCGGAAGTGCCGGTCACCAATATTTACAGAGACGATATTATTGATGAGCAGTTGCCGATTAAATTTGTCAGCCACACCCCCTGTTTTCGCAGTGAAGCGGGCAGTTACGGCAAGGACACCCGGGGGCTGATACGCCAGCACCAGTTTGAAAAGGTCGAGCTGGTGCAGTTTGTTCGCCCTGAAGATTCTGATGTCGCCCTTGAAGAGCTCACCGGCCATGCCGAAGCTGTTCTCAAAAAACTCGGTCTGCCATTTCGCACCATTATTCTCTGCGGTGGCGATATGGGTTTCTCTGCAGCGCGCACCTACGACATTGAAGTCTGGGTGCCGTCCCAGAACAAGTACCGGGAAATTTCCTCCTGCAGCAATTTCCGCGATTTTCAAGCGCGCCGTCTTAAAGCCCGCTGGCGCAATCCCGAGACCGGAAAACCCGAATTGGTGCATACCCTGAATGGCTCCGGCCTGGCTGTTGGCCGCACATTGCTGGCAATTCTTGAAAACTATCAACAGGAAGATGGCAGTGTGGCGATTCCCGATGTGTTGCAGTCCTATCTCGGTGGGCGCCAGACCCTATTGTCAAGGTAATCTGAATGGATTATTTGCCGCTATTCCATGATGTTCGGGGGCGGCGCTGCCTGGTGGTGGGGGGCGGCGAAATCGCCCTGCGCAAAGTCAGGCCTCTGCTGGAAGCGGGAGGGCGGGTGTTGATCGTGGCGCCACAGGTTTGCCAGGCGTTGGAAACCATGGCCGAGGCTGGCGATATCCAGCTTGTCAGGCGTGCCTTTCACCCCAATGATCTAACGGGAGCCGTGCTGGTCATTTGCGCCACTGATGATTCTCGCGTCAATGAGGATGCGTCGCGCTGGTGCCGGGAGCGCAATATTCCCGTCAATGTGGTCGATAACCCCGCGCTCTGCTCAGTGATTTTCCCGTCAATTATCGACCGCTCACCGGTGCAGATTGCCATCAGCACCGGTGGTTCAGCCCCCGTATTAGCCCGTTTGCTGCGGGGGAAGATCGAATCCCTTATTCCGGCGGGTTTTGGCAAATTGGCTGCTCTGGCCAACCGTTTTCGGCCTCGGGTAAAGCAAGCCATTGAGGGGGAAAATGGTCGTCGCAAATTTTGGGAACAAGTCTTTGAAGGGCGAATTGCTGAAGCCGTATTCAGTGGTAATGAAGCTGAAGCCGAGGATTTGCTGGAGAGGGCGCTGGCAAATCAAAATCCGGTGAATCAGGGGGAAGTCTATTTGGTGGGCGGTGGCCCCGGCGACCCCGACCTGCTGACCTTTCGCGCCCTGAGGCTGATGCAGCGGGCAGATATTGTTCTTTACGACCGCCTGGTGTCCAAAGAAGTGCTTAACCTTGTCCGCCGCGATGCCGAGCGTATCTATGTGGGCAAAACCGCGGGCGATCATCCGGTAACCCAGGGCAATATCAACCGCAAATTGGTGGAATACGCCCGCCAGGGGCACCGCGTACTCCGTCTCAAGGGCGGCGACCCTTTTATTTTTGGCCGCGGTGGCGAAGAAATTGAACACCTTGCCGAGCACAATATCGCCTTTCAGGTGGTGCCGGGAATCACGGCGGCCTCCGGTTGTGCCAGCTATGCGGGGATTCCCCTGACCCACAGGGATTACGCCCAGTCTGTGCGATTTATTACCGGCCACCGCAAAGGCGACCAGCTAAGCCTCGATTGGCGCCAGCTCGCTGCTCCCGGTCAAACCCTGGTGTTTTATATGGGGCTAAACAGCCTGCCGACCATCAGTGAGCAACTGATGGCTCATGGCCTCAGCTCTGAGATGCCAGCGGCTCTTATCGAGAAGGGCACAACTGCCAGCCAGCGCGTGGTTATAGGCACTCTGGCAAATTTGCCGCAAAAAGTCGAAGACCGAAAAATCAGAGCGCCAACCCTGATTATCGTCGGTGGCGTTGTGTCTTTGCACGACAAACTCAATTGGTTCAAAGGTGAGAACCGTGACTGACGCGGAAAACTACGATTACGATCTTTTTGTCATCGGCGCAGGTTCCGGCGGTGTGCGCGCGGCGCGCATGTCCGCCCAGTACGGCGCCAGGGTTGCCATTGCCGAGGAGCGCTATCTCGGCGGCACCTGTGTCAACGCCGGCTGTGTGCCGAAAAAATTATTTGTCTATGCCGCAGAGTTTGCCCACAGCTTTCGCGATGCCGCCGGATTCGGTTGGCAGCTTGGCGCTGCAAAGTTTGACTGGCCGGCATTGAGAGACAATAAAAACCGGGAAATTGCCCGCCTCAACGGTATTTATAGTGAGCTCCTCGACAAGGCCGGCGTCACTGTTATTGAGGGCTCGGCGCGTTTGCTGGGGTCAAACCGGGTCGCAATTAATGGTGGCGAATACAGCGCCCGCCATATTTTAATTGCCGTCGGCGGCTGGCCGTGGATGCCAGGGATTCCCGGTGGCGAGCTGGCGATTTCCTCCAATGAGGTTTTTCATCTCAAAGAATTTCCCCGCAGAGTGATTATTGTCGGCGGCGGCTATATTGCTGTGGAATTTGCCGGTATTTTCAATGGTCTGGGGGCGGAGACCCATGTGGTTTATCGCGGCGAGCTGTTTCTCAAAAATTTTGACCAGGACTTGCGCACAGGGCTTGCCGCCCAAATGGCCAATCAGGGTGTTAAGCTCCATTTTGACGACGATATTGTTAGAATTGAAAAAAATGCTGATGGCGCCCTCGATGTCACTTTGCGCAGCGGTGCTTCCCTGGTGGTGGATGCGGTCATGTACGCCACCGGCAGAAAGCCAAAAACCTCGGGACTGGGGCTGGAAAACACAGCGGTTGCCTTGGATGACCAGGGCGCAATCAAAGTGGACGACCGTTTTGCCACCACAGCCCCCGGCGTTTACGCCATTGGCGATGTGATTGACCGTGTTGCTCTTACCCCTGTCGCCATTAATGAGGCTATGGTGTTGGCGGACAACCTCTTCAATGGCGGCAACGGCGCCATGGATTACAGCAATATTCCCACGGCGGTGTTCAGTCAGCCCACCATAGGCACTGTCGGGCTCAGCGAAAGTGACGCGCGGGCACAGTTTGGCGGCAACATCAAAATCTATCGCACCGAATTCAGACCCATGAAGCAAACCCTGGCTGGCGGCAGCGACCGGGTGATGATGAAATTAATCGTCGCTGCAGATACGGCGCGCGTGCTGGGCTGCCATATGCTGGGCGATGCCGCCGGGGAGATTATTCAGGGACTGGCCGTTGCCATAAAGGCAGGGGCGACAAAGAGGGATTTTGATGCCACTGTCGGGGTGCACCCGACGGCGGCGGAAGAATTTGTTACCATGCGGCTTTCCGTTTAGGAGGAGCGCCGCTGTACTGGCTTTAGGAGACACTATGAATTTTACGGGTACCGAACGCTATGTGGCCACCGAAGATTTGCAAATGGCGGTCAATGCCGCCGTTCTGCTGCAGCGGCCACTGCTGATCAAAGGGGAGCCGGGCACCGGCAAGACATTGCTTGCGGAGGAGGTCGCCGCCGCCTTGAAGATGCCGCTGATTTCCTGGCATATCAAGTCCACCACCAAGGCGCAACAGGGGCTCTATGAATACGATGCGGTTTCCCGCCTGCGGGATTCCCAGTTGGGCAACGAAAAAGTCCATGACATCAGCAATTACATTCGCAAGGGCAAACTCTGGGAAGCCTTTACGGCGGAACAGAAATCCGTACTGCTCATCGATGAAATCGACAAGGCGGATATTGAATTTCCCAACGATCTCCTCCTTGAGCTGGATCGTATGGAATTTGACGTTTACGAAACCGGCGAGCGCGTTAAAGCCAAAAACCGGCCAGTGGTGATCATCACTAGTAATAACGAAAAAGAACTGCCGGATGCCTTTTTGCGCCGCTGCTTTTTTCACTTTATCAAGTTCCCCGATCGGGAAACCATGCAGCAAATTGTCAATGTCCATTTCCCCGACATCAAGAAAACCCTGGTCAATGAAGCCCTGGATATGTTTTTCGATGTGCGCCAGATTCCCGGTCTCAAGAAAAAACCTTCCACGTCCGAGCTTATCGACTGGTTGAAACTGTTGATGTCTGACGATATTCCCGACGAAATTCTCAAAAACCGCGATCAGTCCAAGGCGATTCCTCCCCTCTACGGCGCTCTTCTCAAGAACGAACAGGATGTTCACCTCCTGGAAAGACTGGCATTTATGCAGAGAAGGGCTGGCCGCTGATGCTGCTCAAATTTTTTGAAGGGCTGAGAAAGGGCGGTGTTCCCGCTTCCCTGAAAGAGCTGTTGACACTGCTTGAAGCCCTGGAAAAACACATCGCTTTTGGCAGCGTGGATGATTTTTATCTGCTCGCCCGCACCTGTCTGGTCAAGGACGAAAAATATTACGACCGTTTTGACCGCGCCTTTGCCCTCTATTTCAAGGACTTGGAAACCCTCGACGATTTTATTGAGGCGTTGATTCCCGAAGACTGGTTGCGCAAGGAGTTTGAGAAAAGCCTCAGCGAAGAGGAGAAGGCAAAAATTCAAACCCTGGGCGGCCTCGAAAAACTCATTGAAGAGTTCAAAAAACGCCTTGAAGAACAAAAAGGCAAGCATCAGGGCGGCAATAAGTGGATCGGCACCGGCGGCACCTCGCCTTTTGGCAACAGCGGCTACAATCCTGAAGGGATTCGTATCGGCGGTGAAAGCGGCAATAAAAGTGCTATTAAAGTCTGGGAAAAAAGGGAATTCAAAAATCTCGATGACGATGTTGAGCTGGGCACCCGCAATATCAAATTGGCGCTGCGTCGGCTTCGCCAGTTTGCCCGCAGCGGCGCCAACGAGGAGCTGGATCTTGACGACACCATTAAATCCACCGCCAAAAATGCCGGTTATCTCGACCTGAAAATGGTGCCCGAGCGCCATAATGCGGTAAAAGTGTTGATCTTCTTTGATGTTGGCGGCTCCATGGATTCCTATGTGCGCACCTGCGAAGAATTGTTTTCCGCCGTGCGCACCGAGTTCAAACACCTGGAATACTATTATTTCCACAACATGCTTTACGAATATGTGTGGAAGGACAACAAGCTGCGCCACACCGAGCGCATCAGCACCTACGACCTGTTGCACAAGTACAGCGGCGATTACAAAGTGATTATTGTCGGCGACGCCTCCATGGCACCCTACGAAATTACCTATCCCGGCGGCGCTATCGAGTATCACAATGAAGAGCCGGGGGCGGTGTGGATCAAACGCCTCACCGATACTTATGAAAAGTTGCTGTGGCTCAACCCCGTCCATAAAGAGCACTGGGAATACACGCCCTCCATTCGCATGATCAACGAACTGGTGGAAGGCCAGATGTATCCATTGACCCTGCATGGCCTTGAAGAGGCAATGTCCTTCCTCTCCCGTTAAGCGCAATGGCGACAACTGATTTACCAAAAACAAATACGCAGGATTCCGCAGCCCTGCCGTCGAATCCTGGGCTGTCTGTTGCCGAGCCCTTATCCTTGAGCGATCGCTTAAACCTCGAAAACTGCATGCTTCGCGATCGCGGTCACTTTATTCGCCGTTTTCGCCACATAAAAGACAGGCACAAACAGGGCAAACCCATCGATAAAAGCCTCGGAAAATTGCAGGCAGATATAGGGGTTTCAAGGGGCTTGGCCGAATATCGACAATCCCTGATTCCCGTTATTGAATTTCCCGAAGAGTTGCCGGTCGCTGCAAGACGGGAAGAAATTCAACGTGAAATTGCCTGCTCTCAGGTTGTTATTATCGCCGGTGAAACAGGTTCGGGAAAAACCACCCAGATTCCCAAAATCTGCCTGGAACTGGGCAGGGGCGTCAAAGGATTGATAGGCCACACGCAGCCCCGCAGGATTGCCGCGCGCACTGTGGCGGATCGCATTGCCCAGGAGTTGAAAACACCCCTAGGCGACAGGGTCGGTTACCAGGTGCGTTTTGCCGATCACAGCAGTGACAATACGCTGATTAAATTGATGACCGACGGCATTTTGTTGGCGGAAATTCAGCGCGACCCTTTGCTTTATCAATACGATACCCTGATTATTGACGAAGCCCATGAGCGCAGTCTCAATATTGATTTTTTGCTGGGTTATATTAAATCCATCTTGCCAAAACGCCCGGATCTCAAAGTGATTATTACCTCCGCGACTATCGATGTGGAGCGTTTTTCTCAGCACTTTGACGGCGCGCCGGTGATCAGTGTTTCCGGCCGCACCTATCCTGTCGATATTTGGTATCGCCCGCCACTGGAAAATGATGAAGATATTTTTACAGCTGTAGTGGATGCGGTGGATGAACTTCTCAAGCTGCCCCAGCGAGGTGATATTCTCGTTTTTCTCAGCGGCGAACGGGAAATTCGCGAAGCCTCGGCGGCGCTGCGCAAAGCCGGTTTTCCCCATCTCGATGTACTGCCTCTTTATGCCCGTTTAAGCCTCGGCGATCAAACGCGAATATTTCAGCCCCATAAAGGCATGCGCGTGGTTCTGGCCACCAATGTTGCCGAAACATCCATTACCGTGCCCGGTATTCGCTATGTGATCGATACAGGTTATGCCCGCATCAGTCGCTACAGTTACAGAACAAAAGTCCAGCGTCTGCCCATTGAGCCCATATCCCAGGCCAGTGCCAATCAGCGGGCAGGGCGCTGTGGTCGTCTCAGCGACGGCGTTTGTATTCGCCTTTACAGCGAAGAGGATTTTAACGGGCGACCGCCGTTTACCGATCCGGAAATTGTGCGCACCAATCTTGCGGCGGTTATTTTACAAATGCTGCAGATGCGGATCGGCGATATTCGCAATTTTCCCTTTGTCGATGCGCCGGATAACCGTTTGATCAACGACGGTTTTCAATTGCTGACAGAGCTGGAAGCGGTGGACAGCAAAGGACAGCTTTCGCAGACGGGAAAAATACTGGCAAAATTGCCGGTAGATCCCCGCATCGGAAAAATGCTCGCAACCGCCAGTGAGCAGGGCGCGCTGCGGGAAGTGCTTGTCATTGCCGCCATGCTCAGTCTTCAGGATCCGAGGGAAAGGCCGGCAGACAAGCGCCAGGCCGCTGATGAAAAGCACCGCCAGTGGCAGGATAAAGAGTCCGATTTTTCTTCAATATTGCAATTGTGGCAGCATTTTGAGGAGCAGCGTCAGGAACTGTCGCGGCGAAAATTCAGCGACTATTGCCACAAAAATTTTGTCTCTTATCTGCGCATGCGGGAATGGCGCGACCTTCACCATCAACTCCATCTCGCCTGTCGCCAGGCGAGCCTTGTTGAAAACCATCAGCCTGCCGGTTATGACAGCATCCATTGCGCCCTGTTGAGCGGGCTGTTGAGCCATGTGGGATTTCGCCATGAAGAGCGCGAATACCTGGGGGTGAGAAACCGCAAGTTCCATATTTTTCCCGGTTCTGGTGTCGCCAAAAAGCCGCCCAAATGGCTGATGGCAGCGGAAATGCTCGAAACATCCCGGCTCTTTGCCCATCACGTGGCGCGTATTGAGCCGGAATGGATTCCGCCGCTGGCGCAGCACTTGATTCGCAAAAGCCACAGCGAACCCCACTACGACGGCCGCCGCGGCCAGGTGATGGCGTTCGAGCGTCAGACATTGTTTGGCCTTGTCATTGTCGAGCGCAGCCGCGTTCCTTTTGCGGACATCGACGGGGTGCTGGCGAGGGAGATTTTTATTCGCGGCGCCCTGGTGGAAAATGCCGATGGCGGCAGTAGAAAAAAACACAACCCTTTCAAGGGGAAACAGAATTTCGCCAGCCACAATCAGACTCTTGTCGATGAACTTGAGGATCTCGAAAATCGGCTGCGGCGCCGCGATATTCAAATCGATGACGATTATTTATATCAATTTTACGATGAGCGCATTCCCGCCCAAATCAACAACCTGAAAGCCTTTGAAAAATGGCGCACACAGGCCGAAGCGGCGAATCCTCGCCTTCTTTATCTTAATCGGGACAACTTGCTGGCGCGGGCGCACCTGCAACAGGCCGGGGAGCAATTTCCAAAAACCATTGCCTGGAAAGGGATCGATTACAGCATCAGTTATTGTTTTCAGCCCGGTCACGAAGACGACGGCGTCAGTGTTACCCTCGCCATTCCCCTGTTGCACCAGGCACCCAATTATCTGTTTGAATGGCTGGTACCCGGATTGTTGCGGGAAAAATGTATTGCCCTGGTGAAAACTCTGCCGAAAAATATTCGCCGCCAGTTTGTGCCCGTGCCGGATTTTGTTGATAAAGCCCTGCCGGGAATGGTTGCTGACAACAGTCCGCTGGTGTCCGCTCTGGGTCATCAGCTCAAGCGCCATACGGGGATTGATATTCCCACCATGGCCTGGCAGCCGGATCAGCTGGAAAGTTTTTATCTGATTACCTACAAACTCGTCGATGAGCGCAGCGCCCTGGTTGCCCGCAGTAAAAATCTTGACGAATTGAAACGCCGCTTTAGGGATCGGGTTCAGGAAACCATAGAGGATGTGGCGGGGGACAGCGCCGAAATTCGCCATATCACCAGTTGGTCTTTTGGCCGTTTAAAGGAATCCCAGCGGCTGCGCAAAGGCAAACTCGATATCGAGGTCTACCCCGCGCTGGTGGACGAACAGGGCTCCCTAACCCTGAAACTGCTCGACAACCCTGAAGAGGCGGCGGAAGCGTCCCTGCGGGGCACGGTAAGGCTGTTGATGCTGCAAAGCCCGGACGCGGCAAAATACCTGCGCAAGCAACTCTTTAAAGGCCAGGAATTGGCCATTGTTGCCGCCGGGCTTTCAGAGCATGAACGTTTGCGGGAGGATATTATTTTTGCCGCCTATAAGATTGCCTATCTGGAGGACGGGACGCTGCCGCGAACCGAACAGGAATTTCAGCATTGTCTCGCGGCGGGCAAGCACAGGATCGTCGCAGTGGCGCAGGAACTGGAAACCATTATGGTCAATCTGCTTGTGCCCCTTAAAGAGATCCAGCGCTGGCAGGCGCACTATAAAAATCGCTACCGGTCGTCAATTGCTGATGCCAAGCAACAGCTGGCCTATTTGTTGCGGCCAGGATTTCTTTTTGAAACCGACGCCTTTTGGCTGCAGCAGTACCCAAGGTACTGCAAAGCCCTGGCGCTG
>JALOAH010000077.1 GCA_023228865.1 Porticoccaceae bacterium | reverse complement strand
ATTTTTCTGTCACCTTGATAGCCTTGAACTCGCGCCCAATCTAGAGCCAATACGGGCGGTTTACCCAAGCGGTGGCTTCAGTTACCTGCCAATGACCATCGTGAAGCGATAAAAGATGGGGCTCCATTGGCAGGGGGACGCCTTTGGTTACCTGTGCTAACGATTACTATCGAGCCAGATCAGGGACGCCATTCTGCCGGTAACACCGTCGCGACGAAAGGAATAAAAAACCGCAGATTCTCCATAGCTGCAGCGATCGCCGCCATACACAGCGGAAACGCCAAGCGCATTTAACTCGGCACGGGCAAGGCCATAGAGGTCGGCAAAAAATTTGCCGACAACCCCAGCTTCACGGAAACAACCGCCAATGTTTTGCCGGTGACCGCCGTCCCTAGCCCGATCGAGGAAGGCTTGCCGAACCTCCGCGCCCACTTCAAAGGCATCCTGGCTAATCGCCGGGCCGAGATAGGCCATCAGCTCCGCCGCGGGCACCTCCATACTGGCAACCGTGTTGCCGAGAATGCCATTGGCTAAACCACGCCAGCCAGCGTGAGCCGCAGCAACCACCGTCCCCGCCTTGTCGCACAGCAGAACCGGCAGGCAGTCCGCCGTCAGCACCACGCAGGGGATTCCCTGCTGACAACTATAGCTACCATCCGCAGTGGGAACAGATAAGCCGTGGGGGTTAGCGGCGCACACCACCGAATTGCCGTGAACCTGGTTGAGCCATAGGGGCGAGATTTTAAGCTTGAGCAAGGTTTCCAGCTTGCGGCGATTTGCTTGAACGTGCCCGGCGTCGTCACCCACATGGGTGGCGAGATTAAAACTCTGCCAACAACCAACACTGTAGCCACCGACTCGCGTGGTAATGGCCGCCCTCACCTGGGCTGGCGCCGGCCATTGCGGAAAAATAATTGATGTCATCTATCCGCTCTCCAGGGCGGCCAACAATTCACAAAAATCATTCGGCAGCGGAGACGACCAGGTCATGGTATCTCCCGTAAGCGGATGCTTGAGACTGAGGGAGACCGCGTGGAGCGCCTGGCGGCGGAATTGGCGCAGGGTTTCACGCAGCTCGGCGCTACTTCCCGAAGGCAATTTCAGCCGCCCACCATAAACCGGATCACCGACCAGGGGAAAGCCCAGATCCGCCATATGAACCCGTATCTGGTGGGTGCGTCCGGTTTCCAGCTCGATGCGGATATGGGCGTGGTGGGAAAACCGGTGGACAATGCGGAAATGGGTGACCGCAGGCTTGCCACCGTGGGCGACAACCGCCATGCGGGTGCGCACTCGCGGATGCCTGCCCAGGGGCTTATCGATGGTGCCCCCGCCGACCGGAACACCCTGGACAACAGCCTCGTAGATCCTGCTGACGGTGCGCGCCTGAAGCTGTCCCACTAGCGAGGCCTGTGCCTGAAGTGTTCTCGCCACCACCATCAGTCCGGATGTTTCCTTGTCGAGGCGGTGAACAATACCCGCCCGGGGAATATTTTCCTGTCCGGGGTAACGGTGCAAAAGGGCATTCAACAGGGTTCCATCCGGATTGCCGGCGCCGGGATGCACCACCAGACCCGCAGGCTTGTCAATCACGACAATATCCCTGTCTTCGTAAACGATTTCCAGGGGAATATCTTCTGACTGCCAATCCCCCTGGGGCGACAGGCAGGCGGTTAGCGCAAGGCGTTCGCCGCCCTGAACCCTGTCCCTGGGTTTACATAGTTGTCCGTTAAGAGTAAGTTCCCCCCCTTTGATCCACAATTGCAGCTGTGAGCGGGAAAATTCGCAGAATAAACTGGCGGCGGCCTGATCCAGGCGCTGTCCGGCAAATGTTGGCGGAATGGTCGTTTCCAGGTTGATCTGGTTATCTGGCATGGTTTTCGTGTTTTGCTCTTGCAACAGCTGTGGTTAAATAACGCTTCTAACGGCCATTGTAACTGGCATAACGAAAACAACAGAGAATTTTAACTTATATGCGACTAATCACTCTGCTCCTGTTGGCCACCATGGCGCTTTCGGGATGTTCGTGGATGCCCTTCATCGGCGATGACGACGACAAAGCCTCGGAAACAGAGGGCTATACCGAGAAGGATTTTTACGACGTCATTCAGCGCAATCTGAACAGCCACCGCTGGGAAGACGCCATCGCCAACCTTCAGGCACTGGAAGCCCAGTTTCCCTTTGGCACCTATGCGGAACAGGCGCAGCTTGAGCTGATTTACGCATACCACCGCTCTGCAGACTACGAAGCCGCCATTGCTGCGGCGGATCGGTTTATTCGCCTTCACCCCCGCCACCCCAATGTGGACTATGCCTATTACATCAAAGGACTTTCATCCCTGAGCCAGAGCCGGAGCTTTCTCAGCAGCCTCACCCCCACCGATTTCACCAGCCGCGACCCAGGTGCCGCCAGGGATGCCTTTGCCTCCTTTAGCGAGCTGCTGACACTCTACCCTAACAGCGCCTATTCGGCAGATGCACGCAAGCGCATGATTTTTCTTAAAAATCTTCTTGCCCGCTACGAGATTCACGCCGCCAACTACTATTTCGAACGGGGCGCCTATGTGGCCGCCGCCAACCGGGGTCGCTATGTGGTCGAAAATTTCCAACAGACTCCGGCCGTTGCCGACGGCCTCGCGATTATGGCCGAGGCCTATCATCTTATTGGCAAGGAAGAACTGGCGGACAACGCCATCAGAGTGTTGACCAACAATTTTCCAGACTATCCGGCGCTGGATGAAAATGGCAATTTCAGATTCCAGGGCATTGCCCCGGACGAAAGCAAAAGCTGGCTGAGACGGCTGTCACTGGGGCTCTACGACAGCAGAAAGCCCCCCTATTACGACACGCGGGAAAAATATAATCCGGGCAGCGCCGGGGAAGCACCGCAAAAAGAGAAAAGATCTTTCCTTAACTGGATCACCTTTGGTCTGCTGGGTTAACACTCTTTGAATTGTCGGCGTCGCGCACGCCGAAAAGGACTTTCCCGGCCACAGCGGTCAGTGCCGGGGCAACACAATACCAGTGAGTGCCGGGGCGGCGGGCGTCCCGGCATTTTTTATTGTGTCTTGGTTTCTATCAACTCGATCTTGTAGCCATCGGGGTCTTCGACAAAAGCGATTACTGTTGTGCCGTGTTTCATGGCGCCGGGTTCGCGCACCACCTTGCCACCGGCACCACGGATTCGCTCGCAGCTGGCATAGATGTCCTCGACACCTATGGCGATATGGCCATAGGCATTGCCAAGGTCGTAGTGATCCGTATCCCAATTATGGGTGAGCTCCAGTACTGCCGTGTCCTGCTCGGCACCGTAGCCGAGAAAGGCGAGAGTGAAACGACCTTCAGGGTAATCACTTTTTCTCAGCAAGCGCATGCCGAGAACGTCGCGATAAAAACCAATGGCTTTATCGAGATTGCCAACACGCAACATGGTGTGAAGAATTCGCATCACATAATCTCCTCAATCACTAACGGTCATGGCGCCACAAAAAAGCCGGGCAGTTTCCCGCCCGGCTCGGTCACTGATCAAAGTCTGTCAGTCGACGAATACAGGGGTTGCCACATACTCCCACAAAATAACCGTGGCTACCAGGATAAGAACCACATAGACCAAGGCGATCAAAAATACGGCACTGGCATAGAGAAATCCCCTGTCGCCGGGAACCTTCATCATCGTCGGCACCCCGAGATAGACCAGCCGTATGGCGTAACCGCAGGCCGCAGTGGCCAAAAGAATATCAAACCACCACACGGGATAAAGGGCGGCAAGTCCGGCGAGAAAAATTGGCGTGCAGGCGTACCCCATCAGCACAACGCCTTTAATGACGAATGAGTCGGCATCATAGGTTGCAGACATCCAGTGAATCATCCAGCCAATGTAAATTATCGCTCCTATGATGGCGGCGTAAAAGAGCACCGAAATGGGGATGGCGCTTTCCGGTGTTATTCGTGTGACATCATCGCCCAGTATTGACCAACCTGTTTGAGTGGTGCCGATGTAAAATGCAATTGCGGGCAGGAGCGCCATCACAATGGGGAAAGGTAGCAGTTTTTTAATTTCCTTGTCGGAGAGCGCAGCCATTCGCTGCCACTCATTGTCAGGGTTGAACAAAACGCCAAACATATGCCCAAACATAACTATACCTCTGTATTAATTCTTATGGTCAAGGTGAATCAACTTCTGGAAGCAAGCAGTAGTGCCTGGGAAAAACGCTCAACCTTGCCCGCACTTTCAGCAGCTTCTTTGAACCAAGTCAAACCTATGCGCCTATTATTGTCAAGCGATTGATACTGTAAAAAAACGGCGCGGGGTTCCCCTTCACGAAAAAATCATTTCATCGTTGAAAATAAGCACTGGGGGCGGGATTCTTTCCTTATGGAATCCAGCGCGAAACCTATTGGCGGCTTTTGCGTTTTTTCTCGACGCCGCGACTCTGAGGTTTAAGGACCGGATCTCCCGCAGGCGCGGCGAGTCAGTGTAAACTGTAGTCTCAGTTCACTGCTGCAGCAAAATTCTTCACTATGTCTATCACTCTGATCATTATTATCATTACCGCCGTCACCTCCTATGCCGCCTGGCAAAGGCCTCGACTACTTAATCAGTTGATCTATCACGGCCCCTCGGTGATGGGAGGGCAATGGTGGCGCATGGTCAGCCATGGTTTTATTCATGCTGATGGCAACCACCTGCTCTTTAATATGATTACACTGTATTTTTTTGGCCGCTTTATGGAGCAGGTGCTTGTAGCCAGAATTGGCTATGGCGGCTTTGCACTTTTTTATGTGGTTGGCATAGTGGCGGCAATTCTTCCCAGCCATCTGCGCCACGCCAGGGATATGAATTACCGCAGTCTCGGTGCGTCTGGAGCAGTGTCTGCGGTATTGTTTGGCTATATTCTTATTCAGCCCTGGTCGATGCTGTTTGTCATGTTTATTCCCGTACCCGCGATTGTTTTCGCCGTTGTTTATGTTGCCTATTCGCTATGGGGAGATCGCAGGGGGCGTGACAACATCAATCACAGCGCCCACCTCTGGGGAGCGGCCTGGGGTATTGGCTTCCTACTTTTCCTCGAACCCAGATTGTTGCCGCGATTCTTCGCCCAGCTGGCAAAACTGCCCCTCAATTGAAAACCAAAGGGACAGAACGGCGGCATACACCCATAAAAAAAGACAAGACGAAACGCCTTGTCTTTTTCAAGATTCGCTAGGGTAAACCCGGAGTTACTCCGACATGAAAATGACAGGGTAACGCCGCGACAAATCTTTAGAGAGGTACGATATTCTCAGCCTGTGGGCCTTTTTGACCATTGGTCACAGTAAACTGTACTTTTTGGCCTTCAGCGAGAGTTTTAAAGCCAGAGCTAACGATAGCGCTGAAATGAGCAAAAACGTCTGGGCCAGACTCCTGCTCGATAAAACCAAAGCCTTTAGATTCGTTGAACCACTTAACGGTTCCGGTAACTGTATTTGACATAATAGTATTCTATAAATTTAAGAGTAAAAGTAGCCCTGCAAGAGAGCCATTTGGCTCGAAATCAGGCTGTTACTTATAAACTACAGAACGAGGTACTATCAAAATACAGACTATCAAACTACAGAAAGGCCAGCTTTTAATAACTTCGAAGTGATGCGAATAAATATTAGACATTCTTTCAAGCTAAAGTCATTCTATAGACATTCGTGCTGTTGTCAACGACTAAATAGCGTCATGCCACTCTAAACAAATTTGTTGCTGGAAAACTAAAAATCCTCCAGCACTACGACCTGATAGGCCGGTTCTTCGTAGGGGTGGGCATTAATCAGCGCCTCTACCGCCGCCTCAATAAGATGGTCTTCACAAACCATTTCCACTTTGTATTCATTGACCTGCTCGATACGCCCCTGATTGCCCAGGAAAGGATTGCTACCTTCCATGGGCCTGAACTGCCCCTGGCCCAAAACCTGCCAGCAGCAGCGGTCATAGTCACCTATACACCCAGCGCCGACATCAAAAACCGCTTCTTTTACGATCTCGACATGGCTTTCCGGCACATAAAAACAAAGTTTGTACATAGCTGTATCGCGTGTTTGTCAGTATAAAAGCGTATAGATTTTGCGCTGAAATTCAATGGCCAGAGGATTGCCCTTGCCCAGGGTGGCGAGAATATCCAGATAAATTTTTCGTGCGCCGCCGTCGCGAAAATTGCGGTCTTCCCTGAGCACCGTATAAAGAAGCTCCAACGCTTCGCGGTGGTAATTATTCTGGCTGAACTGAACCCCCAACTCATAGGCGATTTCGAGGTTGTCGGGCTCCTGATTGAGCCTTTCTTCCAGCTCACGAATTTCAGGGGTTTTTGCCGATTCCTCCATTAATTCCAGCTGAGCCAGCAATTGTTTGTAGAGACTATCCTGATCTTTCAGGGGAATAACGGCAAGAATCGTTCTCGCCTCCGCCATTTGGTGCAGCTGCAGACAGAGCTTGGCCAGCACAAGCCCCACCTTGGGATGCTGGCAAGATTCTGCATAGGCCTCGCGAATCAACGCCTGGGCAGTTTCAAGCTCCCCCGCCTCTATTCTGGCCTGAGCAGCGGCGAGCTTCTTCTCCCAGGGCTTGGGCAAATGTTTGTCGAGGAATTTGCGAATATCCTGTTCCGGCAAGGCTCCCTGAAATGCATCGATGGGCTGACCTTCTTTCATCAACACCACCGTGGGCAGGCTGCGCACGCCAAACTGAGCAGCGATATCGGCGAGATTGTCGGCATTCACCTTGGCGAGGAGAAAGTCGCCCTGGTATTCACCCGCCAGCCTGTCAAGCAGCGGCATCAACACCTTGCAGGGGGCGCACCAGTCCGCCCAAAAATCGACAAGCACGGGGCGAACCATGGATTCATCGATCAAATACTGTTGGGCATTTTCGTAACTGATATCGACAACATTAACGTTCATGGCCGTGCCTCCGGCAAAGGTGATGAAAAGTGGTAAATAATTGGGGGCGCTGCTACGCCATTGCAAGGTGCACCTGATTGATTACAGAGCATGTTTTATCAACCAGCAATGGTGAATTTTCTGGTTGCGCTGAAAATCCGGGGGAATGGATTGCCTGGTGATATCTTCAACCTGATAGCGCTCGGCAACCGAGGCATCCATTTTAAAGCGGCGGAAATTATTGGAAAAAATCAGCGTTCCGCCGGGCGCGAGAATGGCCATGGCGTCGTCAATCAAACGGACATGATCCCGCTGAACATCAAGGACATTGTCCATTTTTTTGGAATTGGAAAAGGTGGGCGGATCGAGAAAAATCAAATCGTATTGCCCCTCTCTCTTCGCCAGCCATTCAAGGCAATCGGCGCGCAGGGTGCGGTGCTTTGCATTTAAGCCATTGAGGGCAAAATTGCGTTGCGCCCATTCCAGATAGGTATTGGACATATCGACACTGAGGCTGCTGACCGCACCGCCAAGAGCGGCCTGGACAGTAGCCACTGCGGTATAGCAGAACAGATTGAGAAAACGCTTGCCCCTGGCCATCCTCGCGATCATTTCCCGCACCGGTCTGTGGTCGAGAAATACGCCGGAATCGAGATAGTCACTCAAATTCACTTCTATTTTCGCTGCACCCTCAGCGACAACAAAGCTGTTGCCCTTCTGTTTCCACGGACTTAACGGCTGATACTGGCTATCGCCGCTCTGACGACGGCGCTCCTTAAAAAACAACTTGTCCTGGCTTTGAGGATAAAGATGCAGCAGTGCCTGACGGATTTCCCGCATGCGCTGCCGCGCCCTGTTGGCATCCACCGTTGCCGGCGGGGCATATTCCTGAACATGAATAGCGCCGTCATAAATATCGATGGCCACGGCATATTCGGGCAAATCATTATCGTATAGTCGGTAGCAAGTTACCCCGGAACGACTCAACCAGGGTTTCAGCTTGCGGGTATTTTTGCCAAACCTGTTAACCAGCATGGCTTCATTGTCAGACAGCTGGCGTTGGCACGGCACATTGTCTTCGCCGGGATTATCTTCCGCTCTCAGGGAAAACAAAAACAATTTGGCCTGAATGGTACCATTGAAAAAACTGTAACTTTTATCAGAGCGCAGGCGCAATTCCTGAGCCAACTCCATATTTCCGGTAAAAACCCCCAGTTTCCAGCCGGGAAACTCCGCCTTCGCCACTTTGCCGAGTTCGTGGTAAAGGGGGCGCAGCTCCTCCACTTCTCCCCAGCGCTCCCCGTAGGGGGGGTTGGTGAGAATAAGGCCGCACGTCAATGTTTTGTGGGTAGGCTTTTTGAGGGCGGCAAGGGGTCTGGCCGACACGCGCACGATTTTTTCCAGGCCTGCGGCGGCAATATTGGCTTCGGCAGCGGCGATGGCGCGACTGTCTTTATCGTAACCGCGAATTTCCGGCAGCGCCCGTTCAAGCCCGGCTCGCCTGCGATTGTGAGCCTCTGCCCGCAGCTCCTGCCAGAGAGCAGCGTTAAACTGCTGCCAATGCTCAATACCATAATTCTGGCGCAACAGCCCCGGCGCAATATCCGCAGCCATCATCGCCGCTTCAACCAATAAGGTGCCACTGCCACAGAGAGGGTCGATAAGGCTGCCACCGCCAGCACAAACCTCAGGCCAGCCTGCTCGCAACAATAGCGCAGCCGCCAGGTTTTCCTTGAGGGGCGCAGGCACCATTTCAACGCGGTAGCCACGGCGGTGAAGGCTTTCGCCAGACAGGTCGAGACTCAGCGCAACCCGCCCTTTGGCGAGATAGGCATTGATGCGCAAATTGGGTTTTTTGAGATCGACACTGGGGCGCTCACCCAAACGGGACTGGAATTGGTCGACAATGGCATCCTTGATTTTCTGAGCGCCGAACTGAGAGTGGCGAATGGCGTCATTATGGCCGACAAAATCAACCGCAAAGGTGGTGGCGCTGCCCATATGCTCGAGCCAGTTCACCGCCCCCACTCCCTGGTAGAGATCATCCGCCGAGGCCACCTCAAACTTGGCCAGGGGCAGCAGAACCCGGTTTGCCAGGCGCGACCACAGGCAAGCCCTGTAGGCAAGCTCGAAGTTTCCGAAAGCATAGACTCCCGCCACCGTTTCGCGCACAGACTCTGCGCCAATGGCAAGGAGTTCATCCCGCAATAACGACTCCAGGCCTTTGGGGCAATTGACGAAGATTTCCTGATCTCTGGGGTTTCGATCAGCGGCCTGAGCCCAGCCAGCAAATTTTTGTGTCACTTTGATTACCAAATGGAATTAAAACATCACTTCAATAGAAAGATAAAATCTTCGACAGCCTTGCCGATATTTGGTCAACTGAAAGGCCGGCTGACTATCTACCGCTTAGTTAGAGATAAGACAGATACCTGATCGACTCTTCACCAGCGATAACAGTCACCCGGTCGCAATATACTACTTCATTGACCCGCAATGGGTTTAACAGAAACTCAAAGGAGTTTTGCCTTATGAGAAGTCAGAAACGTGATGCTGCCCACCGTGCTTTCCTCCGTGGCTATCAAACCGGTTACGACATGAAGTCAAAAAGTCTGTGTCCCTACCAAGCTGAATCGAATCTGGGACAGGAATGGCTGCGAGGATGGCGAGAAGGCAGACAAGACCAGTGGCAGGGATTCAATGCCCAGGCTTGCCAGCAAAAAGTTTCTGCGATGTAATTTACATCCTGTCATCAACAAGGCGCCTCAACGGCGCCTTTTTTATGGCCGCAGCCAATCTCAGCTTTGCTGATTCTGGAGAATCGGTTGCACAAACACCCAGGGGCTCAGCACCACCGCCCACATCAGAGCGTTGGCATCATACCACTCCGCTGCCTGCAGGTCGCTGACCGGCGCCACCTTGCCACTGCTGATCCAGCCTTCCATCTGCACTTTGTTATCGGCCATCACTTCGGCACCAACACTGAGCAGATCCAGTTCGGCGGCAACCGCAATAGCGGCACCCGCAGCAAAATAGCGCTGCAACTCTCGCCAGGGAATCTTTGCCGTTTCTGTATTCAACAGCGCCCTGCGAACCTCGGAATCGGTTAGATCCAGACTCTTTGGTACCGGCGGATTATCATCTGCATTCTGGTTCATAGAAAAAACAACCTGTCCTGTTTGAGCCTGTGTTTATGGCTGGGCTTCATTTTTTTCAGTTCGGCTTCTCGGCTTGAGGCAGCACTTCGCGACACCTGTTTCTCCAGAAAAACAACGCCAACAGGTTCACGGCCATAAAAAAACTTTGCCCCCTTTCCCGGCGGACTGACAAAACTGCCAAGATGTTCACTGAAACGCCGGGCAATGTCGGTGGTTATGCCCGTGTACAAACTGCCATCGGCGGCTTCAATCATATACACCCACCAGCAACTCAAATTTCTACCCTGAGGGTTTCGCCACAGCGGCGGCAGCGATAGGAGGTTCGCCCCGAGACAATGCGCCGGTGTCGTTGTGTACCGAGGAAATGCTGGTCACAGGCACAGTAGTAGCGGAATTTGACGGTGCGCCTCAGCGGCACACCCTCCAGGGAGTAACTGGCGGTAACGCTGGCGTCGGCGCCAAAAGCTTTCATCAGCGCCTTCCACTCCCTGCCGTGGGGGCGAATATTGCGCAGCCCAAAGACGACATCGGAGAGATAGTGGGCTACCTCATGGGGCACCGTCGACGCCAGGCAGTCATCGTAATAACTGGCAAAAATCCACGGGTTGTAGCGGATGACACGCTGACACCCCCGCACCCTGTACATACCCGATGCCCGCCCTTTAAGATCAAAAAACACAGGTACCTGGTCAAAGCTGCGCTCGAAAATATCCTCGCCACAGCCAATGTAATGGAGAGTGCGTTCTAGCACTTCCCGTTCCTGTCTGCTGTCTATGGGCGTTATATAATTCATGGCGGCGATTATACCCGCCAGCACCAGAAAAGGCTTCGCCCTCGCCGCTCGAGGCAGTAAACTGCCGCCATGAAAATAGATTTCCACTGCCATACCACCGCGTCGGACGGCGCCCTGTCACCGCAACAACTGGTTCAACGGGCGGGCGACCGTGGCGTTGAACTGCTGTCCATCACCGACCACGACAGTGTCAGCGCTTACCGCCAGTTGCCCGATCTTCCCCAAGGGTTGCGACTTATCCCCGGTATCGAACTCTCCTGCCTATGGCAAAAACGGGGCATCCATATTGTCGGCCTCAACATTGACCCCGATAGCGCCGCCATGGCCGAGGCCACAGCGACACAATCCAGGGCGCGGGCGCTGCGGGCGGAAATGATTGCCGAAAAACTGGAAAAATACGGCGTTGACAACCCTTTGGCAGGAGCTCTGGCATTGTCCGATGGCGGCGCTATCGGCAGGCCGCATTTTGCCCGCCACATGGTCAACAGTGGGTTTGTCGGCAGTGAAAGTGAAGCCTTTAAAAAGTTTCTCGGCAGCGGCAAAACCTGCGACATCAAAGTATGCTGGCCAAGCCCGGAGCAGGCCATCAGCTGGATTATTGATGCCGGCGGTATTGCCGTGCTCGCCCACCCCGGCAAATACAGCATGACCAGAAGCAAGCTGGTAAGTTTTCTCGACGACTTTACTAGCTGGGGGGGCCGGGCAATGGAAGTGGTCTCCGGCAGGCAGATCCCCAGCCAGACTTCAGACTTCAGCAAATTGTGCCGCCAGTTTTCCCTTCTGGCGTCCTGGGGATCCGACTTTCACAGCCCAGCGCAAACCTGGCTCGACCTTGGCAGCTATTCAACGCCACCGCCGGATATAACCCCCGTATGGCGCCATTGGCAATAACCTGTCATAGACGCGCCTCACCAATTTGCCCATAATTGACTAACATTTGCTTATGCCGCTGGTGCCCAGCACAAGCGGTGCCAGAGCTCCCATAGACAAGACCATGCCATTTAAAAAACCGCCAACAAAAGCCGAGATACGCGCGCAACTTCGCGCCGAAATACGCGCTTATCTGGAAAATGGCGGCAAGGTGGCTCAAATAGAGCGGGGCATCAGTGGTCGCGATGACAACCTGCCATTGCGCAAGGTATTTTTTGACGCCCCCAAGGAATCTCGCACCTATGTCACCGAACTGGTGGCAAGCGTCGATGCCCGCCGCAAGCCAGCAGCGACCAAAGCGCCAACCCCCAAAGCCAAAAAGCCGCGCCTGAAAACCCTCTACGACGACTTTGGCGAACCCCTGCGCAAGATATGGGTTGAAGACTAGACTAACCAGGGTTGAAACTACAGGGGTTGCCGCATGAGCGTATTGCCGTCGGCGTGATCAAAAATTTTACCGCCCATATCCAGCAGCGTACTCTCCTGATATGTCAATTTATTCGCCTCAACCCTCAGTGAATGGCTGAAGGCCAGAGTACAGGCGTGCTCGGTCATAAAGCGGGACTGAATAATGCCCCAGTCGGGATCCCCCAGGGTTGCCGACACCGCCAGCGTCAGGGGTTTGCCCTGGCGTATGTCGCCATCGAACAGGCCGCCGGCGAGAATAGAGACACCGCTGGCAATGGCGAAGGATTGCATCACAGTGTTTTTTGACGGCGACCACAACCAGTAGCCCATCTGCTTGTGGAACGCCTTGGGGTTATCCTTGCGGGATACCGCCTGCTGATACTTGAGAGCGTAAACCGGCTCACTGCCGGCAGTATTCATGGCGCCCACGGCCTCAAAAACCAGGGTTTCGCAATAGGGGCGCTCAATATCGACAACGGCTGAGGCCAGACCTCTATGCCGATCGCCCTTCCAGCTGCCAATCAATACCGCCAAGGGGCCGTACTGGGTAAAATCTGCGGTCGTGGTTTTCATGGGCGGCTGAAATTTCATGGCAAGGCGAAACGCCATTATTACCACTACAAATCAGCCACGCAAGGCCACCCAGACCAGTAAAAACGGCAGGGCTGGCGGCGGCTTTGTTGGCAAAAATATCGCCGCAACAGCAACAATCCCACAAAAGCCGGAAGTTCGGCGCTAAAATGCTCCTCTCATCAATACTGGCGAGCGGATATGGGATTCAAGGGCTTAACGTCTTTCAGCCATCAGCAGGGCGACAAAATTGGCTTGTTGCTGGTCAATCTGGGCACACCGGATGCACCCACTGCAAAAGCGCTGCGCAAATACCTGGGGGAATTTCTCTGGGATCCCCGTGTCGTCGAGATTCCCCGCCCCCTGTGGTGGCTGATTCTCCACGGTATTATTTTGCGGATTCGCCCGGCGAAATCGGCCAAAAATTATGCTCAGGTGTGGACGGATCAAGGCTCTCCCCTGTTGACCCACAGCCTGGCGCAGCGGGATCAGTTGCAGCGGCGCCTGGGGGATGACTTTATTGTTGAAACCGGTATGCGTTACGGCAATCCCTCCATTGCCTCAGCTATCGATGCACTCTGCGAACAGGGCGCCAGAAAAATACTGGTGCTGCCCCTCTATCCCCAGTATTGCGGCGCCACCACCGCCTCCACCTTTGACGCTATCGCCAAGGATTTTAAGCGTCGCCGCTGGCTGCCGGAGCTGCGTTTTATCAGCCACTACCACGACTTCGACCCCTACATTCAGGCCTGCTGCGATGCCATCAGGGCGCACTGGAACAGCCACGGCAAGGCCGAGAAACTGGTGCTGTCCTACCACGGGGTTCCCCGTTTTTATCTCGACAAGGGCGATCCCTACTTTTGCGAATGTCAGAAAACCTCGCGCCTGATTGCCGAAAATTTGGGTCTGAATCCATCCGACTACATCACCACCTTTCAGTCCCGCTTTGGCAAGGCGGAATGGCTGCAGCCCTACACCGACAAAACCCTGCAAAGCCTGCCCACTGCCGGAATCAAATCCGTTGATGTTTTCTGTCCCGGTTTTTCTGCCGACTGCCTTGAAACCCTGGAGGAAATCGCCGTTGAAAACAAAGGCTATTTTCTTGCTGCCGGAGGCGAGCACTTCCATTACATTGCCGCGCTCAATAGCAATGACGCCCATATCAATGCCCTCACAGCCCTGGTAAGAGACCACAGCCAGGGTTGGCAGCTATCCCCTGAAAGCATCAATCTGCGGGCACAGCGGGCAAAGGCCTTTGGCAGCGCGTCCTGAATTTCCCACTTTAGCTTCCGCCAGGGGGCTGGGACGACAGCGGACAGCGTGAAACTGAAGGACTTAGTGTATAATCCGTGACCAGTTCTCATTTCTATTCCGTCATGTCTCAGCAGCTTACTCCACCCCCGATCACCAAACTCTTCGACTACCGCAAATACTGGGCGGAGTGTTTTGAGCGCGCCCCCTTTCTGCCCATGTCCAGAGAAGAAATGGACAGGCTTGGCTGGGACAGTTGCGACATTATTCTGGTCACCGGCGACGCCTATGTGGATCACCCCAGCTTTGGCATGGCGGTAATCGGCCGAGTGCTGGAAGCCCAGGGCTTCAGGGTTGGCATTATCGCCCAGCCGGACTGGACCAACAAAAACGATTTTCAGCGTCTCGGCAAGCCCAATCTCTACTTTGGCGTCACCGCCGGCAATATGGATTCGATGATCAATCGCTACACGGCGGATCATAAAATTCGCAAGGATGACGCCTACACCCCCGGCAATATTGGTGGCAAGCGCCCCGATCGCGCGGTGACTGTCTACTCCCAGCGCTGCCGGGAAGCCTTTAAAGGTGTGCCCGTGGTTATCGGCAGCATCGAAGCCAGCCTGCGCCGCATCGCCCATTACGATTACTGGAGCAATCAGGTTCGCCGCTCCGTGCTCCTGGATTCAAAAGCCGACATCCTCCTCTACGGCAATGCCGAACGCGCCCTGATCGAACTCAGCCATCGCCTCGCTCAGGGGGAGGCTATCGCCGATATCGAGGATATTCGCGGCACCGCATTTATTCGCAAAACCCTGCCCAGCGGCTGGCTGGAAATTGATTCCACCGATGTCGACAAACCCGGCATCGTTGAGCCCATCGCCAACCCCTACCAGGAAACCGGCGATCTTCGCGAAAGTAACGGCGACAAACCGCCCTGCGCCAGCTCCGCTTCCGCCAGCGGTGTCGAAGAGCGCGCCGTCAGTATTATTGACATGAAGGATCATCGCGGTCAGCGCAACGCCGCCAAGCGCGAGCATTCTGCAACCAGCTTTATTCGCCTGCCTTCATTTGAGCAAGTCAAAGACGACCCGGTGCTCTACGCCCACACCTCCCGCATTCTCCATCTGGAAACCAATCCCGGCAACGCCAAGCCTCTGGTGCAGCGCCACGGCAACCGGGATGTGTGGCTGAACCCACCGCCCATTCCCCTGAGTACTGAAGAAATGGACTGGGTTTTCGACCAACCCTACGCCCGCGCGCCCCACCCCAGCTACGGCAATGCCAAAATTGCTGCCTGGGAGATGATTCGTTTCTCCGTCAACATCATGCGCGGCTGTTTTGGCGGCTGTACCTTTTGCTCCATTACCGAACACGAAGGCCGCATTATTCAAAGCCGCTCCGAGGACTCGATCGCCCGGGAAGTGGAAGCTATACGGGACAAAACCGCCGGCTTTACCGGGGTCATTTCCGATCTCGGCGGCCCCACCGCCAATATGTGGCGACTGAACTGCAAAAGCAAAGCCATCGAGGAGAGCTGCAAGCGCCTGTCCTGTATCTATCCCGGTATCTGCAAAAACCTCAATACCGACCAAACCCCACTGATTCATCTCTACCGGCGGGTGCGTCAGCTTCCCGGCATCAAAAAAGTGCTGATCGCCTCCGGGCTGCGCTACGATCTCGCCGTGGAAACCCCGGAATATGTTCGCGAACTGGTCACCCACCATGTGGGCGGCTACCTGAAAATAGCCCCGGAGCACACGGAAGACAGCCCGCTGTCAAAAATGATGAAACCGGGCATGGGCAGCTATGACCGCTTCAAGGAGATGTTTGAAAAGTTTTCCAGGGAGGCGGGCAAGGAGCAGTATCTAATCCCCTATTTTATCGCCGCCCACCCGGGCACCAGCGCCGAAGACATGATGAATCTGGCGCTGTGGCTGAAACGCAACGGTTTTCGCGCCGATCAGGTGCAAACTTTTTACCCCTCTCCCATGGCCATGGCCACCACCATGTACCACAGCGGTAAAAATCCACTGCGCCGCATTTCGAGAAAGCACGGCGATGCTGTGGAAACAGCCAAAGGCCTGCGCGCCCGCCGCCTGCACAAAGCCTTTTTGCGCTACCACGATCCTGAAAACTGGCCGCTGCTGCGGGAAGCCCTGCAGCAGATGGGACGCGGTGACCTCATCGGCAATCGCAAGGATCAGCTGATTCCGCGCTTTCAGCCGCGAAACTGGAAGCCGAAGCAGGCGGAAGAAGGCAAAGCCATTCTTACCCAGCACACAGGCCTGCCGCCACGGGGGGACAAGTTGCGGTCAAAAAGCCGCAAGCCTGTAGGCGCCAAGCTGCGCAGTCGAAAAAAAATCTAGGGCAACCCTGATTGAAGTCACTCCCGCGAGGCGGGAGTCTAGAGCAATCAACCAGTTATAGATTCCCGCCTACGGGGGAATGATGAAACGAGAATTCATCAGAGTACTCCTAGCCCAACGGAGGTTTCAGTCGAAATCCGCCACCAGCGCTTGACGATACTTTTCCGGTAGTGGATCAAGACTGACCCTGTAATTAGGGTGGTCTATACCCAAGGCCAATCTGGCGCCTGCTTTAGCGGCCGCCACCCTATTCGAGTCGAACTGAAAGCGTAGAAAATGAACGCTAGAGGTTTTCTCATCGGTGGCTCTGTCCAGATCCTCATCGGCAATGGCATAAATTCTGTCAAAACCCTCAACCTGCGCCCAGACGCGGTTTTCAATACCCAGCAGCCCGGCGAGTTTGACCCGGCGTTCGTTGACATCCGGATACTCCAGCATCAAGGTGGCTTTCCAGTTATCCCCATCCGGTATCAGGGGATTGTAAGCCGCCAGTTCTTCGGCAATAGCCTCCGCCTCAAAAATGCGTTCAATGCGAAGCATTTCCTGAATCTGATATTGAACCGTAAGGCGATCCTCAAAAAGCAAACGGGCATTTTCGCCCAGTTGAATGTGCCGGTTTTTTTTATGGGCCATGACCCTGGCGCGAAATTCATTGCGTTGGCCGGCGTAATTTTCCAGGGACATCAGGTCGCTGCGAATTAACTTCACGGAACTCACTCCTAAATGGCGTAGGCTTTGCGCAACAGACTCATGGGGTGCTCTGGAAGCACATTGACCGTGGCGACATCGGCTATCTGTTGGGCAGCCATGGGACAGTCGCTGACGAAATGCCGGGGTTTTTGTTCATCCACTTTGCGGGCAACCGGGCGCGCGATCTTGACGGAAGCCTCCCGGGATTCGATGCGCACCGCATAGGTGCCATCGTGGCCGGAACAGCGTTCAATGGCATTGACCTGGGTTTCCGGCACC
>JALOAH010000225.1 GCA_023228865.1 Porticoccaceae bacterium | reverse complement strand
GGGGGAGGCAGGGTACACGCTGCCTGGTGCGGATTTAAAAAGTAGCGCAACCGGCCCGGTTGTGATGCTGGCAGCTCGCCCCCGCTGCGAGCAAGCGGGGCAGTTGTGGCGCAAATATGCGCCACAACAGTACGGGGAGGCAGGGTGCGTGCCGCGCTGAATTTGAACCAACCTTAACCTTTGCGCTTTATCATAAAACAGGAGCAAACAAGCCAATGAAAACGCGACATATTCTCTCCGCCATTTTTATCTTGCTGTCAGCTGCGCTTTTTTCCTACGATTTGAGGAATCCGGCTTTGACGCCGGTGCAGTTTGCCCCGACAGACAGCCATGCCCCCATCAAACTTGTGGAAAATGGCAAACTCAACTTTGCCATAGTCTACGACTTCGGCATCGTGCTTGACCGCCGTGAGCTTGACGCCGCCACCTTTGTCCTGCAAGACGCCTTTGAAAAATGCGTTGGCACTGCGCCGGAAGTATTGACTTTCTCGGCCAAGGACCAGGAAAAAGCCGGGCGCTACCCATATCTCATCTATGTCGGCAACAACAAAGTGGCGGCTGAAAAAGGGCTGGAGGGCAAAAATCTTCCTGAGCAGGGATATGTGATCAAGAGCTTTGCGGATGCTCTATTCATCACCGGCTATGACAGCTCCACGGTGAAAGTAGACGAGGCGGCAAGCGATCTGGGGCCGATGCAAGGCTCGGTATGGGGTGCCATCGACTTCACTGAGCGCATCCTTGGCTGCCGTTACTATTTCCCACATGAATACGGCTCCATCTACCCCAAAATCACCAATTTGGCGATACAGCCACTGGCCTACAGCGACGCGCCCTATATGCTCAACCGTGACTCCTGCTGGATCGCCTGGTCATTTAACCAGCGCCGCAAAAAAATGTGGGATGCCTATCTTGGCGAGCCCATCCGCCGGAAATTTGATACTCAGCACTTCGGTTTGTTGTGGCGGCTTAGCGGCTCTCTCGCCAATCCACATCCTTTTCATCCCGGGCACGATCCCGAGCCACGCTTTTTGGTCAGGCATTTTCCCGAGCGCATAAATGACATTTTCTTCACCAACGCCGCCGGATATATGTACTACAACCCCAAGCAGCACATCGGCAACGACATGGATTTCACCAACCTGAAGCTCGCCGATCTGATTATCGATTGCCTCAAAAAATATTACGCGAGCAATGGCAAGGAGCTTGCTGATATTTGGGAATATAAACCCAACCGGCGCTACATCAATATCGGGCAATGCGACGGCGAGGTGCCGCTGGCGGACATGCTCCAGAACGAAACCGTCAAGCGCCTTAAACTGATTTCAGAGGAGGATATCGCCAGCGGTGTCGCGCTCCGCAATGTCTACGGGCGCTTTTTGCAGTATTTCGCCAACCAGGTCAAAAAGGAGTTTCCCGATCTGCGCGTCGCCTTCTTGCCCTACCAGGGTGGCACTTACCCGCCGACGGACCCGCGCTGGAAGTTGCCTGACAACATTGATATCCGCATGGCCACGCACTGTTTTCCACGCTACCCGCAAAATCCTCAGAAAACAGCGAAGACACTTGATGCGATGCGGGATTGGTATGAGGCTTTAGGCAAGCGTCAGATTGCCTCGTTATGGTTTTATCATATCCCTGCCAGCAGCGGCAGCGCCTTTATCCGCGCCATCTGCTCCCAGAATGTCGGCGAGTCCATCAAGGTCTGCGGGGAATACCTTGGCCGCACCAATATCTTCTACGATCAATATGGCGGGCTTGACTGGTCATATTATTATTCTGAATATGCCGGCGCGCGTTGTTTCTGGAACCCCGACTTTAATGTTGACGCCGCCATTGAGGAGCACTGGGTGCCTTTCTACGGGGAAAAAGCCGGCGAAGCGCTGCGCAAGGCTCACAGAATCCTCAAAGACGGCTATATGAAATACTATGTCCTGCCTGAGAACGCGACCTACAACCCCTTGTTCTCGCCGCAAGATGTCAATGGCATCGAGGCTTTGCTCAAGGAGGCTCGGGAGGCGGTCAGCCCTGACAGCGTTGAAGGCAAGCGAGTCGCGCTTTTTTGCCGTAATTTCGATGCAGAAATAGTCGCCCAGCGCAGCCGCCAAGGCTATGTCCGCCCCCTGGCCAAGGTTTATCGGATGCTTGAGCGGGAGCAATGCCTTGTCGATGGACTTGGCGATGAGGCCTTTTGGCGGAAGGCCAAGAGCGTGCCGCTGATCGACGGCACGGGCGGCAATGCCGAAAGCAAATACCCCGTTGACCTGCGGCTGGCCTGGAACGATGAGGGCATCTACGGCCTGGCGCTGGCAAGTGACACGGCCGTAGCCAAAGAAGCCTTCAGCATGTGGAAAAATGACAGCTACGAGTTTTTCTTTTCGCCCGGCAGCAGCAAAAGCGAATATTTCCAATACGTCATTGACTCCATTGGCCAGACTATGGTTGGTCAATGCACATTGCTGCCGGTGGCCACTCCCTTTAACAAGCAATGGGATAAGGCAGGATTCAAATGCGCGGTGAAAAACAATGGCGAGCAGGGCTGGAGCTTGGAGTTTTTTGTCGCCTTTGACAATATGAGAAGCAAAATGCCCAAGGCATACGATCAATGGTACTTTAACGCCGTCCGCAACAAGATGACTGAAAAAGGCGATAGCCTGGAGAGCCGCTCCAGCTCCATGACTCTGGGCATCAACAAAAACCTGGAAATGTTTGGCAATATCAAGTTCCTGGGAAAGGGCGATTGAGGCATTAGGAGAAAACCTATGGCGATGAAAGATTTTTTTATTTTCCTGGTGTTATGTGGTTTGCCCTTGCGTATGCAGGCACAGATCGCCATCACCAGAACTGATAAAAGTGATGCCCACGGCGCTTGGGAGCAAAGGTATGCGATGAGCAATTCGTATGCCTCGCATACCATCAACCTGTATTACACCGCAAACACTGAAAAAACCGCCGCCTTCTTCAACATTGGCGTGTCTGAACCCAA
>JALOAH010000224.1 GCA_023228865.1 Porticoccaceae bacterium | reverse complement strand
CACAAAAGTCGTTCAGACACTTGTGGAAGCGATGATTCTGGTGTTTCTGGTAATGTTGTTGTTTCTGCAAAACTTACGCTACACCCTGATTCCTGCCTTAGTCGTGCCGGTGTGCTTGCTGGGTACGCTAGCTGTGATGTACGGGCTGGGTTTCTCAATCAATATGATGACCATGTTTGGTATGGTGCTTGCTATCGGCATCCTTGTCGACGATGCCATCGTGGTAGTGGAAAACGTCGAGCGCATCATGGCTGAGGAGGGGCTGTCGCCGAGAGAGGCTACCATCAAGGCGATGAAGCAGGTATCAGGTGCTATTATTGGTATCACGCTGGTATTGGCGGCGGTATTTTTTCCTCTTGCTTTTATGAGTGGGTCGGCAGGGGTAATTTATCAGCAATTTTCGATTGCATTGGCAGTATCAATTCTGTTTTCAGGCTTTCTGGCACTTACCTTCACACCCGCACTTTGCGCTAGCCTGCTTAAACCTCTTCCCCACGGGCACGAGGAAAAGAAAGGTTTTTTCGGCTGGTTCAATCACTATTTTTCTGCTCTCACCAGTCGCTTTGCTGTTACCAATGCTTTGATGTTGAAGCGAGTGGGTCGTTGTATGGTGCTCTACGCTGCTCTGGTGGCAGTGCTGGGGGTTTTTTATCTACGTCTGCCCGAGTCGTTCGTCCCCCTTGAAGATCAGGGATATTACATCGTCAATGTGCAGTTGCCACCGGGTGCAGCCTATGCTCGTACAGAAGCGGTGGTTAAGGAGTTGGAAGCGTATATGCTACAGCGGGATGCCATGGAGGCGACCTCCATGATCATGGGGTTTAGCTTTCAGGGTACAGGGCAAAATGCTGCGATCGGATTTCCTACTCTTAAGGATTGGTCTGAGCGCGGTAGAGGTCAGACCGCTGCGGAGGAAGTGGCGGCATTTAACGCTCGATTCTCCACTATGTCAGAGGCAGCGGTGATGGCTGTAGACCCACCGCCCATTGATGGATTAGGTAATGCAAGTGGCTTTGCTTTACGTTTGCAGGATCGGGCGGGCCTCGGTCGCGAAGTTCTGGTCGCGGCTCGCGATGAGCTTCTGGCTAAAGCTAATGCCTCTCCGGCAATAGCGTATGCGATGGAAGAGGGATTGGAGGATGCGCCACGCCTGCGTCTAATTGTCGACCGGGCTCAAGCGGAGACGCTGGGTGTGCGGTTTGATTCCATCAAGACGGCTATTTCTACAGCCTATGGTTCAACCATCATTAACGATTTTGCCAACGCCAATCGCTTGCAGCGCGTGGTGGTTCAGGCAGACGTTTCCAGGCGCATGAGTCCAGAGAGTATCCTGGACCTCCATGTTCCCAATACCACGGGCGAATTGGTGCCGCTTGCAGCTTTTGCGGTTACAGAGTGGGACGTCGGTCCAGCACAGTTAGCCCGTTACAATGGTTACCCAGCGTTTAAAATCTCTGGTGATGCTGCTCCGGGTTACAGCAGTGGCGAGGCGATGATGGAGCTAGAACGGATAACATCCAAATTGCCTCTTGGCATTGGCTATGAGTGGACCGGGCTATCCTACCAAGAACAAGCAGCTGGTGCCCAGGCTTCCAGTTTGTTCGCTCTGGCAATCCTGGTGGTATTTCTACTGCTGGTGGCCCTCTACGAGAGCTGGAGCATTCCCGCCGCGGTGATGCTGATCGTACCGCTCGGCGCGCTCGGGGCAGTGTTGGCAGTGACAGTACTGGGCATGCCCAACGACGTCTATTTCAAGGTGGGACTGATCACCATTATTGGTCTGGCGGCCAAGAATGCCATTCTGATTGTGGAGTTTGCCAAAAGCTTGCATGAGCAGGGACGGTCGCTGGTCGAGGCGGCCATGGAAGCTGCCCGGCTGCGTTTTCGACCCATTATCATGACCTCACTGGCTTTCATCCTCGGTGTTGTACCCCTGGCTTTGGCCACTGGGGCAGGAGGCGCCAGTCAGCGGGCGATCGGCATCGGTGTGATCGGTGGTATGTTGAGTGCGACTATTTTGGGAGTCATTTTTGTCCCCGTATTCTTTGTCTGGGTGTTGTCTCTGTTTAGGCGACGCAGTGCCAGTGGGAGCAGTAAACCCTAGCAGGGGGGCAGCTGCTCAATGAGGTCGAGCCCGAACAGGTCGGCCAGATAACTGTACAACCCGGGATGGAATGCCTGGACCTGGTGCGGATCGGTAAAGAAGTACTCCGCCATATAAGCGAAGAACTCCTGGTTCGAACCCTCTTCGATGATGGTGGGGAGTACATGGTCGCTGACGATATCGTCGACGTCCTCGCGGCGGTGGCGCAAGTGCAGATTGAGGGCATCCCTCAAAGCGGCGGTACTGTCGGTAATACCGAACTGCTGATCCAATATATGGGCAAACTCATGAACGGCGACCTGTTGGCCAGGTATACGCTGCTGTGATTCTGCGACCAGATCCCAGGCGTTGAGGCGCACTGTTGACAGGCCAAAGGCCTCACCGCTTAGCTCCGGCAGGTCGTCGTCGCCGACTAGATAGACCCAGCGCACAGTGGCGAAGTAGTTGGTGCGCTGGGCGGCGCCAACCAGGGCGGCATTGGCTCCCACCAGCCAGGTATATTCCTCGCCGGCCTCGACGTCGGGCGAAAAGTAAAATTCGGTGCGTGTACAAAAGGTATGGATAAAATCCAGCACCACCGCGTGTTGCCCAGAGGTGAGGAAGGAATACATAAACCAGTTGTGGGAGAGGAATTCCTCTACGCCGGGGCTCTCGGTCAAATCCATCGCGACAGGTCGTTGTAGGCCGGGGCACTACTGTACCAGTGTCACCGGCCTGGGTGCGAAGCATCAGGGGGATAGCAGCACCCCTGTCAATCTGTCAGACGACCGTCGCGGTAATCGCGCAGCGCTTGCTCGATCTCTGCCTGGCTGTTCATGACGAAGGGGCCATACTGGACCACAGGCTCGTCGAGGGGCCGTCCGGCCAGTACCAGAACCCCGGCGGGAGTG
>JALOAH010000223.1 GCA_023228865.1 Porticoccaceae bacterium | reverse complement strand
TCTCTACGGCTACATGCTAATGATGGGAAGAATACAGGATGCAGGTTCAAGCGGGTTTATCATGACCGGAAAGGTCCTCATCATCAGCCTTCTGGCGCTTAATGCGGACATTTATCTGAATTGGGTGGTAAGTGGCTTACAAGGCGTTGAGGAAGGGCTGACATCGGCGTTTGGTGGTGGTGGCGGCGGTACCGTTTATGAAACATTGGACAGCAGCCTGAGCAAAGGACTGGAACTCATTCTCCAGGCTCGCGAAAAAGCCAGTGAAGCCAGTTGGCGGCAGATGGGGACAATCTTCGGGTGGTGGTTGATCGCAGCCCTGATCGCCGTAGGGTTTGGTTTGGTCGTGGTCTTCGGTGGCATTGCCATATTATTGTCGACCGTTTACCTGAAAATCCTTTTCGCTATCGGCCCCTTGTTCATCTTGATGCTTATGTGGCCTGTCACGGCACGGTTCTTTGACCAATGGTTCGGCTTCGTCATAAACCACACAATCATTGTTGCGCTGACAGCCGTGGTGTTGACCTTGGGCGTCAGCATCTACGACCACCAAATATCAAAGGTCGCGATGGATAGCGACCAGAACATGCTGGCCGTCGCTCTTGAGCTTCTGATTGTGGCCGCCATTCTGTACGCCTTGGTTAAAGGCGTCATGCCGATGGCGGCGGCGCTTGCTGGTGGCCTCACAATGGGCGTCCTGACAGCACGAAGCCTGAGCGGTGGCATAAAACAAACCGCTGATATTGCTAAAGGTGCCGGGAAAGGCTCCCTGGCAGCAGGGAAAGGCATATATGGCGCAGGGCAATGGGCCGCCAACAAGCTCCGGCGGGGTAACAAGGTCGAGAATGGCGGCTCAGGTGACGGTAGCGGCTCCGGTGGTGGCTGGCAACCTGCATACCGTGATGCTGTGCTGGCCAATTTGAAAAGAGCCCAAGGCAGACGATAAATCTCAAACTAACACCATGGCCCCGCTTCTGCGGGGCTTTCTTTTTGGTGACGGCGAACCTTCCAGGTACAGCTGAACTTGTCGCCATCTTTCCAAAGCCCCACACTGGGCAATAAGAATAATAATAATCTTATTCTTCTTATTATTATTGTAAGTCAGAGCGGCCTATCAGCGCGGAACGCGCCTTTCCCCACGGCCGACAGGCCAAGGGCGGCGTGCACCCTATCAGTTACGCCAAACCTATGGCCTTGCTGCTGGCGACACCAAAAGGATAGTGGGGAATATGGGCCAGCGCAGGTTGGCGCGAGTCGCCGTTCCTATGTGCTGCACAATGCTGCGGGCACGGCCAAGACAGTTTCAGCGCTGATGCAAGACAATTTCAGCGCACCATCAAACATGACCGATACCATACGCTTCCCTGCTCAACTGCAAATCAAAACCTTGGCCATGACCAAGGAAATTTCGTCATGACGAAAAACTGTAGGTGGGTGTGGACTAATGCAGGATAGGCTAACGCCGGTAAAGTGTATTACACTACGTGGCATGCTTGCCCCTCTATTTTGGAGAGACCCATGCCACGCGATGCGAAAATCGGGGCAACCCGAAGTAGCTATGTGTATACCTTACGGTTACCTGATGACCTACAGGAGCAGTGGCAGTCCTATTGCCAGCGCAATGACAAGAAAGCGGCAGCCTCCTTGCGAGCACTCATGCGATACCTGATCCAAGACGATATGCCGCACGAGGTTCAGCAGTGGGTGGCCGAGCAGGTTGAAGGCAAGCCGGATGATGGGCCGAAACAGAGAATGGAGATTCGCTTTACTCCAACTGAATACCAAAGCATCACGACCCGAGCAGAAGCGGAAGGTTGCTCGCCGCAGCGCTGGGTTATTAATTGCGTTCGGGCCAGTTTGACCCATGAACCACAGTTCACGATGGAAACAACCAAAGCACTATGGGACTCGACATATCAGCTACGGGCGATAGGTCGGAATTTAAACCAGATTGCCAAGCGGTTGAATGAGGGAGAGCCGGCAAGCGTCAAGAGTGAGCAGCTGGAAAAGCTGGCCAGCTTTATTTACAAGCATACAGACAAAGTGGCGGCGGTGCAGGATGCCAGCCTTAGCCGATGGAAACTCGTCACAAGTCAGAATTTAACTCGCTTACCCTATTGTCGTGCGTCGAAGACGTGAGACAAGAGAAGTTATACAGATAAATTTCAGCGACCAAAGCCGCTGCGGAACAGACCCAACAGGAAGCATATGACAAAGCAAAAAACCAACAACGGCAGCGCCGCCAACTTGGGCTTCGAAGCAGAACTCTTCAAGACCGCCGATAAACTGCGCGGCAACATGGAGCCTAGCGACTACAAGCACGTTGCCCTCGGTCTGATCTTCCTCAAATACATCTCCGACGCCTTCGAGGCCCGCCACGCCGAACTACTGGCTGAAGACCCGCAAGCGGCAGAGGATAAGGACGAATACCTGGCCGACAACGTGTTCTGGGTACCCAAGGAAGGCCGCTGGTCGCACCTTAAGGCGAATGCTAAGCGCCCTGAAATCGGCACCCTGATCGACGACGCCATGCGCGCTATCGAGCGGGACAACGAATCTCTCAAAGGCGTACTGCCCAAGGATTACGCCCGGCCGGCGCTGAACAAGGTGATGCTGGGTGAGCTGATCGACCTGATCTCCGGCATCGCCATGAACGAGAGTGGCGACAAATCAAAGGACGTGCTCGGCCGCGTTTACGAATACTTCCTCAGCCAGTTCGCCGGTGCCGAAGGCAAGCGCGGCGGCGAGTTCTACACCCCGCGCTCGGTGGTGCGGGTACTGGTTGAGATGCTCGAGCCCTATCAAGGCCGCGTCTACGACCCCTGCTGCGGCAGTGGTGGCATGTTCGTGCAGAGCGAGAAGTTCGTGTTAGAACACGGCGGGCGCATCGGCGACATCGCCATCTACGGCCAGGAGAGCAACTACACCACCTGGCGCCTGGCCAAGATGAACCTCGCCGTGCGCGGCATCGACTCCGATATCCGCTGGAATAACGA
>JALOAH010000222.1 GCA_023228865.1 Porticoccaceae bacterium | reverse complement strand
CTCTAATTCGTCAAGGGCTTGCAGGGCGGGAATATGTGCGTCAGAGGCCCAGCCCCGGTCGGGACTGGCGCCAATAATACCGACGCCGATTTTCTTGTTCATAAAGATTCACTTTATTAGGTGGTTGTGGATTTTCTATTTCCGTTGTCAAACAGGAAGCCGCCCCTTGAGCACAATGAACCCTGTCTTGGGGCGGCGCCTGGTTATTTGCCGTTAAAAGTTATAGCTGAACGCCACGCCATAGGTGGCGGGTTTTGCCGCAAAACGGGAGACAACGTCCTGGGTATAGAACTGGTTTGTCCAGTAATACTCGTCGGTGACGTTGCGTCCCCACACTGAGGCGCTCCACTGGCCATCAGGTGCTTCGATGCCAGCCCTTAAATCGAGGGTGGTATAGGAGTCGATGCGATTGTCGGCAGGGTCGCCAAAGGTGGAGTTGGCTTCGCTGTTGTAGATCATATTGGCGCCGACAAAGGCGTTGAGGCTGGCGCTGATGCCCCATCTGTAGTCAATATCGGCAACAAAATGCAGATCTGGCGTGTAGGGCAGTTCTGAACCGCTGAAATCCCCCTGGACGCGGGCGCCGTTGATGCCGGGCTCAACCTGTTGGGTGAGGGCGTTGACAAAGGTGTAGAACTCGTCGACTTCAGTGTCCACATAGGTCCCCGAGAGGCGAACCAGGAGTCCGTCAAGGGGGCTCATGGTCAGGTCAAACTCAATGCCCTGGATGGAGGATTCGGGCACATTGACGAGGCGGTCGAGCTGGTTGAACACGGGGTCTTTAACGATGCCGCGCACCTGCTTGTCTTCGTATTCATAGTTGAAGACGGCACCGTTAAACTGAACGCCCTGGTTGGGGAATGACCACTTGAAGCCCAATTCGTAAGCGAGTACGGATTCCTGGGTGACAGGGTTGTACTGTGACGTTGCCGAGGCGGGCAGAATCGGGAAACTGCCGGTTTTATAGCCCTCGGACACCAGGCCGTAAAGGAGCAGATCTGCTGTGATGCTGTGGTTCAGCCCCAATCGCCAGGAGACATTGTCTTCGTCAAGGCTCAGTTCTGTGGGTGTGCTGCTCAATTGAAACCCTGAGTTGAGGGCGAGACATTCATTGGGTTCGGCGACATAGCCACTGGGCGCCAGTCCCCTCAGAACATCGGCAAAGAACGGAAAGGTGGCGCGCATGCCCAGATCGTGACCGATCAGGCAGGCGGTGTAGTCGTTTTCGTTTTCGGCATAGCGGGCACCGGCCAGAACCGTGGTTTTTTCCGTCAGGTTGTACTCCACGTTAGCGAAAATGCCGATATCGGTGATGTCCTGAGTGATAACGCTGCTGGAGTCGCCGATCCAGGGGCCGCCGGGGAGAATGGCGGTGTTGGTAGAATCGCCGGTGAGAATGTTTTCGCTGCCCTTGACGTCGTTGGTGGCGTAGTTGGCGCCCAGCAGCCATTCGGCGTTATTGGTGCTTCCCGCCAGGCGCAGCTCCTGGGAAAAGCTCTCGACAGAGCCCACCATGTTGATGCCGGCATTTTTCAGCGGTGAGGAATCTCTATCCATGGCGTAATCTTCTTCAAACTCTGAATAGGCTGTGATACTGGTCAGCGTGATGGTGTCGGTCAACTCAAAGTCGGCGCGCAGGGATACCTGGTAAAAATTGTCGTCTCTGGACAGATCCCTGTCGTGATCCCAGTCGGCGTCGCGGGCGTTGTCGCCAGCATTGCTGAGGGCGTTAAAGGCATCGATGCGGCGCTGGGTTTCGGGAATGTCCGCCAGCAACGCGCTGGCGGGATCGGCGATTTGCAGCGCCAGTCCCTGGAGCTGGCCGGCCTGGGTGTCGGACTTGTCTGTCCAGCCATTCAAACCCAAGAGCACAGTGGCTGTTTCAGTGGGCTCCCAGAGTAATTGCGCCCGTCCTCTGAAAACCTCTTCCTCGCCCAGTTCCTGATTGCTGGTGGTGCTTCTCTGCCAGTCGTCGGCATTCGTGCCGCTGAGGGCGACCCGGCCAGAGAGAGTGTCGCTGAGGCCGCCGCTGACAAAGCCTTCGTATTCAACGCGATTGAAACGGCCATAGGAGCCTTTGACACCGGCCTCAAAGTCCTGGGAAGGCTTGGCGGCGATATAGTTGATGGCACCGCCGGTGGAGTTCTGGCCAAAGAGGATGCCCTGGGGACCCTTGAGAACTTCGACGCGCTCCAGGTCGAGGGTGACGCCTTTGGTAAAGGCGCCGTAGGCGAGAGGAACTTCGTCCACGTAAACACTGACAGCGGGGCTTGCCCCTGGCGTATAGTCGTTAAAACCCACGCCCCGCAGTGTAAACAGGGGGGTGCCGTTTTGGCTGACTGTATAGGTCAGGCCGGGGGTGACCTTGACCAGATCTCCGACATCGGATACGCCGATATTGGCGAGTTGCTGGCCGGTGGCGGCAGAAATCGACATGCCGACTTCGTTAATATCCTGAGACCTTTTCTGGGCGGTAACAATGATTTCCTCCAGCTGAGCAAAGGCAGTGCAGGGCAATAGGGTCATTGCGAGAGTAGAGGTTAAGAGTTTTTTTCTTGAGTTAAGCATGGCTTTGTTCTCCTTGGTTTTATTGTGTTGCTCTGGTTTCACTAGAAAGACGCTAGTGATTTTTTTATCACTACTAAGGTAATGATTCTTTTATCATTAATTGAGCGGCCTAGAGCCGCCCAAATCTATGAAGTCCTCAAGTCAATTGTGTCGCCACACCATCGGCGTTTACTGATAATTTTTATACAAATCAATGGCTTAAATAGTGATTGTTGCCAGTCGCCATTTATTCCGTGGCCAGGTTGCCAAGCCTGAGTTATTACTTCATTGGGGCTTTGGCTTTGCGGTCAAGCCTGTGGATATGGTCTGACCAAAACAAATGTACTGCAAAAATACGCTCGGGTAAACCTTGCCAACCTTTAATTCACCCTGACGTCAGGACAAGACCGCCGGAGCGGGGTTTGGCCATCCTATGGGCTTTTTGACCCTGTGTAAATTCTATAAATCTGATTTTTAATATCTGCCAAATAGATGGCGGGTCTGTCGCG
>JALOAH010000076.1 GCA_023228865.1 Porticoccaceae bacterium | reverse complement strand
AGTTTCCTTGGGCAGTAAAATGGTGCGACAAATTTAGCCGTCATTACTGTATGGTTATGGCGATAATCTGCTCGATGTCGTTAAAATGATCCACAGACTTAATAAATATTATCAGGATTTTCTAGCTATGAATTATCTCAATCAACCCCTCCAGCTCCCCTGCGGTCAAACCCTTGTCAATCGCCTTGCAAAAGCATCAATGACCGAGGGTTTGGGTGACAACTTTAACAGAGCTACAGAAGGCCATGTCAATCTTTACCGAACCTGGGCAGAAGGCGGCGCCGGGTTGTTGCTGTCGGGCAATGTGCTTGTCGATCGCAGACACCTGGAGCGGGGAGGCAATATTGCCGTTGACGGCAATGGTGGTTTGGACGAGCTGCGCAAAATGGCTGCTGCTGGCACCTCCGCTGGCAATCATTTTTGGATGCAGATTAACCACCCTGGACGTCAAACGCCCGCTTTTATCAATCCAGAACCGCTCGCCCCTTCAGCGGTGCCCCTTCGCGCAGAAATTGGCTGTGGCAATCCCAGGGCAATGACGGAGGAGCAGATTCTTGATGTGATCAAGCGTTTTGTTCATGTCGCCAAAGTGGCCCAGGATTGTGGTTTTACCGGTGTTCAGGTGCATGCCGCTCACGGCTATTTAATGTCCCAGTTTTTGAGTCCCCTGGCCAATACCAGGACAGACGCCTGGGGTGGTTCGTTGGAAAATCGCGCCAGAGCCCTTCTTGAGATTGTTCGGGGTATAAGAAAAACTGTGGGCAGCAATTTTCCGGTTTCTGTTAAGCTGAATTCCGCCGATTTCCAAAAAGGTGGCTTCACCAGCGACGAATCTGTTCAGGTGGTTGAATGGCTGGGTAATGAGGGCATTGATCTGCTCGAAATTTCCGGCGGCAATTACGAAGCTCAGGAAATGGTTGGCAGAAATAGCGATGAAAGCGAAGGGGTGAAACCCGTGAAAAAGCAGAGCACGTTGTTGCGGGAAGCCTATTTTCTTGACTTTGCCAAACGCCTGAGGCCTGTCGCCAAAATGCCACTGATGGTGACCGGGGGATTTCGCAGCAAATTTTCAATGGAGGCGGCGCTCAAGGACGACGAGCTGGATATTGTCGGGCTGGCTCGGCCGCTGTGCTTTGAGCCAAACATTTGCAAGGCTCTGCTCAGTGGTGAAAAAGATGTGGCTGTGTCCCCTGAACTTGATATGACCATTGATCGCTCTGCTCTCGAAGGCGACATGTCAGAAAAAGAAATTCAGGCGCTGGAAACCAATGCCCAGGTAGCCTGGGCGTCCATGCAAATTTTGTTAATGGGTGAAGGCAAACAACCCAACCCCAATATCACTTTGCTTGAAGCCATGAAAGCCATTGAGGAAAGTCAGGAACAGCTTGCCGCCAATATGCAGCAGCTATAACACCAACAAGTAAAGGCGCCAACAAATAAAGGAGAGTTATCTTATGAAATCCTATGTGCTCAGCGGTAGTGATGTTGACAGTATTAAACAGGTTTCTGGTGTGCGCCCGGAATCGCCGGGGAATGGTGAAATTATTGTCAAAATGCGCGCGGCGTCGCTCAACTTTCGCGACCTGATGGTGCTAACTGGGCTTTACGGCGAGCGCAAGAACAATCTGGTACCGCTTTCCGATGGCGCCGGTGAGGTTGTCGCTGTGGGCGCTGGTGTTACCGAGTTTGGCGCCGGTGACAGAGTGGCATTAACCTTTCACCTCGATTGGATTGGCGGGAAGTTCAGTCCTTCCCTTAATCCCATTGGCCGCGGCGGTGGTGATGCGGATGGCGTCTTGACCGAGTATGTCTGTGTCAAAGCCAGCGAAGCGGTTTTGCTGCCTTCCTACATGTCCTATGAGCAAGGCGCTACATTGCCCTGTGCCGCCGTCACTGCCTGGACAGCACTGACTCAATACGACGCCCTCTGTCCTGGAGAAACAGTTGTCGTTCAGGGCACTGGCGGAGTTTCTATCTTTGCCCTGCAGATGGCCAAGTTATTTGGCGCCAGAGTGATTGCCACCTCTTCCTCAGAGGAAAAGCTGCATACCCTCAAAGCCCTGGGTGCTGATGACGTGATTAACTATCGCACAAGGCCTGACTGGGATCAGGCAGTCCTTGAGCTCACCGATGGGGTAGGCGCGGACGTGGTGGTCGAAGTGGCTGGCGGTGAAACCTTTGCAAAATCTGTCGCTGCCACCCGTATGGGCGGGCGGATTAGTGTCATCGGTTTGCTCAGCGGTATGCCTGCATTGGATCACAACTTTTTTATCCGTATGCAGTCGATTCATCCCATTCGCGTCGGCAGTAGAGAGCACTTTGTCGCCATGAACAAAGCCCTCAGTACTCACCGACTCAAGCCCTTGGTTGATCGAGTTTTCCATTTTTCTGAGGCTGTGGAGGCTTTCCGTTACTTCGAAGCTCGCCAGCACCTTGGCAAAGTGGTCATAGCTATTGATTAGTGCACTGGCAGCGATGAAGGCCAGCCTTGGCTCAAAAGGTTTTCTATTCACGCTGAGGTCGCTCTTTTTACTCTTATGTTGTCAGATATCCCAGGGGCTGTGCCAAGACGCTACCCCTGGTGATACAGTCCCCCGCATTCATCTCTGGTATGGCAGCGAGCAAACTTTGGGAAATCCGGGTATTTCCCAGATCTGGGAAAATATTCTCGGTAATGTGCGAAGTCATCACCAAATCAAAACCTTCGAATACAGCCTCAATGGGGGTGTGGTAAAACCCTTGTCCCTGGGGGCGGACGGTCGCCGTTTGCAAAATGATGGTGATTTCAATATCGATATTGCCATTGACGAACTCAAGCCCGGTGTAAATCGTGTTGTAATCAAGGCGGTTGATGTCGCTGGCGGTATGGCCGAGGCCAGTGTAAGAATTGACTATTTTCCCGGTAATATGTGGCCTTTACCTTTTGAGTTGGACTGGGCTAGGGTAAAGAGCGTTCAAGAAAAATCTCGCGCTGTAGATGGCCTATGGTCAATTGTGGCAGAGGGCGCCAGAACAAAAGAGCCTGGCTATGACCGGTTTTTGGCTCTGGGAGATATGAACTGGAAAGATTATGAAATTCTGGTACCCATAACCCTGCATAATCTTGACGCAGAGTCTGGCGGTGTGGGCATTTTACTGCGTTGGGGTGGTCATACGGATAATCCGATTCCAAACCTTCAGCCCAAGGCAGGTTTCCTGCCTTTGGGTTGCATAGGCTGGTACCGGCATGGACGTATCGAGCTTTACGGCAACAATAGTCATATTCTTGCCAGGCAGGAGCGTCAGCTGGTGGAAGGTGAAACCTACTATTTCAGGATGCGGGTAACAACAGAGGTTGACGGCAATGAGCTCTACCAGCTCAGGGTCTGGCCAGTGTCAGAACTCGAACCTGACGCCTGGGATATTGCGGGGTATCAGTCTGGAGATAATCCCCGGCGGGGTTCCATTCTCCTCACTGCCCATGAATACGACGTCAATTTTGGTGATGTGCGGGTTATGCCGCTGGGTTCCGGCGGCCAATAAGTAAAAATTGCCCCGCAAAACCGCCATCGACACATCAGCATGATGGCCGTTGCCGGGCTAAATTTTAAAGGGATCCAGTTCGCCGGACACTATCTGCTCAACCATGCGAAATTTCTGTAATTTTCCTGAAACAGTCATTGGCAAAGCGTCCAGCACATACCATAACACTGGGGTTTTGTAGCGTGCCAATTTTGTGCGTACAAACTCCTTTAGAGACTCGCCGTCCACAGAGGCCGAACCTTTTAGGGTAATCACACCAGCAATCTGTTCTCCCCAGTAGTCGTCGGGAATCCCGACCACAGCGGCTTCCGCTACCGCCGGGTGGGTGTAGAGAATTTCTTCAATTTCCCTGGGGTAGATGTTTTCGCCACCGCGAATAATCATGTCCTTGAGCCTTCCGGTGACTTTGCAGTATCCCCTTTCATCCATGGCGCAAAGATCACCGGTATGCAACCAACCGTCTTTGTCTATGGTTTTTGCCGTGGCTTCGGGCATATTGTAGTAACCGGGCATGACGTGAAAGCCGCGGGTGCACATCTCTCCGGGTTGATTGACGGGCAGGGTTTCGCCAGTGTCGGGATCGATAATTTTTACTTCAACCTGGGGAATGGGATAGCCGATGGTTTCACTTTTATCTATAGCCGTGTCAGTTAACCGTGTATAGGTAATGGCCGGCGAGGTTTCCGTCATGCCGTAACCGATAATAAGACAGACCTCAAACTTGGTTTCGATTTGTTTGACAATGTCGATGGGAACAATGGTGCCGCCGGTGAAAACCGTTCTCAGTGTTGACAGATTCCGCGGCTTTTCCCGCTGGGCTTCGAGCATGGCGATTAACATGGTCGGTACGCCAAACAGGTAAGTGACTTTTTCCTGCTCGACAAGATCAAGCATAAAATCGGCATTAAAGCTTTCGGGCAGCAATAGGGTGCCGCCGCTTTGCAGCGTGGACAAAACACCACCGACACAGCCGCCGGTATGGAACAGGGGGGGTATGGCGAGGTTGATGGTGTCGGTATTCATCCCTTTGAGCAACGCTTTGATGCGGGAATTATTGGTGACATTGTAGTGGCTTAACACTGCGCCCTTGGGGGAGCCTGTGGTTCCCGAGGTGTATTGAATCATGGCCGGGTTATGGGGAGAAACATCGGGCAGTATGCGAGGTTGCGCGCTGTTTATATAGTCGTCGAGGTCATCAAAACTCAGCGCCAGCTCAAGGTGGATGTCCGGGGTGGCACTGGCTTCAAAAACCATTTGCCGCAGAGATGTGCCCCTGTAGCTGGGCTGGAAAAAAATACCCCGGCAGTCGGACTGCTTCAGGGCATAGACGAGTTCTGGCAATTGATAGGCGGGATTAATGGTTACCATCACCATGCCGGATAAGGCCAGGCCAAACTGAACAATGACCCACTCAGGGCAGTTTCCTCCCCAGACACCGATATGGTTGCCAGGCTGAAAACGGCTCGATAGATGACAGGCAACTTTTTCTGCCTCAGTGAGCAGTTCTTTGTAGGTCCAGCAGCGCCGTTGCGATGGCTCTGGGCTGGCTTCCTTGAGCGCGATGGCGTTTGGGTGTTGCGCCGCCATGTCGCGGAGAACGCTGCCACAGGTGGTGTCAAGCAGCGGATATTCTGTGGTTGCCGGCCAGTAGGATGTCGTCAGTTTCGTCATCATGCTTGAATTATTCACAATCAAAAAAATAGCGGGTCAGGCATTATTGAAAAGATTATTTTTCATCTTTCGGATAGTCCGCCAGCCCTGCCACTGGTTCACTGTTCTGAATATCGTTGAGGCGGTTTTGAAGGGCTTTGCACGCTGCTACATAGGTGGCGCCGCCCAGGACAAGCCGCAGCGGCGGTGTTTTTTCGAGGGTTGTATTGATAATGATGTCCGCCGCTCTTTGGGGGTCACCCTCCTGGCAACCATCCATATTGGCGAGGTATTGACGGGTTTCGGCAACAGTCTTGTAATCGGGAATCTGGTGTTTTGAAAACACCAGGGATCTGTTGGCAAAATCCGTTCGAAATGGACCTGGCTCGACGATAAGCACTCGAATTCCCATTGCTGCGCCCTCCGCTGCCAGGGCTTCGGAAAGTCCTTCCACCGCCCACTTGGTTGCCGAGTAATAGCCGCCGCCGCTGCCGCCGCGAACCCCTGCGATAGAAGAGAGGTTGACGACGGTTCCCGCTTGCTGATCGCGCATCAGCGGCAATACGGCTCTGGTCATGGCAGCGAGGCCAAAAAAATTCACTTCAAACTGATGGCGAATTTCAGCGTCGCTGGCTTCCTCGACAGCGCTGATAAAACCGTAACCCGCGTTATTTACCAGCGTGTCTATACGGCCAAAGTGTGATTTGGCAAGAGCTACTGCTGCGGCAATATCGTCATTGCGGGTGACATCGACCTTGGCGGCCACCACGGTGTCCGGCGATTTTTTCACTAGGTCGTCGAGTGATGCAGGATTGCGCGCGGTGGCCATTAAAAAGCCGCCACGCTGGATAATATGCTCGCTGATTGCTCTACCCAGGCCGGTGGATGCGCCGGTAATAAGCCAGACCTTTCCCTTCAGGTCATTTGACATGTGATACTCCTCGATCGATAACAATTTCAGCGAACAAACTGCTTGACAAAATCCCTGCCCAAGCCGATTTCTTCGTAATAATCCTGGCATTTTTCCAGGCGTTTGAAGACATCTTCAAAACCGGTCATATTACCGTCTGGATCCACGAACACCAAAGATCCCGGGGTATAGAAAAAGGTCATCATTTCTTCGACCCCTTCGGGAAGGTAAAGGGTGTGGGTGTCTCCCGGTGGTTCGTAGATATAACTGCCTTCGGTGGCGAGCCAGTCCCGCTCCAGATAGCCCCAGCAGCCCTTCAATACCAGTCCGTGAACAGGAGAGCCGTGCCGGTGGCGGTTAAATACGCCGGTTTTGCGAACCCTGAGAATATGGGTGAAATAGCCTTCGGCGACATTGAAGCACAGGGGGCGAGACCAGATTTGGTCGCCCAGGGGCACCCATATTTTCTCGTCTTTGGTAAAGACATCATTAATGACAATTTCCGGGTACGCCAGAGGGTTAGCCTTGCCCTTATAAGGACCCATTTGGTAGTCGTCATCAGTACTTAAGTAATGCGACATGATATATCCTTTGTTTTTTGTGGGTTAAAATGGATAGTGCCTGATTTTCAGGGCTCGCAGCTGTTAGCGATCAGGAAAATCCTTATTCAAGTAACTCAGCGTTTGGGTTTCCAGTGCTTAACTAATCCTGAATATCGCCAGGCAAAAAGCGGGATGCCTGAAAATAACAGAGGCTTGCAAGCAGCGTCAGCGTGCCGCTAAAACCAATGGCATAGCGTAAAGCTCCAGAGCCGATGGTTTCGCTGAGGATATCGCTGACAATACCAATGAGCTGAGGTCCTATGCCAAGTCCTATAAGGTTGACCAGAAACAACATAATGGCGGCGGCCATCGCCCTCATATGGGGAGGCGAAACACTCTGCAGGGCTGCCCATGTCGGGCCGGTGTAGGCGAGGGCAACGGTGTACGCAGGGATCAGTAAAATAATCGCCATCTTGGCGGAGCTGGCGTTCAAAAATACCAGTATCAGCGGGAAAAAGATCAGCGTAGTGATGGCGGGAATGCGCATTTGCCAGCGAATATTGCGCTTTGACAGGGCATCGGCGAGGAATCCGCCGCCAAAAATGCCGATACTTCCCGCGATACCAGCGACCAGGCCGATAGCTGTGCCCACTTCCCCCGTTGACAGTTCGAATTGGCGAATAAGATAAATGGGTGTCCACACCATAAAACCATAGACGCTGAATCCGGTGATGGTGGCGCCTGCATTCACCCAGCGAAACGAGGTTATTGCAAAAAGTGTTTTCAATGTTTCCTTGAAAAGAGGGACGTTTTGCTGGGAATCTGAGCCGGCAATGGTTTCCCGTTTTGGTTCCCTGACAGTGAGTTTGAGCACCAGAGCCAGGAGAAGTCCGGGTATACCCACCACCAGTAGGGCCACTCGCCAGCCGAACAATTCATTGACCCAGCCGCCAACAATAAAACCGAGAAGTAGGCCGACAGTGGGGCCAAGGGCGTAGATCCCCATGGCGGTAGAGCGCTGCTTTACAGAAAAATAGCTCGACAACAGGGATGAGGCAGGAGGGCTGCCGCCAGCCTCGCCGATGCCAACCCCGACTCTTGCCGCAGCCAGCTGGGCGAAGTTGTTGGTAATCGCACAAAGAGCGGTCATTGCGCTCCAGATGGACAGGGAAATGGCAATAATGTTGACGCGGTTTAAGCGGTCGGCGAGGTGGGCAATGGGAATTCCCAGAGTTGCATAGAATAGGGCAAATGCTGTTCCAGTGAGAAAGCCGAGCTGGGAGTCAGACAAGCCAAATTCATTTTTAATTGGCTCTGCGAGAATGATGAGAATCTGCCTGTCGATGTAATTAAAAGTGTAGACCAGGAAGCAAATAAATAGCACATAGGTTTTGTGGCCAGCAAAAAAAGGCTCGCTTTCTGCGGCTGCCGGGGTTTGAGATGCCTTCATGAGTGATGTGCCCGCATAAATGGCTGTGCTCTAGTTATATCCCATTCAGGATAATCAATTTATTGTCTTTTGACGTCTTCATAATCACATGCGGCCTTGAGCCGTTGGCAATTATGGGGTCGAACAGAAGGCGTCCGTATTGAAATTTTGGTTAGTGCTGTCTATATGTTGATCTATGTCAAACGGCGACATTTTGAGCGACGGCTGTGGTGGTGTTGAAGCCGATTTCAATCTATAGTTCTAATCGGTGAATAGTAAGTCGACTCAAATTCGTAATAATTATAAGGTGAGATATTGAAAAAGGTCAATGAAATCTTTCCTGTTACTGGGAGTGTGGCGATGGTACATAAAGGGCTGGCCTGAGCGCTGCTGTCAGGACAAAAGTGCCCGTCAATTTTAAAGGCAATATTTTAACAACACGTTACTAATGCTTTTCTTGTCATAAAAATAAGCTTTTCGAGGTGGAAATCATGATCCATAAAAGTACATACCTGTTTTTGATCGCAATGGCGGCAGCCCCTTGGGCTCTTGCCAAAGACGACTTTATCAGCGGTAGGGTGGTCAATGGCGAGGGCGCGCCGGAGGCCGGTGTCTGGGTGATTGCTGAAACAGCGGATCTGCCGACAGATTATCGAAAAATTGTCGTAACCAATGACGAGGGCAAATTTGTCCTGCCCCAGTTGCCCGATGCATCCTATCAACTTTGGGTCAGGGGTTACGGCCTGGTTGACTCAAAAAAAATAAAAGCCAATTTGGGTGATGATGTGGCGCTGTTGGCCAGGACGGCTGCTTCAAGCCAGGAGGCTGCGGCGATTTACCCGGCCAGTTACTGGTTGTCCATGGTCAAGCCACCGGCGGCTGATGTTGTGTCTGAGCTTGATTACGCCTATTCCCAGGAAACCTGGTTGGCGCAGTTTAAGCTTAATTGTATCGTCTGCCACCAGTTGGGCAGTGTGGTGACCCGATCTATTCCAGGCCGTGAGCATTATGAGACGGGGTTGAAAAAAGCGGAAATCATGCCCCAAATTGCCTCGGAACTTGATTGGGATGTGACGTTGGATGTAATGGGCGATTTTGGTGAGCGTGTAGTGAAGGGTGAAACACCCTCGGTGCAACCATCGCGCCCGCAGGGGATTGAAAGAAATATAGTGATTACTCAATGGGGATGGGGTGATCTCTATACCTATGCCCATGATGAAATTTCCACAGATAAGCGCAATCCCTACCTTTATCCTGACGGCCCAGTCTATGGTATAGATATGGCCAACGACAGAGTGCTCTGGGTGGATCCTGTCAAAAACTCGGCACACGAAGTCAAAATGCCTATGGAAGAGTGGGGCTGGACTACCCCTTGGGGAGAGAACACCTATGTGCCACTCGGTGGTGGAGAACCGACACTCTTTGGCAGCCGATCCTTGGGGAGTCCTGCGCCAGGGGGTGCCACCATTCATGAGGGCAAATACAACAACCCTGCCAATATTCACAATCACATGCTGGACGCGGAGGGTAAGCTTTGGCTGACTATTCAAATCCGCAGGGAATGGGGTGAGGATTTGCCGGAGTTTTGTAAAAAGTCAGAATTTATCACCAGCTATGGACACCATCGCCAGTTGGGTTATCTGGACACCAAAACCGGGGATATCGTCCCCGTGGATACCTGTTTTGGTACCCACCACCTTCAGTTTGATAACAATGATGTTCTCTGGACCAGCGGTGATCCCAAAGCCATGGGGCGCTTTGATACCAAAGTATTCAATCCCGATGAACCAGGCAGCCTTCAGGCTGCCCAGAGCTGGGTGGAAAGCAAAGTGGATTCTGATGGTGATGGTAAGGCGGATCTTGCAATTACTGGATTTCATTACGGTGTTCAGCCCAGTTACACGGACAATTCGGTATGGACATCCATTCCTCCGGGCATGCTGTGGTCTGAACCTAATCGCCCTGGGCATCTGCTTCGCTATGATGGGGTAACCAAGAAGGTTGAAGCCTTTAAACCCCCGGCACCTGGATACGGTCCGAGAGGGTTGGATGTCGACAGCAAGGGCGTGGTCTGGACAGCCCTTGCCGGCAGCAATCATCTGGCGCGTTTTGATTACAGTCAATGCAAGCAGACCTGGGGAGCGGGGGATCAGTGTCCCGAGGGCTGGACGCTGTGGAAAACACCAACGCCTTACTTTAATTTGGACTCCGGTGCCAGCGTAGGAACCGATATGCACTACTACACATGGGTGGATCGCTTTAATACACTGGGTCTGGGTAAGGATACGGTGATTTTTAATGGCACCAATTCGGACTCCCTGATTGCCTTTAATCCGGTCACGGAAGACTTCACCGTAATTCGCATACCCTATCCCCTCAACACCTACACAAGGGGTATGGATGGCCGCATCGATGACGAGAATGGTGGCTGGAAGGGGCGCGGTCTTTGGTTTACCAACGGCATTGACCCCATGGTTCACACTGAAAACAGAAAGGGCTATGCGGGCAAGGTTCAGGTGAGGCCTGATCCCCTGGCGCATTAACGGGAAGATTTCCCTTTGAAGTGGACGAAAGCGGGAATTATGACAATAATGGCCGCCCGTTGATCGTCCCAAAACATTTCAGCCCGGATATTGCACCCCTTGCGGTTTTTTGAGCGCACACAGAATCGCGCAAAAAACCGCAAGGGGTGCGTTGGTGAAGTGTCGCCTTCGCGGCTGACCGGTTGATGCGGCGTTATTAAAGCTGTGTCTATATTGGGGTGATTGCATTTGTTCATGGCTGGCAAGGAATTTAAAGGTGTTTCTTTTCTCGATAGCGGCGTTGGCGATGGCTCGCCGCCACGCTCACAGCAGTAAGTTTGCCGATGAGTGATCCAGATACTCTTGGCGAGTTGTTACTGGCATGCAGCATAGAGGCCATAGGCGCCCATGGGCTCGACGATATTTCCCTGCGCTCAATTGCCTTGGCCGCTGGGTGTTCAACAACGGCCATTATTCAGCGTTTTAAAAACAAGGCGGGTCTGCTTGACGCTGCGCTGGCGTTTGCTTTGACGCGCGAGGCTCAATTTCACGATGATTTCTCCCGCCAGCTCGATGGCCTGCCATTTTCATACGCTAATTTTTCTGAGTTGATAGCCGCATATGTTGAGCAGCGGGCTAACCTCACCATTGCCCGTTTTTGGTCGGAAGTTCTGTTCAAGTCCAGCCAGATCCATAAAGCGGGGGCAGAGCTTGAGCGGTGGCTGGCGCTCAGGGTCAATTTCTGGGAGCGCCAGCTGGCCAATCCGGCTATGGCGAAAAGTTTTCTTCCCCATCTGATTGCCATTTATTCTGCCATGGAAGAAGTCTACGCCCATGAATTGGCCAATAATGTTCAATACAAATTATTGTTGCGGGAGACCACCAAAGCTCTGCTTGCCAATAGCTTTGGTGTTGGCGAAAGTGCCGGCAATGGCGACCTGAGTTTGTGGCTGAACAAGGGGTCGGCAAGGTTTCAGTCTAGCCAGGAAATGGCGGTCAACGATTTGGGCGAAACCCTGGTCGAACTGGCCGCAGACGACATCCTCGCCCACGGGGTTGGCTCTTTGAGTCAGCGGCGGCTGGCAAAGCGGGCGGGCACCTCATCTTCGATGATCGTCTACCATTTTGGCAATATGGCCAATTTTGTTAACCAGGCGGTGTGGCATGCGCTGCTTCGTGATATTCCCAAGGAGCTCGACCCCAATTTCAATGAAAGCGTTGGCGTTAAACAAAAAAACATGTCGGAATGGGCGACGGTTCTGCAACGGTTAACCAGGCCCAAGGTCGATCACAGGCCTGCGGGTTTCTATGTGGATTATGCCCGGCTTACCGGCCAGGCCTGTTTGCTGGCGACTCGCCGCAGGGAATTGTGGCCATTGGTTGAACATTTGAGAAAAATCGATGGTTGGGGCACATTCAGAGCCGGCCAGACGGTTTGGCCGACATCCCTGTTGGTTGAGCGGGGCAGTGCAACCGCGTTTGCTGTGTGGATAAAAGGTCAGGCGGTGTTCAATGAGGCTGTTTGTGATGGCGAACCTATTCCCCGCGAGGCACTTCTCAGTGCGGCCAGGCTGATTTTTTCTAGCCAATAAGTCCCGGTGCCACACCCTTGGCCGTGTGGCAGTCCAATGAGTGTTAACAGGCTCTAATATCCAGCAAGGAATTTGTCAAAACGCTTTTGATACCGGTTACGCTGGCGCGACGGAGTGCTGGCATCCTGCGGTAGCTAACCGTACAATTCCTGCCGCCGAATCATAATTAACCAAATTGAAAGGAATATTTTATGAGCGTATCTATTCTTCTGGAGCTTAAAGTGGCTCCTGGGAAACTGCCCGATGTCAAAGCCTATCTTGAGTCACTGCTTCCGGTGACCAGAGAATATCCGGGTTTCATTCGTATGGATGTCTTCGTCAACCAGGACGATGAAAACGATATTGTTTGCGTGGAGGAATGGCAAAGTCGCAACGCCTATGAAACCTATTTTAACTGGCGGGCAGAGAATGGCGTTTTTGACAAGTTGGCCACCATGATTGCCGCAGAACCTCGAGTCAGATTCCTCGACAATACCAACATATAACATCCCCTGATAATGTCTTCAGGCAGAGCCTGCAATCCTGGCAGGGTTGCAGGCTGTGTATAAATCACCGGTTTCAGCACCCATCTTCAGGCAGCTGGCACATCCAGGTTGTCTCTTCGGTGCTGAATGCCGGCAATTTCAGCCCTGAGGGTTTCCCGTGCCGCCAGTGGGGGAGCGTTGAGAATGCCTTTGTAGCATCTCCTGTCAAAAACAGGGCAGCATGCCTTTTTTCAATATCATCCCACTATCTGCTATTCTGTGAATCAAAGCGAAACCTAAAGCGGGGTCGATCCCATGGACACCTATCAGGGTATTATCTCAACACTGGCGCTGACCATGGGGGTGGGCTGGGCCAGCGGCATCAATCTTTATGCGCTGCTCTGTGTCCTCGGCATTGCCGGAGCCACCGGCAATATTGTTTTGCCACAGGAATTGCTGGTGCTTCAGGATCCGCTCGTGATAGGCGCTGCCGGGTTTATGTATATGGTGGAGTTTTTTGTTGACAAAACCCCTGGAGTTGATTCCGGCTGGGATAGTGTCCACACCTTTATTCGCATCCCCGCAGGCGCCATGCTCGCCGCCGGTGCTGTGGGGGATGTTACTCCGGCGCTGGAAGTGGCTGCGGGCATTCTCGGAGGCACCATGGCGGGCGCCAGCCATCTTTCCAAGGCGTCGTCCCGATTGCTGATTAACACTTCGCCGGAGCCTTTCAGCAACTGGGGAGCCTCTATTGCCGAAGATCTCATGGTTTTTGCCGGTTTGTGGGCAATGTTCAACCATCCCCTGGTTTTTATTGCCTTAATGGTGGCATTCATTGCTCTGGTGATTTGGTTGCTGCCTAAAATCTGGAGGGTGCTCAAAGCGATGATGTCAAAAATTCGCAGCTGGTTTTCTCGAGAGGATCAGCGGGCGGCAGAGTTGCAACCTCGCCCCACGGAAGCCAGTGACCCGCAAATGCCCCAAGGGCAGAGGTCGCAAGGGCAGGAGTCGCTGAAACTGGGGCGCCAGTAATGGCGTATTGCCGCCAGGACAACCCTTCCGCCAATATCCGAGCTGCGGCTCTCAACGCTATGGCGAGAAGAGAACATTCCCGGGAGGAGTTATCCCGCAAACTCAGCGCCAGATTTGGCGATCATCAGAGCCTGATCAACGGCGTACTGGATAGGCTGGCGGACGAGGGCTTGCAGTCCGATAGCCGTTTTGCCGAGGCTTATTGCCGCGCCAAATCCCAGTGTGGCTATGGTCAGCGCTATATCTTGAATGCCCTGAAGTCAAAAGGAGTCTCTGAAAATGACTGGCATCAGGCCGCCGCTTCCCTGGAGCTGGACTGGTTTGCGTTGGCACTGAATGTGCTCAATAAAAAATTTGGCGACACTCCCATTGGCGATATGCGCGACAAAGCAAGGCGCGTTCGATTTCTCCAGTATCGAGGCTTTACGGGTGACCAGATTCGCTATGCGCTGGAGCATGGTGAGCAGGATTGATGGTTGTCGCGTCTGGGGATATTGCTCGGCACAGCTAAAACATTTACAAGTTTGTGGATAGTTTTTACTATTTTCTGGTCTCAGTGACAGGTTGGCGGCGTTGCCACAGGCTCATGTGGTGTGGCGCTGGTTTTGAACAGATCAGGAGTTGACCACCTGGCCGTGATGGTCTTAAGTGGGTGTGGTCGGCTGTCGGCGCAAGGGGTGGCGCAGGTCGCAACTTTTCGGTAATAACAGTTTTATAGGTATGTTATGGCAACCAGACTGACAGGATTTATCTCATCAATAGTGTTGGCGCTGACGGCGAGCGTTGCCGGCGCTGAAACAGGCTCCCAAGACAGGGGAGCCGGTGCTGGCGAGGGCGTGAAGCAGGCTCTGGATCCGGCCAAATCAGGCATTCGCAACGGTTGCGTTGCCAATATCAATATTCGCCGCGTGACTTTCGATTCGAGAACCACGGGGGTGATTGAATTGACCGGCGACCGCAAGGTAAAAATAACCTTGCGCAACCCCTGCAGCGGTATTCGCACCGAAGGTTACGTTCACAAGCCGATCAACAACAATTTTTGCGAGGGGGACATACTTCGGGTTCTGAATTTTGGCAACAGCTGTGTTGTCGACAAACTTGAACCCTATGTTGAAGAAACCGAAGAGCCTGAACAGGGTGGCGAAAATGCTGCTGCGGGAAATAGTTCCGCTAACAAAAAGCCTGAATAGCGTTGGGGTTTATCTGTGATATGGGCGCCGACCAGGAAAATTATTCCCATATTTTTCAAAGTACTGGTTGGATTACTTTATTTCCTTTCTATTAATACTGCGGCTCTTGATCTGCGGGGCGACTGGCAGCAGGGCGGCCTTATTCTCGGGTCGGTGAGGCCGGGCACAAAAATTACCTTTGAGGGGCGCCAGGTGGATGTTTCCCCTGAAGGGCATTTTATGGTCGCCCTGGGACGGGATGCACCTTCCCAGGTCACTTTGACGCTGAACGACAAGGGGGTGATCAATAAACAGGTTTTCACGGTGGCGCAGCGCAAGTACGACGTGCAAAAGGTGGAAGGGGTTCCCCAGGAAACTGTGGAACCACCGCCGGAGGTGCTCGACAGAATCGCAAGGGAGGCGGCGCTTGTCGCCAGCGCCAGATCTGGCAGCGATCCCCGCCTCGATTATCTCGCCGGTTTTACCAGGCCTCTCGAGGGCAGAATTTCAGGCGTTTATGGCAGTCAGCGCTATTACAACGGCATTCCCCGCAATCCTCACTACGGTCTCGATATTGCCGCCCCCACGGGCGCCCTGGTGCGGGCACCGGCCGCCGGTATTGTCCGCCTGGCTCATCCCGACCTCTATTTTTCAGGGGGCACCCTTATAGTGGATCACGGTTATGGCCTGTTCTCTTCCTTTATCCATCTCAGTGATATTCTGGTTGCAACGGGGCAGGCTGTTGCCGCCGGGGATGAAATTGCCCGGGTTGGCGCCACGGGTCGCGCCACCGGTCCTCACCTCGACTGGCGCATCAACTGGTTTGATGTGCGCATAGATCCTGCTCTGGTGCTGAAAAGCTTTCCCCGTGCCGCTGAAGAGTAATAACAGGCAGTAAACGGACGCCATTTCTGTGAAAGCGGAAATGCTGCCCGAGTTTGCCCATAGAGTTGATCTCCAGTTTCTTTTAAACTACCCGCTCTTTTAAGCTGGCTCGTCAATTCGGGTTGGCTTTCAGTGCTTATGGCCTTATGGATATTTAAATGGATAAACAGTTGCTCAGTATTCTCGTCTGCCCCGTTACCCGGGCGCCCTTGGAGTATGATCGCGACAAGCAGGAGCTGGTGTGCCGCGCCAGTGGTCTCGCCTATCCCATCCGGGATGGCATTCCCGTTATGCTGGAGTCTGAAGCCCGTCAATTGAGTGCGGATGAAAAGCTCCATGAAAATCCGGGTAGTTTTGGCCGCTGAGCAGGATTCAATGGCCAGGTAAGGTTTTTCCAGGTGCCGACTCAGCGCAAGGGTTTTCGCAGAGTAGGTGGTGCCAAAAGTTGAGTGAGGAGATGCCCATGACAGAAAAATCTATTTTTACGCGAATCATCGATGGTGAAATTCCGTCCGACATTCTCTACGAGGATGAGCACTGTTTCGCTATCAAGGATATAGCCCCCAAGGCGCCCACCCATTTGCTGTTGATTCCGAAAAAGCCGATTCCGAAACTCATCAATGCTGAACAGGCCGATCAGGCTCTGTTGGGGCATTTGATGTTGACCGCTTCGAAAGTGGCGCAAGCGGCAGGCATTGGCGATGCCTTTCGCCTGATTGTCAATAGTGGCGAAGGTGCAGGCCAAACGGTTTTCCATCTCCATCTCCATATCCTCGGCAACATGAAAATGTCCGAGCGATCACTGGGCTTCTGATTAACGTTACAGTATTCGCAACGCTGTTACAGGATTCTTCTTAATGAAAAGTGCGCAAATCCGCCAGGCATTTCTTGATTTCTTTGCCTCCAAAGGCCACACCATTGTGGCCAGCAGTAGCTTGGTGCCGGTCAACGATCCCACGCTGTTGTTTACCAACGCAGGGATGGTTCAGTTCAAGGAAACCTTTCTCGGTGAAGAAACCCGCGACTACTGTCGCGCAGTATCGTCCCAGCGCTGTGTTCGCGCCGGTGGCAAGCACAATGATCTTGAAAACGTCGGTTATACCGCCCGGCACCACACATTTTTTGAAATGCTCGGCAACTTCAGCTTTGGCGATTACTTCAAGCGGGACGCCATACTCTTTGCCTGGGAATTTCTGACCTCGGCGCAGTGGTTGAATCTGCCCAGGGACAAACTCTGGGTTACGGTCTACGCCGAGGACAATGAAGCCTATGACATCTGGCACCGCGAGGTGGGTATTCCTGCCGAGCGCCTGGTTCGCATTGGCGACAACAAGGGGGCTCCTTACGCATCAGACAATTTCTGGATGATGGGGGATACCGGCCCCTGCGGTCCCTGTACGGAAATTTTTTACGATCACGGCGAGGGTATTTGGGGCGGTCCTCCCGGCTCTGCCGAAGAGGACGGCGACCGCTACATTGAAATCTGGAACAACGTCTTTATGCAGTTCAACCGGGATTCTGCCGGTGTGATGCACCCGCTGCCCAAGCCCAGTGTGGACACCGGCATGGGGCTGGAGCGTATCTCCGCTGTCATGCAGCATGTTCACAGCAACTATGAAATCGATCTGTTCCAGGCTTTGATCAACGCGGCGGCTGAGGCCACAGGCACGGAAGACCTGGAAAACCCTTCCCTGAAAGTCCTCGCCGACCATATTCGCGCCACGGCTTTTCTGATTATGGACGGTGTATTGCCATCAAACGAAGGCCGGGGTTATGTGTTGCGCCGCATTGTCCGCCGTGCCCTGCGGCACGGTCACAAACTCGGCGCCAAGGGCGTGTTCTTTCACCGCCTGTTGCCCGCTCTGGTCGCGGAGATGGGCGAGGCCTACCCCGATCTGGTGAAAAAGCAGGCGCAAATCGACAAAACCATTCGCGGTGAAGAGGAGCAATTTGCCAAAACCCTGGATAACGGCATGGCGGTGCTTGAAGAGGGGCTGGCGACTCTTGACGGCAAGGTAATCCCCGGCTCCATGGTGTTTCAGCTCTATGATACCTACGGCTTTCCCACAGATTTGACCAACGATATCGCCCGGGAGCGCGGCTATGAGCTGGATATGCCGGGCTATGACGCCTGTATGGCGGCGCAGAAGGCTCGAGCCCGCGCTGCCAGCCAGTTTGGCGTCGACTACACCGCCGGAATCCACGTCAGTGGTGCCACGCGATTTGTCGGCTACGGCGCTACCCAAAGCAGTGGTCGGATTGTCGGTCTTTTTGTCGATGGCCAGGAAGTCGATGAAATCAGTGAAGGTCAACAGGCCGTGGTGGTTT
>JALOAH010000075.1 GCA_023228865.1 Porticoccaceae bacterium | reverse complement strand
TGGCCCCCTGGCACTGCCGAACAAAAACCCCTACATCGCCCAGCATCTCGACATTTTGACTGTCCCGTCAGCGGTGGAAAAGCCCTTCAAAATTGGCGACCAGAACAACCTCTGGTACTACCCGGACAGCCAGTTCAATTCCCCCAAAGGTTACTTTGAAGCCCGCGTCACCCTACCGCAAATGACCACCATCGAGCGCGCGGTAATGACCGACTACCTGGTTGCGCTGACACTGGATCAGCTGTCGGCGGAAACCTATCCGGCAATGCTCGCCGGGCTGGGTTTCAATCTGGCTTCCTGGGAGCAGGGTTTTACCATCACCATTTCCGGTTACAGCGAAAAACAGCAGTTGCTGCTGGAGCGCATAATCCAAACTCTCAACAAACCGGACTGGAGCAGAGAACGCCTCAACAGAGTGCAAGACAGCCTGTTGAGAAAGTGGCGCAACAGCAGCAAGGAGTGGCCATTGCGTCAACTCTTTAACCGCCTGCCGCCCCTGGTCAAAAATGACTGGCTGCCGCTGGCCAAGGCCGATGCCCTTGAAAAAATCACTCCGCAACAGTTGCAGCAATTTCAGCAACAGCTGTCCAATTCCGGCAAAGGCCGCTTCTATGCCGGCGGCAATTTCAGTGCCGCCCAGGCGCAGACAATGGCGGCAACCCTGACCACAGGGCTCGGCCTCACCAACCACGACCTCAAGGTCACTCAGGAAGTTAAAAACCTGGTGCGGTCAGCGCCGCTGCCATCCACCTCCTATTATGTGGATCACAACGACAGCGCCGCCCTGCTTTATTTACAGGGGGATCAGGACAGCCTAGAAGAGCGCGCCACCTTTTCCCTGTTGAGCAATATTTTGTCTGCGCCCTTTTACAGCAGCCTGCGCACGGAAAAACAGCTGGGTTATGCCGTGGGCAGCACCATTGCGCCAATGCAACGGGTGCCGGGGCAATTGTTTTATGTCCAGTCACCTAAAGTGGACGCCGAGACGCTGAAAAAGGAAATCAACCACTTCCTCGACGACGCCACAACCCTCATCGCCAGCCTTAGCGATGAGGATCTTCAGCGTTACCGCCAGTCTGTGCTGGCGCAAATAGAGGAAAAACCGCGCAACATCAACGAATTGGCGGCTCGCCATCTGGAATCCCTGAATCTCGGCTATGAGAATTTTGATTTCAGACCCAGGCTGGTGGCGGCTCTGAACGCCATCGACAGGGAAACCCTAACCCAGGCCTTTGCAAGAGTCATGGTGGGTGAGCGCGCTGGGCTCTGGATACTCACCTCACCCGACAAGGCCGTCGGCAGCGGGGAGCCACTGGCGGAGGAATATCTGGAGCCAACCTTTAGTTACGACAGCTGAGCCGCGCGGCCTATGCCCCGGTGCTGACAAGGGTCTACACTGTATAGCGCAACACTGGCTGTGGATTCTTGCCAATACCGTAATTTTGATACTATGTTCCAAAAAAATTGGAACATAGTATTGAAAAAAATACTGTGCTAAAGTCTATCCATAATGTGGCGAATATCAGCCGGCAACAGATTCAACAACAGGACAGACACCATGACCCCATTTGAGGATTTAGACCCCACAGAAACCCGGGAATGGCTCGAAGCACTGGAATCAGTGATCAAATTTCAGGGACAGGATCGCGCAGGCTACCTGGTCAAGCAATTGCTGGACAAAGCCGCTGAACAGGGCATTCCCACCCCCAACGCCATTACCACACCGTTTCGCAACACCATTCCAACATCCAGGGAAAAGCACATGCCCGGCGATTTGTTTATGGAGCGCCGCATTCGCTCCCTGATTCGCTGGAACGCCCTTGCCATGGTGATGCGCGCCAATAAAAATGAGGACGCCCTCGGCGGCCATATTGCCACCTTCTCTTCCGCCGCCACACTGTACGATATCGGCTTCAATTACTTTTTCCGCGGTCGCCACAACGGCCATCTCGGCGATCTCGTCTATTTTCAGGGACACAGTTCGCCGGGTATTTACGCCCGCTCATTCCTTGAGGGCAGAATCAATGAAGAGCAGCTGGAAAACTTTCGCCGCGAAACTGACGGCAAAGGCCTGTCCTCCTACCCCCATCCCTGGCTGATGCCCGATTACTGGCAATTTCCCACCGTCTCCATGGGGCTTGGCCCCATTCAGGCCATCTATCAGGCGCACGTCATGCGCTACCTCTCCGCCAGGGGACTGGTTCCCAGGGGCGATCGCCAGGTGTGGGCGTTTCTCGGCGACGGCGAATGTGACGAACCGGAATCCCTTGGCGCCATTGCCCTCGCCGGTCGCGAAGGTCTTGAAAATCTCAATTTTGTGATCAACTGCAACCTCCAGCGCCTCGACGGCCCGGTGCGCGGTAACGGCAAAATCATTCAGGAACTGGAGGGCGTTTTTAAAGGCGCTGGCTGGAATGTCATCAAGGTGGTCTGGGGCCGGCTGTGGGATCCACTTTTTGAAAAAGACACCAAGGGACTGCTGCAAAAACGCATGAACGAGGTTTGCGACGGCGAGTTGCAAAACTGCAAAAATAACGGCGGCGCCTATACCAGAGAGCACTTTTTCGGCAAGGATCCAGAGCTGGCGGAAATGGTCAAGGATCTCAGCGATCGCGATATCCAGTATCTCAACAGGGGCGGCCACGACCCCTACAAGGTCTATGCCGCCTACGCCGCCGCCCTGGAAAGCAACGGCAAACCCACGGTAATCCTCGCCATGACCGTTAAAGGTTACGGCATGGGTGCCGCCGGCGAAGCCGCAAACGATACCCACGGGGTCAAAAAACTCGACATTGAAAGCCTCAAAAATTTCCGCGACCGCTTCGGTATCCCTATACCCGATGACCAGCTCGAAACCGTGCCCTATTACCGCCCGCCGGAAGACAGCCCGGAAATTGCCTATATGAAGAAACGCCGTGAGGAGCTGGGCGGCCCGGTGCCCTTCCGCCAGGCAGACTTTACCCCTCTCGACACTCCGCCCCTGAGCGCCTTTCAGAAACAGCTGGAAAGCACCGGGGACAGGGAAATCTCCACCACCATGGCCTTTGTCCGTATCCTCACCACCCTGGTGAAAGACAAAAAAATCGGTTCCCGCATTGTGCCCATCGTCCCCGACGAGGCGCGCACCTTCGGCATGGAAGGCATGTTCCGCCAGCTCGGCATCTACTCCTCTGCCGGGCAAAAATACATTCCCCACGATCACAACCAGATCATGTATTACAAGGAAGACAAGCAGGGGCAGATTCTCGAAGAGGGCATCAATGAGGCGGGCGCCATGTCGGCATGGATGGCGCTGGCCACCGCCTACAGCAACTACGACTGCCCCATGGTGCCCTTCTTTATTTATTACTCCATGTTCGGCTTTCAACGCATTGGCGACCTCGCCTGGGCAGCCGGAGATATGCAGGCGCGGGGCTTTCTGATCGGCGCCACCTCAGGCCGCACCACCCTTAACGGCGAAGGTTTGCAGCACCAGGACGGCCACAGCCATATTCTTGCCAACACCATCCCCAACTGCCGCAGCTATGATCCGGCCTTTGGCTATGAGCTGGCGGTGATTATTCAGGACGGTCTCAAGCGCATGTATGGCGACAAGGAAAACTGTTTCTACTACATCACCACCATGAATGAAAACTATCAGCACCCGGAAATGCCCGAGGGCGCCGAAGAAGGCATTATTCGCGGTTGCTACAGCCTGCGCAAAGGCGCCAAAACCGGTAAAAATAAGCTTCGCGTCCAGTTGATGGGGGCTGGCACCATCCTCAACGAAGTCGTCGCCGCCGCTGACATTCTCAAAAACGATTACGGTGTCGAATCCGATATCTGGAGTGTCACCAGCATCAACGAACTCAGCCGCGATGGCCAGGCCGCCGTGCGCTGGAATATGCTCCACCCCGACGAACCTGAAAAAATTCCCTATATCAGCGCACTCTTGTCCAGTGATAAAACGGGAGACAGTAACGGCCCTTTTATTATTGCCACTGACTATATGAAAAACCTTTCCGAACAGCTGCGCCCCTATATACCGGGGGACTATCATGTTCTCGGCACAGACGGCTTTGGCCGCAGCGACACCCGCAGCAAGTTGCGGGATTTCTTTGAAGTTGACCGCCGCTATATCAGCGTTTGCGCTCTCCACGGCCTCGCCAAGCAGGGACGCATTGATAAAGCTGTTGTTGTCCAGGCCATAAAAGACCTGGGTATCAATCCCGACAAAATGAACCCACTGTACGCCTGAGGAAAAATACATGGCCATTGAAACCATTAAAATTCCTGACCTGGGCGGCGCCGAATCTGTCGAGATTATCGAAATTGCCGTCGCCCCCGGCGACGAAGTTGCCGTTGAAGATACCTTGCTGGTACTGGAATCCGACAAGGCGACCATGGATGTGCCCTCACCGGCCGCAGGGGTGATCAAGAAAATCCTCGTCAAGCTCGGCGACTCAGTCTCCCAGGGGTCAGACATTGTGGAAATCGATGTCGCCGCCGACAGCACTGCTGCAACCGCCAAAGACAGCCCCCCTGACGAAAAAACTGCCGTAAAAGAAGTCGCTGAAGCTAAACCAGCGCTCACTCCCACCGCAACAGACCAACATCAGCCAGTGACCGCCACATCCCCTGAAAACACAGAATCCCCGGTAACGCTGCCGGATCTGGGCAGCGACGAGCCTGTGGATGTGATTGAAATCAGCGTCAGCCCCGGCGACGAGATCGGCGAAGGCGACAGCCTCATGACCCTGGAAAGCGACAAGGCCACCATGGAGGTTCCCAGCCCTGCCGCAGGCAAAATCATCAAAATCCTCATTAAAGAAGGAGACAAAGTCAAAAGCGGCCAGGAAGTCGCCATTATCGCGGGCGTGGCTCGCGACATCCACCCGCCAGCACCAGCCGAGGGCAAGGAGACTCCGCCAGCACCGCTGGAATCTCCCCGAGCCGCTGCGGCAACATCAGCGGCAACTCCAAACAAGGCCGAGGCAGAGGCCGCAACTGACAGCCATGCCGCCACAGAAAAAACACGTGAGAGCGATCTCAACGAACCGGAAGCGCCGCCCTCTTCCGTTTATGCAGGCCCCATGGTGCGCCATTTTGCCAGGGAGCTGGGGGTCAATCTGGCCAATGTCTCCGGCACGGGGATCAAGGGTCGAATTCAAAAAGAGGATGTAGAGGCCTATGTCAAAAAAGCCTTGAATGCACTGGAACAGGGCACAACAGCACCGGCCACGGGAGGCATACCCGGCATTCCCGATCAGGATTTTTCACAATTTGGCGACATTGAAGAAATAACCCTTAGCAAAATCGCGCGACTGACCGCCACCAACATGACCAAAACCTGGCTCAATGTGCCGGCGGTGACCCAGTTTGACGATGCCGACATCACCGACATGGAAGAATTTCGCCAATCCCTCAAGGGCGAGGCGGAAAAGCGCGGCATTAAACTGACTCCGGTGGCATTTCTTATGTTCGCCTGCGCCCGCGTTCTCAAGAACAATCCCGTAATCAATCGCTCCTGGCACTCCAGCGGCGAAAAAGTCATTCAAAAACACTATATTCACTTGGGCATGGCTGTGGACACCCCCAGGGGGCTGATGGTGCCTGTAATTCGCGATGTCGACAAAAAAGGCCTCTTTGCCATAGCTGCCGACATCGCTGAAATGGCGGAAAAGGCTCGCTCAGGGAAGTTATCGGCCACAGAAATGCAGGGCGGTTGTTTCAGTATTACCAGCCTGGGCGCCATCGGCGGGCGCGGCTTTACACCCATCGTCAATACACCGGAAGCGGCTATTCTCGGAGTTTCCAAGGCGTCCATCCAACCGGTGTGGAACGGCACTGAATTTGTCCCGCGCCAAATGCTGCCCCTCAGCCTCAGCTATGACCACAAACTCATCAATGGCGTCGATGCCGGCAAATTTATGACCGAGCTGGTGAATGCTCTGGCCGATATACGGCGACTACTGCTTTGATGGTGCCAGCAAGCCACTCCCCATAGTGACAGAAGAGAATCGGGAAAAATTATGCATTGGCTTTATTTGGCTCTGGCGATAGTGCTGGAAGTGGCGGGCACCACATCGATGAAAATATCCTCAGGGTTAACCAAGCTTGTCCCTTCGGTTCTGGTTTTTGTTTTTTACGGCGGCTCCATCGCCATGCTGGCTTTGGCACTGAAAAGACTCGATATCAGCATTGCCTATGCGGTTTGGGCGGGACTGGGAACCGCCACCATTGCCGTTATTGGCATTACCTATTTTCAGGAATCGGTGTCAGCCATAAAGCTCGTCAGCATTGCTCTGATCATTGTCGGCGTAGTCGGCCTCAACTTGTCGGGAACCAAGTGATTTTCCCGTGCAGCCGGAATATTGCGCCCGTTGCCGGAATTTTGGCCGAGCAGTCTGGGGCTGGCCGGGCTAGCAGTAACTGTTTTTAACCCTTTTTTTTGCTGAGGCAACAATATGGATCTGGGACTCAGAGGAAAAACAGCCATTGTCTGCGCATCCAGCCGCGGTCTCGGCAAGGGCTGTGCGCTGGCGCTGGCGGCGGAAGGTGTCAACCTGATTCTGGCCGCGCGCCAGCAGCAGGATCTTGAAAAAACCGGAAAGGAAATAATAAACACCTTTGGCATCAAAGTGATAACCGTTACCGCCGATGTCACCACCCAGGAGGGACGCGACCGCATTCTGTCCGCCTGCCCCCACCCCGACATTCTTATCAATAATGCCGGCGGCCCGCCGCCCGGGGACTTTCGCCAATGGACTCGGGAGCACTGGAACGGAGCCCTTAACGACAATATGTACAGCGCCTTTGATTTGATTCGCCGTGTCATTGACGGCATGGCGGAGCGCAGATTTGGCCGCATTGTCAACATCACCAGCATTACCGTGAAACAACCCATCCCCCAACTGGGGTTGTCCAACGGCGCTCGAGCCGCGTTGACCGGCTGGGTATCCGGCATTGCCAGGGACTTTGCCGCCGCCAACGTCACCATCAACAACCTTCTCCCCGGCACTTTTGATACGGAGCGCGGCAATGCCATCGTCGCGGCGAGAGCCAAGGCAGAGGGCGCAGCCCTGGAAAATTTCGCGGCTCAGTTTTGTAATAACATTCCCGCTGGCAGATTGGGCAAAGCGGAAGAATTTGGCGCAACCTGCGCCTTTCTTTGCAGCCAGCAGGCGGCCTATATCACAGCGCAGAATATTCTTGTCGACGGCGGGGCTTATCCGGGGGTGTTTTAACCCGGATATGGCATCATCCGGGTTTTGTCCGGACCTAGAACCTGTTAACCCTAAGCAAACAGCCGCAATTGCTCCACCATAGACAATGACGGTGGCGGCATGAACTGTACGCCAACGCCAAGCAACCTCACCGGCAGGGGATTTCTCGCTGTGCCTTCGGCGATAAGATCGGAAAAACAAGCCACTGTTGGCGTATCACAGGGTTTCTCCAATGTTGTCTGGCTGAAATTGGCAAACTTGAGTTTTACCTGGATTTTCTTCACCTGGTAGAAAGCTGGCAGCTTTTTTAACCTGGCCATAAGCTCGCCGCAGAGCCAGCCGGTTTGGGAAAGACAGGAATCCCTGCCGGCCAGATCCGCGGTAAAGGTATGCTCCACACTGAGGGATTTGCGAATGCGGGTGGTGTTTACCGGCCGATCATCAATACCCTGGCTCAAGGCCTTGAGGCGAACAGCAAAACTGCCAAAATGACAAGCCAGTTCGGCAAGGCTTTTTTGCTGTAACTCCTGGCAGTGGCTAATCCCGAGCCGCGCCAATTTGGCCGCTGTCACCTTGCCAACACCGTGGATATATTTTATGGGCAGGTTATCGACAAACGCCTTTTCATCCCCTGGTTTAATGACATAAAGACCATCGGGCTTATGCCATTCACTGGCCACCTTGGCAAGAAACTTGTTGGTGGCCACTCCGGCGGAGACGGTAATGCCAATTTCAGAGCGCACCCGGTTGCGAATTTCCCTGGCGATCAGAGTTGCACTGCCTCGACATAAATCCGTATCTGTAACATCGAGGTAGGCTTCGTCAACCGACACCATTTCGATGATTTCGGAGTAATCGCTAAAAATACTCTTGAGGGCTGAGGATGCCTGGCGGTATTTTTCCATATTGTGGGGCAGCAGCACCAGGCTTGGGCACAGCTTGAGCGCCTGCCAACTCGCCATGGCGGAGTGAACACCAAAACGCCGCGCTTCGTAGTTACAGGTGGAAATAACCCCCCGGCGCTCGACGCTGCCGCCAATGGCCATGGGAACATGGCGCAAGCTGGGATCGTCGCGCATTTCAACGGCAGCAAAAAAACAATCGGCATCGCAGTGGATAATTTTTTTCATGGCGGCGAGAATCTCAATTACTGTGTTTTTATACAGCCAAAGAACCGCTTTGTAAAGACCGACGGCCGCTGGCCACGACAGGGCGGCAGCCTCACAGGGTTTTAAAACTATCGAGATTCCACTCCTGTATTTCCGGCGGGCTGTATTTTTCATCCCGTTGACTGCGGCGGTTTTCCTCGATGGTATTCCACTGCAGCAGCCGCCTGTACTTGATGACATTGCGGACATAGCCCACCGGTTCCTGGCCGCGGGCATAGCCGTGGCGCACGGTGGAATAATATTTCTGGCGCTGCAATAAGGGCAGGAAATCCTTGACATCGCTCCAGAGATCCGGGTTTCGGCCTGCCCTGTCGGTAAGCACTCTGGCGTCTTCGAGATGGCCGAGGCCGACGTTGTAGGCGGCCAGGGCAAACCAGGTTCTGTCCGGCTCCACGATATCCGCTGGAATACGTGCCTTGGTGGCGAGAAAATACTCGGCGCCGCCGCGAATACTTTGTTTGACATTGCGGCGATTGCTGACATTGACTTCCGAGGCGGCGTCGTGGGTGAGCATCATCATGCCTTTTACCCCCGTAGGCGACACAGCGCCGGGATTCCAGTGGGATTCCTGGTAGGCAATGGCGGCAAGAAGATGCCAATCAATGCCGAGTCTGTCCGCCGTACGCTCAAACAGCGGCCGGTATTCTGGCAGACGGGTTTTCAGTCTTTGCACAAACAGCAGGGATCCGGCCACTGAAAAATGCTCGATATCAGAAAAAAACTGGGTCTTGAGTTCCGCCAGTCGGCCGCTATCGCGGGACTGTTGCAAAAACCGGTTGGCGGCATTCACCAGCGACCTGTCACCGTTTTTTGGAAAAGCCCAGGCGAGCTCCTGGGATTCGGAAATATCAAACCCTCTCGCCGCTCTGGGGTAGATGCTTCTGTGGGCATCAAAGGTTGTGGAGTCGATAACGGCAAAATCAATCTCGCCAGCAGCGACCATTTCCATCAACTCGATCATTTCAGCACCCTGAATGCTGATCCAGGACAGCTCGGGGTAATCCCGTTGCAAATCGCGCAGATGCTCCTCGTGGGAGCTGTCGGCAATCACCGCAACCTGCTTGCCGATAAGATCGACAATTTCTCGGGGCGCCCGGCTTCCCCTGCGGTAAATTACGGTTTGAACGACCGCATCGTAAGAGTCGGAAAAAATGTAGTCCTGGAGACGCTGGGGTGTAATTGTGAGAGTGGCGCCAGCAAAATCCCCGTTGGGGCCACCGAGCATATTGAAAAGTTGCGACAGGGTTTCGGTGGTTGTCACATCCAGCCTCACCCCCAGATAGTCAGCGAAATCCCGCGCCAGCAGGTACTCAAAGCCATTTTTGCCTTTCGCATCCTCATAATAGGTAATGGGACCCTGGCGGGTGATCAGCGTAATTTCGCCGTTGGCGACAATGGCTTCGAGACGGGAAAGCTCGCGACTTTGGCTCAACAACATCATAAAAAAAACCACAATGCCCCCAAAAAGCAGCCTTTTTGTGATTTTTTTCAGCTTGACAAGTCTTTGCCTCATTCGAGCCTCGTGGATTCAGGGGCGCACAGGATATTGCGCAATCGGCAATTGGAAAACCCCAGGGTTGAACCCGGCAGGGCTAATCCTGGCTTCAGGGCTGTCGTCCTCGATCAATTCCAGTACAATAGCCAGCCTAATTTCCCCTGCACGTTGTGAGATTATCATCCATGCTGACCCTGAGCGGCGCTCCGGCACTATCTGCTTTTCGCAAGCAAAAACTTCTTGAAAACCTCCAGCAAGTGGTTCCCGAGATTCACTCGCTCTACGCCGAGTATATTCACTTTGCCGATATTGAAGAAGCATTAACACCCGATGAGGAAAATGTCCTCAACGCCCTGCTGACCTACGGCCCCAGCGCCCTTCGCGAGGCTCAGGACGGCAGTCTCTTTCTTGTGGTGCCAAGGCCTGGCACCATTTCCCCCTGGTCCAGCAAGGCCACGGACATTGCCCACAATGCCGGACTGGGTAAAATCCGCCGCCTGGAGAGAGGCGTCGTCTACTTTCTCCACAGTGATACCCCCCTCCACAAAGAAGCCAGAACCCAGGTTTCCCGTCTGCTATACGACCGCATGGTTGAAGTGGCATTCGATGATGTGGATTCTGCCCGGCAATTATTTGCCCATCACCACCCCCGCCCCCACGATGCCATTGATATACTGCAGCATGGCCGCAGCGCCCTTGAACTCGCCAACCGGGATCTGGGGCTGGCGCTGGCAGAGGATGAGCTGGATTACCTCCTCGATAGCTTCAAAAATCTCCATCGCAACCCCACAGACGTCGAGCTGATGATGTTTGCCCAGGCAAATTCAGAGCATTGCCGCCACAAAATTTTCAATGCCTCCTGGACCATCGACGGCGTCGATCAGACCATTTCCCTATTTGGCATGATCAAAAATACCTACCAACAGGGTGGAGAAAACGTCCTTTCCGCCTATTCCGACAACGCTGCGGTGATCAGCGGCCACCAGGCCGGGCGTTTTTACCCCGACCCGGAGACAAAGATTTACGGCTACTCCAGCGAGCCCATCCACATTTTAATGAAGGTGGAAACCCACAATCACCCGACGGCCATAGCCCCCTTTCCCGGCGCGGGCACGGGAGCTGGCGGCGAAATCCGCGACGAAGGCGCTGTCGGTCGCGGCTCCAAACCAAAAGCGGGACTCACCGGCTTCAGTGTTTCCAACCTGCAAATTCCCGGCTATACACACCCTTGGGAAGACAACTACGGCAAACCGGAGCGCATCGTCTCGGCTCTGGATATTATGCTCGACGGCCCCATCGGTGGCGCCGCCTTCAACAATGAGTTTGGCCGCCCGAATCTGTGCGGTTATTTTCGCACCTTTGAGCAGAACTTTGACGGCGAGCGCCGGGGCTACCACAAACCCATCATGCTTGCCGGCGGCTATGGCAATATCCGCGCCCAGCATGTGGAAAAACACGAGTTTGAACCGGGTTGCAAGCTGGTGGTGCTCGGAGGTCCGGCCATGCTCATCGGTCTTGGCGGCGGCGCTGCCTCTTCCATGACCTCCGGCAGCAGCAGCGAACAGCTGGATTTTGCCTCCGTACAGCGACAAAACCCCGAAATTGAGCGCCGCTGCCAGGAAGTGATCGATCAGTGCTGGCAACTGGGTGATGACAATCCCATCGCCTTTATTCACGATGTCGGCGCGGGCGGCCTCTCCAACGCCTTTCCGGAACTGGTCAAGGATGGTGGCTGTGGCGGCACCTTTGAGCTGCGCAAGGTGCCCAACGACGAGCCCGGCATGTCGCCCATGGAAATCTGGTGCAACGAATCCCAGGAGCGCTACGTCATCGCGGTGCGACCCGGCGATATCGACAGATTCAGCGCCATTTGCGAGCGGGAGCGCTGCCCCTACGCCGTGGTTGGCGAATCCACTGCCGAAAAAACCCTCAAGGTCAATGACAGCCACTTCTTGTCAACACCAGTGGATTTGCCCATGGCGGTGCTCTTTGGCAAACCGCCAAAAATGCACCGCAAGGCGGAAAAACACCATCCGGAAGTACGCCATTTCAGCACTGCGAATATCGCCATCAGCGAGGCTGTGGAGCGGGTTATTCAGCACCCGGCGGTGGCGAGCAAAAGCTTCCTCATTACCATCGGCGACCGCAGCATCACCGGTATGGTGGCACGGGATCAAATGGTGGGTCCCTGGCAGGTCCCCGTTGCCGACTGCGCCGTCACCACCATCAGCCACGACAGCCTCGCCGGTGAAGCCATGGCCATGGGGGAGCGCACGCCCCTCGCCCTTATCGATGCGCCTGCCTCCGGCCGCATGGCGGTTGGCGAAGCCATTACCAATATTGCCGGCACCGCCATTAACAGCATTGCCGACATCAAACTCTCCGCAAACTGGATGTGCGCAGCTGGTCATCGCGGCGAAGACGAAAAGCTGTTTCGCACCGTCGAAGCCGTCGGCATGGATCTGTGCCCCAAACTGGGGATCACCATTCCTGTGGGCAAGGATTCCATGTCCATGGGCACCGCCTGGAGCGACAATGGCGAACACAAGGCCATCACAGCGCCCCTATCCCTGGTCATCAGTGCGTTTGCCCCTGTTGCCGATGTCACCAGAACCCTGACGCCCCAGCTGCGCACGGACATCGGCGAGTCCTGCTTGTTGCTCATAGATCTGGGGGCTGGCCGCAATCGCCTCGGCGGTTCTATTCTCGCCCAGGTCTACGGCGAAATGGGCGACTCGGCGCCCGATCTCGATTGCCCCGAACGAATCAAACATTTTTTTAGCGCCATCCAACAGGCCAATAGCGCGGGCTGGATCAATGCCTATCACGACCGCAGCGATGGCGGCCTGCTGGCAACACTCACGGAGATGGCCTTTGCCGGACGCACCGGTCTCACCATCCATCTCGACGGCCTCGGCGACGATCCCCTTGGCATCCTGTTCAATGAAGAATTGGGTGCAGTCATTCAAACCACCAAAGCGAACAAGTCAAAGATCTTGTCGCTGTTTACCAAAACGGGACTTGAAGACTTCGTTACTGATATAGGTACCCTTGCTGCGGATGACACCCTGTCCTTTAAGTGGAAGGGAAAAACCTGTTACAAAAACAGTCGCCTGCACTTGCAACGGCTATGGAGTGAAACCAGCTTTCACATCCAGTCAATGCGGGACAATCCAGATTGCGCCCAACAGGAACTCGACACCCTTCTCAGCGAAGACCCCGGTCTCAGCGTCAACACCACTTTTGATGTCAACGATGACGTCAGCGCCCCCTATGTCAACCTGTCCCGCCCCCGCATTGCCATACTGCGGGAACAGGGCGTCAACAGCCAGGTGGAAATGGCCGCCGCCTTTGAGCGCGCCCGCTTTGATGCCGTGGATGTCCATATGAGCGACATTCTCGCCGGTCGCGTCAGTCTCAGGGACTTTAAAGGCCTGGTGGCCTGTGGCGGATTTTCCTACGGCGACGTTCTCGGCGCCGGCGAAGGCTGGGCCAAAACCATTCTTTTCAACACCCTGGCGCGGGATCAGTTCAGCAGCTTTTTCCATCGCCAGGACACCTTTACCCTGGGTATCTGTAATGGTTGCCAGATGGTATCCAACCTTAAATCCCTGATTCCCGGCGCCGCCAACTGGCCCCGCTTTGTCCGCAATCTGTCGGAGCAGTTTGAAGCCCGCTTTTCCCTGGTGAGGATTGAACAAAGCCCTTCCGTGCTGCTTCAGGGCATGGCGGGTACCCATATGCCCATCGCCGTTGCCCACGGCGAAGGACGGGCGGAATTTGAATCGGCGAAATCACTGGAGCAAGTGGAACAGGCGGGTATGGTGGCCATCCGTTTTATCGATAATCATCTCTCCGCCACAGAGCATTACCCGGCCAATCCCAATGGCTCGCCCCACGGCATTACCGGTCTATCCTCAAGGGACGGCAGGGTCACTATTATGATGCCGCACCCGGAGCGGGTATTCAGGGCGGCGACAAACTCCTGGCACCCCGATGAATGGCGCGGCGGTGACAGCGGCTGGATGCGCCTGTTCAGAAACGCCAGGGTATTTGTTGATTGACCCTTGCAAGTGACTGTTTTATAACTAATGCTCTAGCTTCGCGGCGACAATCGGCGACAACAACCAACTGAAAACAGGAGGCCAAATGACAACACAACAAACAATCCCGAGCGAGAGCAAGGCAGCCCTCCCCCCCCATCAAAAGGAGTTTCCTTCCTTTGATCGCTTTGGTCTGGGTTTCTTCGCCTACCGTTTTCCCCAGCAACCGAACAGCCTGCGGATCGGTATCAGCGGCGATGTTGCCGCGCCATTCACCCTCGACGGCCAACTCGACACCCTCGAAAGGGTTGAGCAGCACTCGGATTTTCACTGCGTCACCACCTGGTCGGTTCGCAATCAACACTGGGGCGGTGTCCGCTTTCGGGATTTTTATCAGCAGGTCGTGGAACCCCTTGCCAAACCTGAGCAGGGGGCAACCTTTGTGGTCTTTCGCGGCCAGGACAGCTACGCCTGCAGCATGCAATTGCAGGATTTAATGGCTGATGATGTCTTGCTGGTGGACACCCACAACGGCGAAAAATTGGGACTTGAGCACGGCGCGCCCCTGCGCCTGATTTGTCCCGCCCACTACGGCTACAAGAATGTCAAACACATCAAGGCCATCGAATTCTGGCGGGACAGGAGAAACTACCGTTTTCCTCTGCCCTACCCCAATTTGATGGATCACCCCCGCGGCCGGGTGGCCTACGAGGAGCGCGCCCGCTTTCTTCCCAACTGGCTGATCCGCCCTCTCTATAAAGCGCTGATGCCACTGGCAAGGAAAAAACAGGCAAAGGCTGCACAGGCTTACTACGCGCAACAAAACAAATAGGCGGCCACGTTGCCAAGGAATAAAAAAAGGGAATGGCAAGCCATTCCCTTTTTTGCTTTCACCCCTGAAACTTTAAGCGAGGGATTTCAACAATTGGTTGGCGGCTCTCTCGCCACTGAACACGGCCGCCTCAACACCGGCCTGCGAAAAATAATCGCCCGCCAGAAATACTTTTTTGGGCAGTTCGGTGCGCAAGCCATCGAGCATACTGTAGGCGCCGGGCTTGGCAATATTCAGGCCTTTGTTGTAGTGAAACAGCTTGATAAAAGCGGGCTCGGCTTCCGGCTTGCCGAATGTTCTGTGCACATAAGCCAGCGCATCCTGAATAATGTCCTCGTCACTCATATGCTCAAGGGGCGGCGTGGTGAAATAGACGCCAACCATTTCGCCACCGAGAGGAACCGCATCGGGCTGACGGCGACTCTGCAACACCATGGCGCCAACGCTGCGCGGACCTTCACCGTATCCCACCGGCATGACAATATCGGCGGGATAATCCGGCCAGGGGTTTTTATCGTAGCCGATCTGCACATGGGCGTAATCGGTGTAGGGAGCATCCTGCAGTTTTCTGCATGAATCCGCAGAAATAAAATCTTTCATCAGCTCCGCTGCCGTGTAGGCTTCCGTGGCTACCACCAGACCGTCGGCGCAATAGGTTTCACCCTTGGCCTCCACCTCAAACCCGGCGCCCGCCTGGCGAATTTTTTCCACCGGTGTCGAAAGATAAAGCTTGAGGTTTTTACTGCTTTCAACCAACCATTCACTCACCTGGCCAGGCCCTTTGGGGGGCACGGAAAGTTTCATTTTCAGCGCCTGCTGAATAATGGCAATGGGAAAAGGTGTCGACAACCAGCTGGGGGGAACTGCGTACAAAAAATCGAACAACGGGCGGATAATGTATTCGTAGGGGCGATCGCCGAGGTTTTTTCTCGACCAGGTTTCCAGATCTTCACCCCGGTCATAGCGGGCGAGATCCTCGCCGTCAAAAGGGTTTTTGGCGCCGGGGCTAAAAAACACTTTAAGCCCGGCCAGGACAATTTTGACCCGGTCGCCAAAGGTGAGCTTGGGTATTTTTAAATAACTGGCAAGATCGACAAAACTGACCGGATAGCGGGAATTGTCCTTGTCCATCAGCTCAGAAGCACCGCCCCAGGGAATCAGATCGCCTTCGCGCCCCATCTCTTTGAGAAGAGCCGTGGTGCGCGGATAGATACCGCCCATAAGAAACAGCGCGCCAACACCAACGCTGAAATTACCGATCTGAATTTGCCTGGTTCGCCCTCCCACCGCGTCATCCGCCTCAAATAAAATAACTTCATGGCCTTGTTTGGTAAGGGTATACGCGGCTGCACAACCTGCAGGACCGCCGCCTATGACAATAAATTTCATTGAACTCTCCCAATCGCTATTATTTGGATAACCATATAAACAACCATACACCCCGAAATAGAAATAGCCTGAGCGACAAACAGATAAACCCAGGTTGCGGAGATGGCACAGCTGGCTCCAGACCTCAGCCACCGAGGCGCCAACCGATGTAAAACTGGGGCTAATTATACACTTTGACACCACAACGTCACTTATTAGATTTTAACTCAATAGAAATCTGGAGATGCTTTGTTCCAGCAATCACTTCGTATATGATTCCTGAGGATAAAACCGACAGAATGTGGAAATATTTTCCACCCCCTGTTTGGATGGACAGTACTGCCAAACTGAGCAACTGTTGGCTGCCAACATTTCACGGTAAAACTCAAAGGAACCCCATAATGACACAACCCTATCCCGAATTAGGTTATTGGACCCTGGGCGGACACGTTCCAGATCCGACACCATTGCTTGGCGAAGTTCGCGAGGGCGAACGCCTTGGCCTCAACACTGTCTGGATTTCGGAACGGCCAGGCACCAAAGACATCGGCGCGCTCTGTGGCGCTGCCCTGGCGGCGGCGCCCAACTCCACTATCGCCACCGGGCTTATTAACAATCTACAAATCAGAAACCCCTATATTGTGGCCTCCTTTGCATCCACCATGATGTTGATGACCGGCAATAAATTTATTCTCGGTGTCGGCCACGGCCAGCCAAAACTCTCAGACATGCTCGGCGTCCCGAGATCCACCCTGCCACTGATCGGTCGCTACATCGACGCCATGAAACGCCTTTGGCGGGGAGAAGTGGTCACTGCCGCCAGTGATGGCTGGACACTGAACGGCGCCGTGCTGGGCGCACCCCTGGAAAAAATGCCGCCGATTTATATGGGCGCCGTGGGCGATAAATCTCTGGCGTGGGCAGGGGCGCACTGCGACGGCGTGATTCTGTTTTCCTGCCTGAATACCACGGCTGTCAGGCATTCTGTAGAGGTTGTCAGAACAGCGGCTAAAGAAGCGGGCAGAGACCCGGCATCCGTGAAAATTTGTGCCGTTGCGGTCACTGCCTGCGATGTCAGTGAGGAAAAAATGCTCAACTATGTCGTGCGCCGCATGAACACCTATTTCATGCTGCCCATGATCGACGTCCTGGTGAAGGCGAACGGCTGGGATCCCGAAAAGGCCAGAATCGTCAAAGAGGCAGTATTTGCCCAGGCCAGTCAAAGTGGCGGCATGGGCGATGAAGGCGCCTCCCGGGATCTGGATGATCTGCGCCGCTATCGGGATCTCTATCCCCGCGAATGGATTGAAGATTGCAATGCGGTGGGCAGCGCTGCCAATGGCGCACGTTTTATTCGCTCACTGTTTGATGCCGGCGCCGACAAGGTCATTATCCACGGCAGCCCCCCCGCGGATCTGGGCTCATTAATGCAAGAGTGGCCAAAGCATCGCCCCTAACAAGGGGTTAACATCAAATACAGCCTGGGGCTTCTGCTTTTAACTCGACGAATAATTATAGCCATCTTCAATATAGGCAACAAAAAACGAGCTGAAGCCCCCACCAATACAAAAATAATCATTTAATAACAAAGAATTAAAACTGATATTGCGCAAACGATTATTGTCTCCTATTATTGGGCTTGTCAGCGCGCCTGCGACAAGCGGCGCACTGACAACTCAACCGAAATAACTTTGTATTCATAACAGATGGTTGATAAACAAATTGATGTGCGCATGGCAACCCTGTTTGGATATAACTTCAATACAAGGAAATAAGGGGATACTAAGATGACAAAACAACAGACCTGCACCTATTATTCAAGCCAACAATCACAAGACCAAAGCTTCGCACGCTCACCGCCTATGGCACGCTGGCCTTATCTGCAGCAATCTCGGCAAACACGCTGGCGCAATCAAGCGGCGCTCTGGAAGAAATTATCGTAACTGCAACCAAGCGCGCTGAAAATCTCCAGGATATTCCTGT
>JALOAH010000005.1 GCA_023228865.1 Porticoccaceae bacterium | reverse complement strand
AGGGCTTGCCAGTTGGTTACTGAGCGAGTAAATTTTGTCGCAGATTAATAACAATGGGTCGGGAGTTTTGTAGTGATGAAAAGGGCCATAAAGCGTTTGTGTTGCTGTTTTGCAGCCCTACTTGTTTCCGCTGCCATGTTGTCGCCGTCAACCTTTGCCAGTTCCCAGGCGTTTCCCTTCACGCCCGTGAAAGTGGCCTATTCCCACAAGTCCGCCTCTCCGGATTTGGTGCTGGTGGAAAAATCCCAGAAAAAACTCTATCTCCTTAATTCCGGGCAGGTCATCAAGGAATATCCCATTGCCCTGGGCAAAAACCCCGTTGGCCATAAGCGCGAAAGCGGCGATGGCCGCACTCCAGAAGGCCGTTATATTCTGGATTGGCGCAATCCCAGCAGCCGTTTCTACCGCGCTATCCATATTTCCTATCCCAATGACCAGGATATTCAGCGGGCGGTGGCGGCGAATAGAGACCCCGGTGAAGCCATCATGATTCATGGCAGCCCGGCCTGGGTGCCGTCCGTTGAATGGGCTAAACAGTGGCTGCACCAGGAAGACTGGACCGAAGGCTGTATCGCCGTGACCAACGACATCATGGATGAAATCTGGACATTGGTGAAAGATGGCACGCCCATAGAAATCCGCCCCTGATAACAAATTCCTATAGCTTCAACGGGGTCAATTGCCTTGACCCCTTTTGTCGGTCTCCTTCACTATTCCGGGCACACTGCGAATTTGACGACGCGGTACAGCCCCTGTGCCGATTCGTGGTGAAACACAATAAACCCCACAAAGTAAATAAAATAGAAGGTGATGAATGTCTGCCAATAAAAGGTTTTTGCTCGTTCGCCGTCCCAATGGCCTTCCCGTCAAGGAGGATTTTTCTCTGGTCAACGGGGAAATTCCAGTGCCTGGGGATGGCCAGATTGTGGTTCGCAATCACTATGCCTCTCTGGATCCTGCGATACGGGGGCGGATGGACGACAAGCCTTCCTACGCCGAACCCATTGCCCTCGGCGCCGTTGTCGGCACATCCACCGTAGGCGTTGTTGTTGCTTCCAGGCACGGGAATTTTGCCGAAGGACAGTGGGTGCGCTGTATAGGCGGCATTGAAGACTATTCTTTGGTGACGCCCAATATGTTTACCTTTGCCATCGACCCCGATGAGGTTTCCTCTGTAACCCATTATCTATCAGTGCTGGGGCCTGTGGGACTCACCGCGTATTTTGGCCTTCTCAATGTGGGCAAACCAAAATCGGGGGAGACGGTTCTCGTCAGTGGCGCCGCTGGCGCCGTTGGCTCCCTTGTTGGCCAGATCGCAAAAATCCAGGGCTGCCGCACCGTGGGTATCGCTGGCGGCGCAAAAAAATGTCAGCGTTTGCTGGACGATTATGGCTACGATGCCGCCATTGATTACCGCAATAAGGATATTGCCGCCATAAAAGCGGCCATAGACGCGGCGGCGCCCCAGGGCGTGGATGTGGTGTTTGAAAATATCGGCGGCGATATTTTGGATGCCGCTCTGTTATCCATAAACCAGGGCGCCCGTATTGCCCTCTGCGGCCTGATCAGCGAATACAATAAAGTGGACGGTGACAGGGGGTGTCGCAATTTGTGGCAACTGATCGTCAAGTGCGCCAGTATTCAGGGGTTTTTGGTGCGCCAATATATCGATCAATTCCCCCAGGGCGCTGCAGTGATGGCGGAGTGGATTCGCGCCGGTAAGCTGCGCGTCGACGAACATATCGATGAGGGTATAGACAACGCTCTGCCGGCATTTTTGCGCTTATTTGAAGGCAGCAACGAAGGTAAGATGATTCTCAAAATAGCTTGATTCCAGCGGTCACGGGAGCCCGGTATGCAGGATATCGCCTTTAAACCCCTTTTCAGCGTCGACTTTGAAACCCATCCCCAGATTATTGGCGATGTGCCCGCAGGTTATTTTCGCCGCGCCGGCATCATTAGCGGCGGCTCTTTCAAGGGGGCAGCCTTGAGTGGCAAAGCCCTTCCCGGTGGTGGCGATTGGTTGATCAGGCGTCCCGATGGCGTGATTCATCTCGATGTTCGCGCCATTCTTGAAACCGATGACGGCGAAACCCTCTATATGACCTACACGGGGCGCCTGAAATCCCCTCCTGACGGTGAAGAGCGTCTGGCGCGGGGTGAGACACTTTCCGGGAGTGAGATTTACTTTCGCACCTGGGTTCAATTTGAAACTGCGGCGCCCCGCCTACTCTGGCTTAACGATATTGTCGCCGTGGGTGTCGGCCAACGCCGCCCCCAGGGACCCCACTACGATATTTATGAGCTACTATAAAGCATGTCCAAGGTATTATCTGGCTTCATTGGCTGATCGATAAGGTTGTCGTTGCTGAATCAATATCAGGATTTTAGTGACTCGCGGCCAACTTCGCAGGGATATTGCCAGTGTGCGAGAATGTAGCCGGTTTCGATATTTTCACGCCAACAATCGGGTGCCCAGGCCTATGAATAAAAATACCAGCGACGCTTTTTTTGGCCGCCTTCAGGAGTATTTCGATAAATCACCCAGCCAGGAAGGGGACGAGCTGGTCACCTTTGCCCGCAAGCTCTACAAGCTCGCTCCTCTCGATGAATTGTTTGCCGAGCCGGTGGCGGATTTATGCGGCCTGATTCGCTCCCTTCGCCATTTTTTCAGTGTTTTTAGCGGTGACGAACCCAAGGTGCGTTCGTTTAATCCCAATCTCGATGAGGATGGCTGGGAGCACAGGTGCACGCAAATTTTTATTCTTCAAAAAGATATGGCCTTTCTGGTGGATTCGGTGCGCATGGCGCTGACACGCCAGGGACTGGGTGTGCAGAGCATCAACAGTACAGTTTTTAACGTCGTGCGCGACGAGCAGGGAAAACTGCTGCAATGGCTTGAACAGCCTTCCGCCAACAGTCGCAAGGAAGCGCTGTTCTATTTTCAGGTGGATCACTATATTTCTGCGCCGCAGCATGAAAGCACGGTCGCCAATCTGCGCCAGGTGCTTGAGCATGTGCGCATGGTCAACGCCGACTACCAGCCCAGTGTCGACAGGCTGGCCGAGGTCATTGACCAGCTGCGCCACAATTTGCCTGGGGCAGATCCCCAGGGTGATGGCGATAGTGTCGAGGAGAGCATCGCTTTCCTTGAGTGGGTCAAGGCCAATCATTTCACCTTTATTGCTTACAGTTATTACAGTTTGTCGAATGACAAAGACCCGCTGCTGTCCCATATTCCGGAGCTCAATCTTGGGCTTTTCAAGGGAGGCAGCAAGGAAATCCCCCCCCAGCGCCTGTCGGAGTTGGCGCCGGGGTTTCGTCAGTTTCACAATTCCAGCCAGTTGCTGATTTTGACCAAGTCCACCGTTAATGCTCAAGTGCATCTCGACAGTTATTGTGACTACCTGATCGTTAAGGATATTAACGAGGAGGGTCAGACCGTTGGTCAACACCGTTTTTTGGGGCTTTACACCTCGCTGGTCTATTCGCAAAGCCCTTTTGGCATACCCCTGGTGCGCCACAAGCTAAACCGAATTTTTGAGCGTTCGGGGCTCAATCCGGCGGGGCACTACGGCAAGGCCTTGCGTCAGGTGATTGAAGTCCATCCTCGCGAAGAGCTTTTTCACGGCTCCGAAGACCAGCTTTACGAGATTCTTCTCGGTATTTGGCAGATTAACGAGCGCAGACAGGTTCGGCTTTTTGTTCGCGCCGATCCTTACGAAAAATTTGTCAATTGCATTGTGTTTTTTCCCCGCGACAGCTATCGCACCGAAATCCGTGAAAAGGCGCAGCAGTTGCTGATGGCCGCGGTGGATGCGCAGGAATGCCAGTTCAGCACATTTTTTACCCAGTCGTTATTGGCCAGAGCCCATTTCGTGATGCGCATACAGTCTGACCGCTATCGGGAAATCAATGTTGCCGAGCTGGAAAAACAGATTGCGGTATTTACCAATGACTGGCGGGATGATCTTCACAAGGCGATTGTCGCCCATTGGGGCGATGAGCAGGGCATTGCCCTGTCAGCTGTCTACAGGGATGCCTTCCCCGTCAGTTACCAGTCCCATTTTGAGCCGCGCATGGCGGTTCAGGATATTGCTCTTTTTGATGGACTTGGTGACGAGCAGCAAATCGCCCTGAGCTTTTTTCAGACCCAGGGTGCAGCGCCTGGCATTATGCGCCTCAAGGCCTTTCACCTGGGCACAGAGTTGTCGTTGTCGCGGATGGTGCCCATGCTTGAAAATTTGGGCTTTGAGGTTATCGGCGAACACCCGTATCCCCTCAGCCCTGAGGGGCGCAGCCCTGTCTGGGTTCACGACTTCACCCTTAAATTCAGCCTCGATATCGCCGTGGATGTGCCGGGGGTGAGGCAGAATTTTATCGATGCCCTCACCGCCGTGTGGCTCGGTAACATCGATGACGACGCCTTTAACTGGCTGGTGATTGGCGCGCGCCTCGACTGGCGCTCAGTGGCGCTGATTCGCCTCTATGCCCGCTATATGAAGCAGTTGGGCATTCCTATCAGTCAGGAATTTATTGCCGCAACCCTGGCCGCCAACCTGGACGTGACCCGCAATCTCGTCGCCCTGTTCAAAAGTAGTTTTGACCCCAAGCTGGTGGGCGGCGACGGCGATAAAACAGAGCGCAGCGAGCGCACCATGCGTCTTGAAGCGAAAATTTTGGAATCCCTCGACGGTGTCAAGAATCTCAATCAGGATCAGGTGCTGAGAACCTATCTTCTGCTGATTTGCGCCACCCAAAGAACGAATTTTTTTCAGCGTGACGACAGCGGTGAAGCCAAGCCTTATATCGGTATCAAACTGGCGCCGAAAAATTTGACGGTGGTGCCGCAGCCGCGGCCGGAATACGAAATTTTTATCTACTCGCCACGATTTGAGGGCGTCCATTTGCGCGCCGGGAAAGTGGCGCGCGGAGGCATTCGCTGGTCCGATCGGGTCGAGGATTATCGCACCGAAATTCTCGGCCTGGTAAAAGCCCAGCAGGTCAAAAATGCGGTGATTGTGCCCGCGGGCGCCAAAGGGGGTTTTGTTGTTAAAAAGGCGCCGCCGGGGGCAACTCGCGGCGAGATTCAGGAAGAGGCGAAAGCCTGTTATGCCCTCTTTATGGGCGGTCTTCTCGATATGACCGACAATATTCGCGGCGGCGAGGTGGTCGCGCCCCCGGATGTGGTTCGCCGGGATGGCGACGACGCCTACCTGGTGGTTGCCGCCGACAAGGGCACGGCCAGTTTTTCCGACCTTGCCAACAGCGTATCGGCGAAATACGGCCACTGGCTGGGGGACGCCTTTGCGTCCGGAGGCAGTCAGGGTTACGACCATAAAAAAATTGGTATCACCGCCAAAGGTGCCTGGGTGGCGGTGCAGCGCCATTTTCGCGAGCTGGGCGTCAATATTCAGGAAGAGGATTTTTCCGTTGTCGGTATTGGGGACATGTCCGGGGATGTCTTTGGCAACGGCATGCTGCTGTCTCCCCATATTCGCCTGGTGGCCGCCTTTAATCACAGCGCCATTTTTATCGACCCGAATCCCGATGTTGAAACCAGCTTTGCCGAGCGGCAGCGGCTTTTCAGTCTTGCCGGCTCTTCGTGGGAGGATTACAACATCGCACTGATTTCCGCCGGGGGCGGGGTTTTCCCCCGGGACGCCAAGGCGATAAAAATAACCCCTGCAATGAAGCAGGTGTTTGATATTGACGACGCTGAGCTGACCCCCGCCCAACTGATTCGCCGCTTGCTGCTCGCGCCGGTAGACCTGGTCTGGAATGGGGGCATTGGCACCTATGTGAAAAGTTCCAGAGAAACCCACGCAGATGCCGGGGATCGCGCCAATGAAGAGCTGCGCGTTGATGGCGCCGAACTGCGCTGCAGGGTGTTTGGCGAAGGTGGCAATCTGGGAATGACCCAGAGAGGGCGGATTGAATTTGCCCTCAAGGGCGGTGCCTGCAACAGCGATTTTATTGATAATTCTGCCGGTGTCGACTGCTCCGACCACGAGGTCAATATCAAAATTGCCCTGAATCAGCTGATGGCCGACGAAGATTTGACCTATAAACAGCGCAACCTGCTTCTCGAACAGATGACTGACGAGGTTGCCAGCAGAGTACTTCATCACAACTACCGCCAGAGCCAGGCTATTTCCCTGGCGGTACTCAGATCCAGGCAGAACCCCTCAGAGTTTTGGTATTTTATGGCCGATCTCGATGGCGACGGCGTTCTCAGCAGGCGCCTGGAACATCTTCCCGACGATGACACCCTTTCCGACCGAGGAAAAAATGGCCAGTTTCTCGCCAGACCCGAACTGGCCATACTGCTGTCCTATGCCAAAATACTCTTTAAGCAACAGCTGTTGAACAGCGATATCAGTGATGACCCCTATTTGTTTCGCGAAATTTACAAGGCGTTTCCACAAACCCTGTGCCAAGCCTATGGGGCGGCCATCGAACACCACGCCCTGCGCCGCGAGGTTCTTTGCAATCAACTCGCTGGCGAAATCATCGATACCATGGGGTTGACCTATGTTCATCGCCAAATGAAATCCACAGGCGCGAGCCCTCTGGATGTGGCTCGCGCCTATATCATTGCTCGAGAATTGTTTAATCTCGAGGCTGTCTGGGTTGAAATCGAAAAGCTCGATTTCAAGGTAGACACCAGTGCTCAGGCGAAACTGCAGTTGAGTCTGATGCAGCTTGGTCGCCGCACCACCCGCTGGCTGCTGCGCAACCGCCGCTCCTGTGTCAATACGGCCAATGAAATTGACACCTTGAAGCCCATGGTGCAAAGCCTGCTGTCCACCACGATGGCCAGTGAGGGATTTGGCGACTTTGAGGCAATCTCTGAAACAAGCGGCCTGGCGGAAATGGGCGTCAGCGACTATGCCGCCATGCTGATCGACTCCGCCAGTGATCTCTACTTTGCCCTCGGTATGGCGGACGCCAGTTTGCGTACCGGCGCGACCATGACGTTGGTGAGCGAGACCTATGCCCAGCTTAGCGATGTCCTTCAGCTGGAATGGTTTTCCCAGCAGATCATTGCCCTGCAGTCGGTGAATCGCTGGGAGGATTCGGCGCGGGAGATGTTTATGGATGAACTCGAATACCAGTTTCGCTTTCTGGTTATCAGCATTCTTGAAATTCTCAACCGCGCCGAGGATTTAACCGGTACCATCGATAACTGGAAAATCAAGCAGGGGGTTTTGGTGCAGCGCTGGCAGGATGTGGTGCGGGAGTTGCGGGTGGCGTCAGAAAAAAGCTATGCCATGTTCTCTGTGGCGTTGCGAGAGCTGGAAGACCTGGTGGCGGCAACCCGCGCAGCGGGGGCGGAGGCGGATTTCTGTGTCACCGGATAGATTCTGCGAGTCCCTTCATAGCCCATAAAAAAAGCAGCCTTGGCTGCTTTTTTTATGGGGTTAGGCGGCGCTTATTTGCGCGGATAATCCCTCTGGGTATGACCCACATAGAGCTGGCGGGGTCTGCCGATGCGATAGGGGTTGCTGAGCATTTCATTCCAGTGGGAAATCCAGCCGACGGTGCGGCCAGTGGCGAAAATGGCCGTGAACATTTCTTCGGGAATGCCAATGGCTTTCATGATGATGCCGGAGTAGAAGTCGACGTTGGGGTAGAGTTTTTTGGAAACAAAGTAATCGTCTTCCAGGGCGATTTTTTCCAGGCGCTTGGCAATTTTCAGAAGGGGATCGTTTTCCAATCCCAGTTCGGTGAGAACCTCGTCGCAGGTTTTTTTCATCACGGTGGCGCGGGGGTCAAAGTTTTTGTAGACCCGGTGGCCAAAGCCCATGAGGCGGAAGGGGTCATCCTTGTCTTTGGCGCGCTTGATGAATTTGTCGATATTTTTTTCGTCGCCAATCTCGTTGAGCATTTCGAGAACCGCCTGGTTGGCGCCGCCGTGGGCGGGTCCCCAGAGTGCGGCAATACCGGAGGCGATGCAGGAGTAGGGGTTGGCGCCGGAAGAGCCTGCCATGCGCACCGTGGAGGTGGAGGCGTTCTGTTCATGGTCTGCGTGGAGGAGGAACAGCAAATCCATGGCTTTTGCCAGGGTGGGGCTGATTTCGACGCTTTCGCAGGGGGTGTTGAACATCATGTGGAGGAAGTTTTCGGAGTAGCTCAGGGAATTGTCCGGGTACATATAGGGCTGGCCGACGAAATGCTTGTAACACATGGCTGCCAGGGTGGGCATTTTGGCGATCAGACGGTGGGCGGTAATGATGCGGTGTGTGGGGTTGTGAATGTCCGTGGAGTCGTGGTAGAAGGAGGACATGGCGCCAACAATGCCGCAGAGCATGGCCATGGGGTGCGCGTCGTAGCGGAAACCGGAGAAGAAGGTTTCAATGGAGCGGTTAACCATGGTGTGCATGCGAATAATTTGTTCAAACTCGGCTTTTTTGTCGGCGCTGGGCAGTTCGCCGTTGAGAATCAGGTAGCAGGTTTCGAGATAGTCGGAGTGCTCGGCCAGTTGCTCAATGGGGTAACCTCTGTGGAGCAGGACACCTTTGTCGCCGTCGATATAGGTAATGGCGCTTTCGCAGGAGGCTGTGGTGCCAAAGCCGGGGTCGAAAGTGAAATAGTTATTGCTTAGCAAAGGGGAGACATCGACGACGCTTTGGCCCAGGGTCGCTTTTTTTACATTCAGTTCAATGGGGGCATCTGATCCGTTGATCGTCAGATAAGCTTTTGTGTCGCTCATGAAGTTCTCCAGCAAATTCAGCAATGACGACCGGAATTGGCAAGGCCGCCGCGAGGTGAGGCAACAGACTATAGCCAGAATCGAGAAATTGTCAATTTCAGGCTGTCAAAATAGGCTCATTTATAGGGCTGAATACGGTTTTTTTACGGTTTTTGCCGGGCTTTTTTTACCATAAATAAACGTATTAGTTTGTTGTCGCCATCTTTGACCGAGGGTTCAGTTTGAGCCGTCAAATTGACGCCATCCGATTGTAATTCGAGGGGGAGCGCCCTATAATCCACGGCTTTCAACAGAGTCGCCAGCTTCCCCTCGTTCAACTGGCATTTCCATAAACTCCTTTTCATTGACCCAACCGGGTTTGAGGAAAATGTTGTGACCACCAAAAGACCTGTCAATCTTGACATAGGAACCATCAGTCTTCCTGTCACCGCCTATGCGTCGATACTGCACCGTGTTTCCGGCGTCATTCTGTTCTTTGTCGTCGGCCTGCTGTTGTGGCTGCTGGATACCAGTCTTGCGTCGGCAGAAGGTTTTGCCAGTATCAAGGACTGTCTCACCAGCCCCGTTGCCAAGCTGGTTCTCTGGGGCGCACTGTCGGCTCTTGCCTACCACTTTGTCGCCGGTATTCGCCATCTCATCATGGATATGGGGGTGGGTGAAACCCTTGAGGGCGGTAAATTGGGCGCCAAGCTGGTGTTCGTTTTCTCGGTTGTTTTGATTCTGTTGGCGGGAGTTTGGGTATGGTAACCAATGTCACAAGTTTTGGCCGCAGCGGCCTTTCCGATTGGCTGATACAGCGGGTTACAGCCCTTGTTATGGCCGCTTACTCCGTGTTTCTGGTGGTCTACCTGCTGTTGAATCCCGGTCTCGATTATCAACAGTGGCAAGAGCTTCACCAGTGCTTTTTGATGCGCCTGTTCAGCCTCGCGGCGATTTTATCCATTGCCGCCCACGCCTGGATCGGTCTTTGGGCCGTGCTCACCGACTACATCACCGTGCGTCTGCTCGGCCCCAAGGCCACGGCGCTGCGGGTTGTTTTCCAGCTCGGTATGATCACTGTCACCCTGGCCTATGTTGTCTGGGCAATCGATATTCTTTGGGGAATCTAATTCATGGCTAATATCAGAACCATTACGTTTGATGGCGTTATTGTTGGTGGCGGCGGCGCTGGCATGCGCGCGGCTCTGCAGCTGGCTCAGTCCGGTTATAAGACCGCAGTAATTTCCAAGGTTTTCCCCACCCGCTCCCACACAGTATCCGCCCAGGGCGGTATTACCTGTGCCATCGCCAGTGCCGATCCCCAGGATCAATGGCAGTGGCATATGTATGACACTGTCAAGGGTTCCGACTATATCGGCGACCAGGATGCCATTGAGTATATGTGCTCAGTGGGGCCGGAGGCGGTTTTCGAACTCGAACACATGGGGCTGCCATTCTCCCGCACGGAAGAGGGACGTATTTATCAGCGTCCTTTCGGCGGCCAGTCGAAAAATTTCGGTGAGGGCGGCCAGGCTGCTCGCACCTGTGCTGCCGCTGACCGCACCGGTCACGCGCTGCTGCACACCCTTTATCAGAGCAATCTGAAAAACAATACTGTGTTTCTCAATGAGTGGTTTGCGGTGGATCTGGTGAAAAACCAGGACGGCGCTGTTGTTGGCGTTATCGCCATCAATATGGAAAGCGGCGAAACCGTTTACGTCAAATCCAAGGCTACCGTATTTGCCACCGGCGGCGCCGGTCGTATTTATGCCTCGACAACCAATGCCCACATCAACACCGGTGACGGTGTCGCCATGGCGCTGCGCGCAGGCTTCCCGGTTCAGGATATCGAAATGTGGCAGTTCCACCCCACAGGTATCGCCGGTGCTGGGGTTCTGGTGACCGAGGGCTGTCGCGGTGAGGGCGGCTATCTGGTCAATAAGGATGGCGAGCGCTTTATGGAGCGCTATGCTCCCAACGCCAAGGATCTCGCCGGTCGCGACGTGGTTGCCCGCTCAATGGTTATGGAAATTCTCGAAGGCCGCGGTTGTGGTCCCGAGGGCGACCATGTCTACCTCAAGCTGGATCATTTGGGTGAGGAGGTGCTCCACAGCCGTCTCCCCGGCATTTGTGAGCTTTCCATTACCTTTGCCCATGCCGACCCGGTTAAAGAGCCTGTGCCCGTGGTACCTACCTGCCATTACATGATGGGCGGTATTCCCACTAATGTGAATGGCCAGGCGCTCACCAACAAATCCGGCAGCGACAAAATAATCGACGGCTTTTTCGCCTGTGGCGAAGTCGCCTGTGTCTCTGTTCACGGCGCCAACCGTCTCGGCGGCAACTCCCTGCTCGACCTGGTTGTGTTTGGTCGCGCCTCCGGTCTCTTTATTGAGAAGTCTCTCCGTGAAGGTATTGAATTGCGGGATGCTTCCGAGAGTGATATCGAAGCGGCCATGTCCCGTCTCAACCGGGTTAACAGCTCCAGCAGTGGCGAAAACGCCGCCGTATTGCGCAAAGAGCTGCAAAACACCATGCAGAATTACTTTGGTGTGTTCCGCCGCGGCGATTACATGCAGAAAGGCATCGACAAGCTCGCCGAGCTGCGTACCCGCATCGAAAATGTCTATCTGGAAGACAAGAGCCAGGCTTACAACACGGCGCGCCTCGAAGCGCTGGAGTTGCAGAATCTGCTTGAGGTCGCGGAAGCCACCGCCATTGCAGCGGAAGAGCGCAAGGAAAGCCGCGGCGCCCATGCCCGCGAAGACTATCCCGATCGCGATGACCAGAACTGGCTGTGTCACTCCATGTATTTCCCCGACACCAAAAGTGTGGGCAAACGCCAGGTCAACTTTACACCGAAAACCCGTGACGCTTTCGCTCCGAAAGCTCGTACTTACTGATATCAGGGGTATTTAAGACATGCTCAAAGTTAGTGTATACCGCTATAACCCTGAAACCGACCAGGCTCCTTATATGAAGGATTATGAGCTTGATACAGGTGGTAAAGACCTGATGGTTTTGGATGTGCTTGAATTGCTCAAGGCTCAGGATTCTTCCCTGGCCTACCGCAGATCCTGCCGCGAAGGTGTTTGCGGTTCTGACGGCATGAATATTTCCGGCAAAAATGGCCTGGCCTGTATAACGCCGCTCTCTGAGTGCGTTAAAAACAATACCCTGGTATTGCGGCCGCTACCCGGCCTGCCTGTGGTGCGGGATCTGGTTATCGATATGAGCCAGTTTTACGCCCAGTACGAAAAAGTTCAGCCCTATCTGCTCAACAATACACCGGCGCCCGCCATTGAGCGTTTGCAGTCCCCGGAAGAGCGCGCCAAGCTCGACGGCCTCTACGAATGTATTCTCTGCGCCTGTTGCTCCACCAGCTGCCCTTCTTTCTGGTGGAATCCCGACAAGTTTATCGGCCCCGCCGGTTTGCTTCAGGCCTACAGGTTTTTGGCGGACAGCCGCGATACCGCTACTGAAGACCGTCTTGCCAAACTCGACGACCCGTTCAGTGTTTTCCGTTGCCACGGTATTCAAAACTGCGTATCTGTCTGTCCCAAGGGGCTTAATCCGACCAGAGCCATCGGCCATATTCGGAATATGCTGCTGAGAAGCGGAACCTAATAACAATAATCAATCCAGTTTTTTGGCGTATTAACTTAATAAAGGGTGATGTAACTTAAATTTACCATTGCAATCAGGAAAATTAACGATGCAAGACGGCATCATGGAGCATTTCCTCAGGACATCTTATTATTCTGGGGGCAATGCTGCTTATATTGAGGATCTCTACGAGACCTACCTGCATGACGCCAATGCAGTCCCTGAAAAATGGCGGGCTGTTTTCGATTCTCTTCCCAGGATTGAAAATGGCCCGGTCACTGATCTTTCCCATGAGACGGTACGCAATCATTTTGAATTGCTGGGAAGAAAGCGCGCCCGACCCATGCCAGCGCCAGGGTCTGGCGGTGTCAATATTGAGCATGAACGCAAACAGGTCAAAGTTCAGAGCCTGATTGCCTCCTACCGCAACCGCGGCCATCAAAAGGCCAATCTCGATCCCCTGGGTATCTGGCAGCGCGCTCCCGCTCCTGACCTCGAACTCCAGTTTCACGGCTTTACCGAGTCTGATCTGGACACCACCTTTCAGGCCAGCACCCTTTATATCGGCAAGCAGGAAGCTACCCTCAGGGAAATTGTCACCGCCCTCGAAGATACCTACTGCGGTTCCATCGGTGCGGAATTTATGCACGTCACCTCCTTTGAGGAGACCCAGTGGTTGCGCCAGCGTTTTGAAAGTGTGCGCGGAAAGCCCAACTTTACCGATGGCGATCGCCTCCATGTGCTCCAGCGCCTCACCGCTGCGGAAGGCCTGGAAAAACACCTGGACTCGAAATTTCCCGGTACCAAGCGTTTTGGCATTGAGGGCGGTGAAAGCCTCGTGCCCATGCTCGACGGCCTTATCGATCGAGCGGGTGAGTATGGCGCCAAGGAAATTGTCATGGGCATGGCTCACCGCGGCCGCCTCAATGTGCTTGTCAATATCATGGGCAAGAACCCCGCCGAGCTGTTTGACGAATTTGCCGGCAAGCGCCTTATCAATACCTCCGGTGATGTCAAATATCACCAGGGCTTTTCCTCCAACAGATTGACGCCGGGGGGGGAAATTCACCTTGCGCTTGGGTTTAACCCCTCTCACCTGGAAATTGCCGCCCCTGTGGTTATAGGTTCGGCTCGCGCCCGTCAGGATCGCCGCGAAGACAGTAATGGCGACCTGGTGGTGCCGATTATTATTCACGGCGATGCCGCTTTTGCCGGTCAGGGTGTGGTGATGGAGACTTTTCAGCTCTCCCAGACCCGCGCCTATAAAACCGGCGGCACTCTTCATGTGGTGCTCAACAATCAGGTCGGCTTTACCACCAGCCGCCAGGAAGACGCGCGCTCCACCGAGTACTGTACCGACGTCGCGAAAATGGTTCAGGCGCCGATTTTCCATGTCAACGGTGACGATCCTGACGCCGTCATGTTTGTCACCATGCTGGCCATGGATTACCGCTACCAGTTCAAGAAGGACGTGGTTATCGACCTGGTGTGCTATCGCCGCCGCGGTCACAACGAAACCGATGAGCCTTCGGCGACACAGCCCTTGATGTACAGCAAGATCAAGAGTCACAAATCGACTCGCACCCTCTATGCCCAGAAACTTATTGCTCAGGGAATCGTCACTAGCGACGAAGCCGGCGATATGGTTACCCGCTACAGGGAAAGTCTGGATCGCGGCGAATATGTGGTCAACAAGCTGGTTTCAGAACCGGACAAAAAACTTTTTGTCGACTGGTCGCCCTACCTGGGTCACGACTGGGATTTTCCGGCAGATACCGGCATTGATCTGCAAAAGCTTCAGGAAATTGCCTACAAAACTGTGAAAATCCCCGAGGGCGTGGTTACTCAGCGCCAGGTGGAAAAAATCTACGACGACCGCCGCAAGATGGCCGGCGGTGCCCTGCCCATCAACTGGGGTATGGCGGAAATGCTGGCCTACGGCACCCTCCTTGAAGAGGGCTATCCCATTCGCATGACCGGGCAGGATTGTGGGCGCGGCACCTTCTCCCACCGCCACGCGGTGATTCATAACCAGAAGGATGGCGAAGCCTACATTCCGTTGGAAAATCTCTACGAGGGTCAGCCGGATTTTGATCTCTATGATTCTGTCCTGTCCGAGGAGGCGGTGCTGGCCTTTGAGTATGGCTACGCCACCACAGCCCCTTCGGGATTGGTGATTTGGGAAGCCCAATTTGGCGATTTTGCCAACGGTGCCCAGGTGGTCATTGACCAGTTTATCACCAGTGGCGAGCACAAATGGGGTCGCCTCTGCGGTTTGACCATGCTGCTTCCCCACGGCTATGAAGGCCAGGGGCCGGAGCATTCGTCGGCGCGGCTTGAGCGTTTTATGCAGCTTTGCGCCGAGCACAACATTCAGGTTTGCATTCCCACCACGCCAGCGCAGATTTTTCATCTTCTCCGCAGACAGGCCATTCGCCCCATGCGGCGCCCCCTGGTGGTGATGAGTCCGAAATGGATACTGCGCCATAAATTGGCGACCTCTTCCCTGGAAGAACTGGCCAACGGCCACTTCCAGACGGTGATTGATGACGGTATGGTGGAAGCGAAAAAAGCCAAGCGGGTGATCCTTTGCACCGGCAAGGTCTATTACCATCTCCTCGAAGAGCGAATGGCGCGGGAGATTGACGATATCGCTATCATCCGCATTGAACAACTCTATCCTTTTGACAAGGCCGGGCTTCTCGATGCCATTAAACCCTATACTAAACTCAAGGATGTTGTTTGGTGTCAGGAAGAGCCCATGAATCAGGGGGTCTGGTTTAGCAGCCAGCACCGTCTGGTTCAGGTGTTGCGTGAGCACAATCCCAGGCTTTCACTTTCTTATGTAGGTCGCGAGAGTTCTGCAGCGCCGGCGGCAGGTTATATGTCTGTTCATTTGGAAGAACAGAACAAATTCATTAATGAAGCATTTTCGCTCGATGATTAAATAGGATCAAACAATGACCATCGAAATCAAGGCCCCGACATTTCCCGAATCCGTACAGGAAGGTTCTGTGGCAACCTGGCACAAACAGGCGGGTGATGCCGTCGCCAGGGACGAACTCATAGTTGACATTGAAACCGACAAGGTTGTGCTCGAGGTGGTTGCTCCTGCAGATGGCGTGCTCAAGACCATCCTCAAGGAGGCCGGCGATGTGGTGCTGAGCAACGAGGTGATTGCGGTAATCGATGCCGACGCGACTGCGGCGCCGCAAGCCAGCGGTCCGGCAGCCGAGGCTGACACAGGGGCAGACGGCAGTGATGAAGATCCTGTCGCCAGCCCCTCGGCGCGGCGGCTTGCCAAGGAAAAAGGTGTCGAACTCTCCGCCGTCAAAGGTTCTGGCCGCGGCGGGCGCATCACCAAAGAGGATGTCGAAAGCTTTAATCCTGCGCCCCCTGCTGCTGCACCTGTGTCTTCTCCGGCCGCCACTGCCGCTGTGGCGACGACAATGCCCGAAACCAGCGTCGGCCGTGTCGAAAAGCGTGTGCCCATGACCCGCATGCGCGCCCGTATTGCCGAGCGCCTGCTTCAGGTCACCCAGAATACCGCCATGCTGACCACCTTCAATGAAGTGGATATGCATCGAATCATGAATCTGCGCGCCCAGTTCAAGGATCAGTTTGCCGAGATTCACGGCGGCACCCGCCTGGGTTTTATGGGGTTTTTTGTCAAGGCGTCGGTGGAAGCCCTGAAACGCTTTCCTGCGGTAAACGCATCAATTGACGGCAGTGATATTGTCTATCACGCCTATCAGGATGTGGGTGTTGCCGTCTCCACGGGCAAGGGGCTGGTGGTTCCGGTTTTGCGCGATGCCGATCAAATGAGCATTGCCGAAATCGAGCGCAATATCGTCGAGTACGGCACCAAGGCCAGAGACGGCAAGCTGACCATGGAGGATATGACCGGCGGCACTTTCACCATCACCAATGGCGGTGTCTTTGGTTCCCTGTTGTCCACGCCCATTCTCAATCCGCCCCAGGCGGCAATTCTGGGAATGCACAAGATTCAGGACAAGCCGGTTGCCGAAAATGGTCAGGTGGTGATACGTCCCATGATGTATCTCGCCCTGTCCTATGACCACCGCCTCATTGACGGCAAGGAAGCGGTGCAGTTTCTGGTGGCTATCAAGGAAATGATTGAAAATCCAGCCAAGATTCTTCTTGAGATTTAACTTTTAACGTATTGATTTAAAGGGTAATAAAATGTCAGACAAGTATGATGTGATCGTCATTGGCGCCGGTCCAGCAGGTTATGTCTGTGCCATTCGCGCAGCCCAGCTCGGCCTCAATGTCGCCTGTATCGAAAAGATGCAGAATCCTGAGGGCAAAGGGGTTCTCGGCGGTACCTGTCTGAATGTCGGCTGTATTCCCTCAAAAGCTCTGCTCGACAGCTCCCACAAATACTGGGAAGCCAGCCATGCCCTGGGCGCCCACGGTATTGCCACTGAGGGGGTCACTGTCGACGTGCCCAAAATGATTGCCAGAAAAAATACCATCATCGCTCAACTCACCCAGGGTATTGGCGGATTGTTCAAAGCCAACGGCGTTAAACCCCTGTTCGGTACCGGCAAGCTGCTGGCGGAGCGCAAGGTGGAATATACGGATGTCGAGGGCAATACGACTATTCTGGATGCGGATCATGTGGTCATTGCCTCAGGATCTTCGCCCATCGATATTCCGGTGGCGCCCGTTGATGGTGACATCATTATTAACTCTACCGGCGCCCTGGAGCTACAGGCAGTGCCCGGACGTCTGGGGATTATCGGTGCCGGCGTTATTGGTCTCGAGCTTGGCAGCGTCTGGAGCCGCCTGGGTTCCGAAGTGGTTCTCCTTGAGGCCATGGACAGCTTTTTGGCAATAATGGATCAGCAAATCGCCAAGGAAACCAAAAAAATCCTCACCAAGCAGGGGCTGGACATTCGTCTCGGCTGCCGGGTCACGGGTTCCGAAATCAAAGGCCGAGGCAAAAGCAAAAAAGTTCATGTCACGTTCCAGTCCGGCGATGGCACGGAAGCGACGGAAGTTTTTGATAAATTGATTGTCTGCGTTGGTCGCAGACCTTGCACTGAAAACCTGCTGGCGGCGGACGCCGGAGTTGTCTTGGATGAACGGGGCTCGATCTTTGTCAACGACTACTGCGCCACCAATGTGCCTGGCGTCTGGGCCGTTGGCGATGTGGTTAGAGGGCCGATGCTGGCGCACAAGGGGTCTGAAGAAGGTGTCATGGTTGCCGAGCGTATCGCCGGCCACAAGGCACAGCTCAACTACGACATCATTCCCAATGTCATTTATACCCACCCCGAAGTGGCTTCCGTGGGTAAAACTGAAGAGCAGCTCAAGCAGTCCGGTGAACCCTACAAAATCGGCGTTTTCCCCTTTGTGGCATCGGGCAGAGCCTTGGCGGCGGATGAGCACGAAGGCATGGTAAAAATGATTGCCCACCAGGATTCAGACCGAATCCTGGGCTGTCATATCGTCGGACCCTCTGCGGCGGATCTGGTGCAGCAGGTGGCCATTGCCATGGAATTCGGCTCCACCGCCGAGGATATTGCGCTCATGGTATTTGGTCACCCCACATTGTCAGAGTCTGTCCACGAGGCGGCTCTGGCGGTCAATGGCCACGCCATCCATATCCCCAATAAGCGCAAACGTTAATTGCCTTTGAGGGTTTTACAGACAACTGAACAACTTTTGGGTATTGGTGCCGAGCACTGACATCAATATTCATTGACAGCACCAGCGGAGTTTGCGGTGAATCCAGTAACGCAAGGATTCCCTGTATTTTCAATGGTGTGAAAAGGGGGCAGGGCAGTAAAATTGTCCTGCTGGTCTAGGGTTTGGGGCATCTCACCTTTAAATGATGTCCTGATGAGACGGAAAGACGGTAAACAACATGAATCTTCATGAATATCAAGGCAAGCAGCTGTTTGCCCAGTACGGTCTGCCAGTTTCCAAGGGAATCGCTTGCGATACGCCCAAGGAAGTTGAAGCAGCAGTTAAAGAAATCGGTGGCAACAAGTGGGTGGTCAAAGCCCAGGTTCACGCCGGTGGTCGCGGTAAAGCCGGCGGCGTCAAATTGGTTGACAGCGCCCAGGAAGCCGCTGAATTCGCCCAGAAATGGCTCGGCAACCGTCTGGTAACCTATCAAACAGATGAGAACGGTCAGCCGGTGTCAAAGATTCTTGTTGAAGATTGCACCGATATCGCTGATGAGCTTTATCTCGGCGCTGTTGTCGATCGCGGCACCCGTCGCGTGGTGTTTATGGCGTCCACCGAAGGTGGTGTCGAAATCGAGAAAGTGGCCGAGGAAACGCCAGAGAAAATTCTCAAGGCGATCATCGATCCCCTCACAGGTCCACAGCCCTACCAAGGCCGCGAACTGGCGTTCAAACTGGGTCTGAAAGGCGACCAGATCAAGCAGTTCACCAAAATTTTCATGGGTCTGGCGCAGCTGTTCCTGGACAAGGATCTGGCGCTCATCGAGATCAACCCCCTGGTGATCAAAACCGACGGCAACCTCCACTGTCTGGATGCCAAAATCGGCGTCGACGGCAATGCGGTTTTCCGTCATGCCGACCTCCACGAAATGAATGACCACAGTCAGGAAGATCCCCGCGAAGCGGAAGCCGCCAAGTGGGAACTCAACTATGTGGCTCTCGATGGCAATATCGGCTGTATGGTCAACGGCGCTGGCCTGGCCATGGGCACCATGGATATCGTCGCTCTGCACGGCGGTTTTCCGGCCAATTTCCTTGATGTGGGCGGCGGCGCCACCAAAGAGCGGGTTGCCCACGCCTTTAAACTGATTCTCTCCGACGAGAAAGTCAAGGCAGTTCTGGTCAATATCTTTGGTGGTATCGTCCGCTGCGACATGATTGCCGAAGGTATCATTGGCGCTGTCAAAGAAGTGGGCGTCAATGTACCTGTGGTGGTTCGCCTCGAAGGCACCAATGCTGAGCTTGGCAAGAAAGTGCTGAGTGAGTCCGGCCTTGACATCATCGCGGCCGAAAGTTTAACAGACGCTGCCCAGCAAGCAGTGAAAGCAGCGGGGAACTAATCATGGCTGTATTGATTAACAAAGACACCAAGGTCATCTGCCAGGGCTTTACCGGCGGTCAGGGCACTTTCCACTCCGAACAGGCCATCGCCTATGGCACCAAAATGGTTGGCGGCGTTACCCCCGGCAAAGGTGGCACTACTCACCTGGGTCTGCCGGTGTTTAACACGGTCAAGGATGCGGTTGAGGCCACAGGTGCTGAAGCCTCTGTGATCTATGTGCCCGCAGCCTTCTGTAAGGATTCCATTCTCGAAGCCGCGAATTCCGGTATCAAACTGATCGTTTGTATCACCGAAGGCATTCCCACCCTCGACATGCTCGACTGCAAAGTCAAATGTGACGAGCTGGGCGTGCGTTTGATCGGCCCCAACTGTCCGGGTGTTATCACTCCCGGCGAATGTAAAATCGGTATTATGCCTGGCCATATCCACCTGCCTGGCAAAGTGGGTATCGTCTCCCGCTCCGGCACCCTGACCTATGAAGCCGTGAAGCAGACCACCGACTACGGTTTTGGCCAGTCCACCTGTGTGGGTATTGGTGGCGATCCCATTCCCGGTTCCAACTTTATCGATATTCTCAAGTTGTTCCAGGAAGACCCCGCCACCGAAGCCATCGTCATGATCGGCGAAATCGGCGGCACCGCCGAGGAAGAAGCTGCGGCCTTTATCAAAGCCAATGTCACCAAGCCTGTGGTTTCCTACATTGCCGGTGTTACCGCACCCAAAGGCAAGCGTATGGGGCATGCCGGTGCCATTATTTCCGGCGGCAAAGGTACGGCTGACGAGAAGTTTGCTGCACTGGAAGATGCCGGTGTCAAAACCGTGCGCTCTCTGGCGCAGATCGGTGAAGCGTTGAAAGAAGTTACCGGCTGGTAAGTTTGTTTTCAGCTTTACTCAAAAAAGGCAGCTTTCGAGCTGCCTTTTTTATTGCCCCTGAAAAATCCCGCTGCGCCAAGGAATGGGTCAGAGCCTTGAAATTCACCGCTTCGCCCCCATTTATTCAGCTCCAGTAGGCCTGTGGCGCCGTCAGCGCTAACGAAAAGACTTCGCGCCACAGCTTTAAAGATTCGCTAATCAATTTCCACAAAGGAGTGATCCAATGACAGCAGCTGCCAACCCCGAAACCCTGGGTTTCCAGACTGAAGCCAAAAAAATCCTGCACCTGATGATCCACTCGATGTACAGCAACAAGGAAATTTTCCTGCGCGAGTTGATCTCCAACGCCTCCGACGCCTGCGACAAGTTGCGCTTTGAATCCCTCCACTCTCCGGAGTTGTTGGAAGGTGGCGCCGAGCCGGCCATCAAAATTACCTTTGACAAGGATAACGGCACCTTGACCATTAGCGATAATGGTATTGGCATGTCCCGTGCAGAAGTGATTGAAAATCTGGGTACCATTGCCAAGTCGGGGACTGCCCAGTTTCTTGAGGCTCTCAGCGGTGACCAGAAAAAAGATTCTCAATTGATCGGCCAGTTTGGTGTCGGTTTTTATTCCGGTTTTATCGTCGCTGACAAAATCAGTGTAGAAACCCGCCGCGCGGGCGCCAAGCCGGAAGAGGGCGTGCGCTGGATCAGCGAAGGCGAAGCGGAATTCTCCGTTGAAACCATCGACAAGCCAGATCGCGGCACCCGTATTACGCTTTATCTGAAAGAAGAGGATCGCGAGTTTGCCGATCACTGGCGATTGCGCTCGATTATCAAAAAATATTCTGACCATATCGCCGTGCCGGTATCGCTGCAAAAACTCAAAACCGGCAGTGATGAAGTAGAGCAGACTGGAGAAGATCAGTGGGAAGTGGTCAATGACGCCACTGCCCTTTGGGTGAAATCAAAAAATGAACTTGGCGACGACGACTACAAGAATTTCTACAGGCATGTTTCCCACGATTTTCGCGATCCCCTGAGCTGGAGCCACAACCGGGTTGAGGGCAAGCTCGACTATATCAGCCTGCTCTATATTCCCACTGAGCCGCTCTTCGACCTTTATCAGCGCGAATCTCCCCGGGGCGTCAAACTCTATGTGCAGCGCACTTTTATCATGGATGACGCCGAACAGTTTCTGCCCCTTTACTTACGCTTCGTCAAAGGTGTGGTGGACTCCAATGATCTGCCCTTGAATGTATCCAGGGAAATTCTCCAGGACAGCGCCGCCGTCAGCAGCATTCGCAATGCCCTCACCAAAAGGGTGCTGGATATGCTCGAAACCATGAGCAAGGATAAACCTGAGGATTACAAAGTTTTCTGGAAGCACTTTGGTTCTGTGCTCAAGGAAGGTCTGGCGGAAGATTTTGTCAATCGCGAGCGCATCGCCAAGCTGCTTCGCTTTGCCAGCACCCAGTCTGGCGATGCTGAAGATAACACCTCCCTGGAAGACTACCTGGCCAGAGCGAAAGCGGAAAAAGGTGACGAACAGAAGAAAATTTACTTCCTTATTGGCGACAACTTCAAGGCGGCGAAAAACAGCCCTTACCTGGAAATTTTCCGCAAAAAAGGCATTGAAGTCCTGTTACTTACCGATCGCATTGACGAGTGGCTGATGAGCTACCTCACCGAGTTTGACGGTGTTCAGCTTCAGAATGTCGCCAAGGGTGAGCTCGATCTGGACGCTGACGAACCTCAGGCTGATGGCGACGACAAAGGAGACGAGTCTAAAACCTCAGCGCTTACGGAGAAAATTAAAGGCTACCTCGCCGATGCCGTTGCCGATGTGCGTATCACCAAACGCCTCACGGAGTCCCCCGCCTGTCTGGTTGGCGGCGAGCACGACCTGGGAGTGCAGATGCGGAAAATTCTCGAGGCCGCAGGACAGAAAGCCCCGGAGTCGAAGCCAGTGCTGGAAGTTAATCCAGATCACCCGTTGATGGCGATATTTGCCGGTGATGACAGCAGTCGCAATGAAGATCTCGCCTGGGTCATCTATAACCAGGCGCTGTTGTCCGCCGGAGAGCACCTCGACAATCCCGCTGAATTTGTGCAGCGCCTCAATAGGCTTTTACTGCCCGTTGGTGTTTAATGGCCACTGCGGCTATGGCCTGAAACTGTACTCGAAAACCTGACCAGATGAATGTAGATGAGGTGTAATCATGTCTGACGACAGACAATCCAATTTAACCAATCCCGACCTGTGGATACGTCTGGTCTACATGCTGGTTTTCTGGCTGCTGTCCTGGGTGGCGCGGGCGGCAATTGCCGTGATTGCCCTGATTCAGTTTGTTCTTGTCCTGGTTAATGGCGAGGGCAACGGAGGGTTGCGCAATGGGGGGCGAAGTATCGCCGTCTGGATACAGCAAAATTTTCTCTTTCTCAGTTTTGCCTCTGACGAAAAGCCGTTTCCATTTCAGGATTGGCCACAGTGTGGACAGGGCGAGGATGGCAGTGACGACAGCCAGCAAACCGATATAGCCGCTGCTTCTTCAGATACAGAGAAGACAGAAGCAAGCCCCGCGGTGCCGCCGCCGTCATCAGTAAACCAGGAAGGCGAAGGGAATCAGACAACCGAGGAAAATACTGGTGACAGTGGTGCAAAATCCTCCTTTGGCAATATTCGCGAACCCTGATTTATGCGGCTTTATCTCGCCCGCCACGGCGAAGCTGGCAGGGCAGCGGTGGACGACCAGCGCCAGCTGACGGATTTGGGTAGAACGGAATCCGACAGGGTTTTTCAGCGCTGTGTGGAGACAATAGACGGCTCTCTCCATGCCATCATGTGCAGCCCCCTGGTGCGCGCCAAACAGACCGCAGAAATTGCCTTAAACCATCTTTCGGTAGAGAACAAAGAATGTCTGGTGACGACAGCCCTGCGGCCTGAAGCCAGTATTGCCGGCTTGGCTGCCATGCTCGAAAACCAGCAGCAGTGGCCGCTTATGCTGGTGGGGCATCAACCCCTGCTGGGTAATTTTCTCGGTTGGCTCTGCGATGACCGGGATCTGCACTACAGCGTGGCTACTTCCAGCATCTTTGCTGTCGACGTGATTGCCTTTGTTCGCGGTTGCGGTACCCTGGCCACCAAGCTCTTTCCTTGAGGGCAAATTGCCGTGTCGGCAATTGATCAGCCAATGACCGTTGCTGGGCGAACTCTTGCCCTACAGCAATGGCACCAATCGAGGTCGACGAAGGTTCTGGCCTTACATGGCTGGCTCGATAACAGCGCCAGTTTTGATTTTCTTGCCCCCCTGCTGCCAAACTCTCAGATAGTAGCGCCCGACCTGGCAGGTCATGGTCTTAGCGATCACCGCTCGGCGGATGCCGCCTACAATATCTGGCAGGATGTCGCCGAGATACATGAATTGGGCAATCAGCTCGGCTGGGATGAATTCGTTTTAATGGGTCATTCCCGCGGCGCCATTATTGCCAGCCTGTTCGCCGCCACCTTTCCGGAAAAAATAACCCGCCTGATATTGCTGGATGGCTTGGTGCCAACACCGGTAAACCCTGAGGATGCCCCCAGGCAGCTGGCGCAGGCCATAACTGATAGCCATCTTTATCGCCGCAAAGTGCCGCGATTCTATGACAGCCGTGAGCAGGCACTGGCCTCCAGATGCCGGGGTGAGCTGGCATTATCGAGAAAAGCTGCGGAAGCCATCGCCAGCCGAGGTTTGGCTAAAAACGGGGAGGGGTATTACTGGCGGGCGGATCAGCGCCTGCGGGGCGCTTCCGAATTCAAATTGACGGAAGACCACTGCCGAGCCTTTGTGCGCGCCATTGCCTGCCCAACCCTGTTATTGATCGCCGGGCAAGAGGTTAATCCCTATTACCAGCGCCTGGTGGCGCTCAACGAGGGGATTACTACCTGCTGCTTTGATACCAGCCACCACCTCCATATGGAAGAAGCCTGCCCAGTGGTGGCGGAAAAAATCAGAGTTTTTTTGCGACAGTAAATCTAGGGCAATAAGGACAGAAACTCCGACCGTGTCGCCTGATTGGTGCGGAAACAGCCGAGCATGGCGGAGGTTTTCATGGAGGAATTCTGTTTTTCCACGCCGCGCATCATCATGCACAGGTGTCGGGCTTCAATAATCACGGCCACGCCCAGGGCATCGGTGACGTTTTCAATGGTGGTGGCAATTTGCATCACCAGATTTTCCTGAATCTGCAGGCGGCGGGCGTACATGTCGACAATGCGCGCGACCTTCGACAAGCCGAGCACCTTGCCATTGGGAATGTAAGCCACATGGCATTTGCCGATAAAGGGCAGCAGGTGGTGCTCGCACAGGGAGTAGAGTTCGATATCGGTGACGATCACCATTTCGTTGGAGTCGCTGGGAAAAAGGGCGCCGTTGATAACGTCATCGAGGTTCTGGCGATAACCCTTGGTTAAGAACTCAAAGGCTTTTGCGGCGCGATCCGGCGTATCCACCAAACCGGGGCGCTCCAGATTTTCGCCAACTTGGGTAATAATTTCAGCAAACGCCTCTTTCATTTTTAATTCCTAACAATGCACTCAATTAAGCTCGCAACCCTAAGCCAGAGCGGCATAAAGGTAAAGCGAATTTTTTGTCATAAAGATACAATGGCCATTTTAGCCGGGAAATTTATGGATCATCAAAAAGACATCGAGCACGACCTGAAAACCCTGCGGGATTTTCTGCGCTGGTCCGTCTCCACTTTTAATCGCGCCGGTATTTATTACGGCCACGGCACCGATAATGCTTGGGACGAGGCTCTGCACCTGGTTTGTCATGTTCTCGGTTTGCCGCCCGCCGGGGATCAGCGTTTTCTCGATGCCAATCTGACCCTGACTGAAAAGCAGCAAATCGTCGCTCTGGTCAATCGGCGTGTCAACGAGCGCCTGCCCGTGCCCTATCTGACCGGTGAAGCCTGGTTTGCCGGGCTGAAATTTGACGTCGATGAGAGGGTGCTGATTCCCCGATCCCCCATTGCGGAGATGATTGAGCAGGGCTTTCAGCCCTGGCTGCCCCAAGAACCTGAGCATATTCTCGATCTTTGCACCGGCAGCGGCTGTATCGGCATTGCCTGTGCCTATGCATTTGCCGAGGCAAAGGTGGATCTCAGCGATATTTCCGCAGATGCCCTGGCGGTGGCTAACAGCAATATTGCCCAGCATAAACTCCAGGGCAGGGTAACGGCGATAAAATCCGACCTCTTTGAAAATCTTGGCGGCAGGGTTTACGACCTTATCGTCAGTAATCCTCCCTATGTGGATGCCGACGATATCAACAGCATGCCCGATGAATATCGCCATGAGCCAGCGCTGGCGCTGGCGTCCGGTGATGATGGCCTGGATTTTACCCGCCGTTTGCTGGCACAGGCAGCCTCTCACCTCAGCGAGAACGGTGTATTGATTGTTGAAGTGGGCAATTCCTGGCCAGCCCTTGAGGCCGGTTTTCCCCAGCTGCCTTTCGTTTGGGTAGAGTTTGAGCGCGGCGGTGGCGGCGTCTTTATTCTTCGCCGGGACGACCTGCGCAATTTAAGTTAAAATGGCCAATTTTTGAGGGGATCGATCCTTGTCCGGCAATACATTCGGCAAACTTTTTACGGTTACCACTTTTGGCGAAAGCCACGGCGTTGCCCTTGGCTGTATTGTCGACGGCTGTCCTCCTGGCATGGAGCTCTGCGAGGCGGATCTCCAGCACGACCTTGATCGCCGCAAGCCCGGCCAGTCCCGTTACACCACCCAGCGTCGGGAAGGCGATGAAGTCAAAATTCTCTCCGGTGTTTTTGAGGGTAAAACCACGGGCACGCCCATAGGTATGATCATTGAAAATACCGACCAGCGCTCCAAGGACTATTCAAAAATCAAGGATCAGTTTCGCCCGGCTCATGCGGACTACACCTACCAGAAAAAATACGGTATTCGCGATTATCGCGGCGGTGGCCGCTCTTCCGCCCGGGAAACCAGTGTGCGGGTGGCGGCTGGTGCTGTCGCCAAAAAATACCTCCGCCAGGCTTTCGGCGTGGAAATATTTGGCTATCTCAGCCAGCTCGGCCCCATAAAACTGGATCTGGTGGACAAGAGCGCCATTGAAACCAACCCTTTTTTCTGCGCCCAGCCCGACAAAATTGCCGAACTGGAAGAATACATGCAGGTGCTCATCAAGGAGGGCAATTCGGTGGGCGCCAAGGTCAGCGTCTGCGCCAACGGAGTCCCTGCGGGTTGGGGAGAGCCGGTGTTTGACCGCCTCGACGCCGAGCTCGCCCACGCCCTGATGAGCATCAACGCCGTCAAGGGCATTGAAATCGGCGCGGGTTTTGCCAGTGTTGCCCAGAAAGGCACCGAGCACCGCGATGAAATCACCCCCCATGGTTTTCTCTCCAACAATGCCGGCGGCATTCTCGGCGGCATTTCCAGCGGTCAGGACATTGTCGCCCACCTGGCGTTAAAGCCCACATCCAGTCTGAGAATTCCCGGCCAATCCATTGATATCCATGGCAATGCCATTGAGGTTATCACCACGGGCCGCCACGACCCCTGCGTGGGCATTCGCGCCATTCCTATTGCCGAAGCGATGATGGCGATTGTGCTCATGGATCACGCCCTGCGCCACCGGGGGCAAAATGCCGATGTTCTCGCGACGCTTAAACCTTCCCGCGATGCTTAACCTTAATCTGTTTAACCACTTGAGCGGCTAAAGGTCGGTTTTATGTGGCTGCAAAAGGAGTTTCGGTTAACCGCAAAACCGCGAGGCTTTCACCTGATTACCTCGGAAGTCCTTGCCGCGGTTGGAGAAATTGCGTCCTGCAAAGTCGGGCTTTTGCACCTCTTTATCAAGCATACCTCCGCTTCCCTCACGATAAATGAAAATGTCGATCCGACGGTGCGTCAGGATTTTGAGAGCTTTTTCAGCCGCGCCGTGCCCGAGGACGAACCCTATTATCGACATCGGGATGAGGGTTCCGACGATCTCCCCGCCCACATCAAATCCAGCCTCCTGGGCGCCTCAGTCAGCATTCCAGTGGCCGATGGCCGCTTAAATATGGGGATCTGGCAGGGCATTTACCTCTGCGAACATCGCAACAGCGGTGGGCGCAGAACTCTGGTGGCCATTCTTTGCGGGGAGTAGGTTTTAACGGGGTTGTCAGACAGGGCTGAATTGAGCGTAAATCCGGTCCGTTTCCTCTGCCATAATAAAGTCGTTGAGGTGAAGGCCGCTGGAGGCGTGAGTCCACCAGAACACCCTAACTTTTCCCCAGCTGATTTCCAGCACCGGGTGATGGCCATGGTTTTCAGCGGCTTCTCCCACCTTTAAGGCAAATCTGAGGCCGCTGGGATAATCTTCGAACTTGTAGGTTTTTACCAGGGTATCGATGTTGTCTGGTTGGCTAATTGTCCAGCCAGACAGTTGCGCGAGATGTTCTTCCTGTTCGGCCTTGCCCATTGCGGGTGCCCCAGAGTGGCAGGGTTCGCAGATTTTATTTTCAAAGCTCATGCTGTTTCTCCGTTCAGTACCAGGTTTCATTTTTAACACTGAGTATAGTCGGCCTTACAAGCAATTTTTCGGTTTATGTAAGCCGGCAAGCTTGCTCAGTATTTTTGCCGGGCTTGGCGGAAACAGTTTCATGAGGTAAATGCTTTTGCCTTTGTCTGCCCCCAAATTCATGCCGATGTATTTCACCAGCGGGCGCATGGACGGTGAAAAGCCGTATTCGTTATAAAACCCCCGGGTTTGCTCAATCAGCCGCCAGCGTTCTTCATTGAGATCAATACCTTCCACTGCTGCCGTTTCGCGGGCGAAAGCCCTGTCCCAGTCGCTGGGGTTGACGAGAAAGCCTTCTTCATCCACGTTGTACATGATTTTCTGAGAATGGTTGCCGGAGAGTAGGATTGTTACAGATGGCGCCTAAAATTCAGCGATAAAAAAGGCGGCATTCAAGCCGCCTTCCTTCACCAGTGTTAATTTCAGTCGTCATTCATGCCGAGCAGGTGTAACAGGCTGCTGAAAATGTTGTAGATCATCACAAACAGGGTGACAGTGGCGGAGATGTAGTTGCGCTCGCCGCCGTGGATGATTTCACTGGTTTGCCACATCAGCAACCCTGAACAGATCACCAGAAACATGCAGGAGATGGCCAGAGACAGCCCCTGAATCTGGAGAAAGATGTTGGCAATAGCGCCGACAAAGGCGACAACCAGGCCGGTGATCAGAAAGCCCGACATAAAGCCCAGGTTTTTGCGGGTGGTGAGCACATAACCGGAACAGGCGAAAAAGATCAGGGCTGTGCCGCCGAGGGCGGTGAGAACAGGCTCGGCGCCGGAGGTTTTCAGGTAGTGGCTGATAATGGGGCCGATGCTAAAACCGAGCCAGCCGGTGAGGGCAAACACCCACAGCAGGCCGGAGGCGTTGTTTTTGTTCTTTTCTGTCATCCACAGGCAAAGAAAGTAGGGCAGCAGTGTCCACAGGCCGAGGTAGGGCACATTCAGCGCCATAGCGACGCCGGCAGTGATGGCGCTGAAAAGCACCGTCATGGCCAGCAGGGCGTAGGTGTTGCGCAGCACTTTGCTGACGTCGGCGGAAAGCGCGGTAGACGTATTGGAAATAACAGCTTTTGTCCGTGTTTCCATAGGGTTATTGCTCCGATAATTGGTTCACTGATTCAGACCCAGATACTACAACAATGTTCCCGCAAATCAAGTCTTTCCGGTGGAAGTGCGACTCTGTTGAGCTGGCTATGGCCAATATCCGCTGGCAACGGTAAAATTCGCCCTCGCTGACAAGGGGTAACCGATAATGACTGCTTCACCAAAACAACCCACCATTAATATTGATCAATTGCTGACGCTGTCGCTGAATGCCCTTGATCATTACTTTTTCAAGTCACACAAGGAAAAAGCTCGCAAACTCTATAAGGAGATAGCGGCTGGGGAGGCTGTTGAATTTGCGTCATTGACGTTTAATGACAGCAAAATTCCACCTATCAAGGTAAAGCTTTGTCTTGATCATCAGGAATATAAAGGCCATTTGACGTTTCATATGTTCAAATCCGCCCTTCAGCTGATGATGAGGAATATCGCCGGGCGCCTGCAAAAAAAGAAAGATCTCAATATTTTCACCAGCAAGGAAACCGGCGAGGTGCTTGTTCATTTGCCTGGTGTTATTCAGGATCGGGAAAACATCAACGTGCTGGTGCTGGGCATTGCGCCTTCCCGACAAACGGCGCTGATCAAGTTGCAATTTCTCGACTCCGACCAGTTCAAAAAAGAAGTGGCCGAAGCTCAGGCTTCCGGTGAATCCCAAGTGGTTGACAGTGAAGAAGCCGCTGACAACAAAGAATAAACAGTTCCAACAATAAACAGTTCCAAGAAGAAACAGGGCAGGGCAGGCATTTTAGCCAAAGAAATGCCTGCCCTGTGCCATTTGCCTGGCGATGGGTTTGACGTTGTGGGCATAGCGCAAACCTTTGGCACCGGGTAAAACCTCAACCAGCGAACCTAAAAACTGGTATTCCTCCCCCGGGCTGGCACAGGGCTTTTCGGGCAGCCCTTGTGACAGCAATACCCTCTTGCCACTGGCCTTTACACCGCAGCCTAGGGCTGTGCGCAGAGGGTTGTCTGGGGCGACAATTTTAAGTTGGTGGTTGCTGTTGGTCATCAGCCAGACAGCATCGTCGCGGCGGCGCACTTTATCCACAATGAGCAGTTCGTTTTTGGCGATGCCAAGGGGCAGGTTGTCCTCCGGTGATCTGACCACAAGGGTTTCGTAGGCGGGCGGTAAGTTCCCGGTATTCAGTAACAGGCTGAGGCCAGTGGCTTTGCTGCGCGGTATCGCTTCCGGCAGCGTCTCCTGCTGGGTGGGGAATTGGAGCAATCTTCCTGGTTGCTGCGGGCACGTGTTGAGCAGGGATATCTGTAACATGGCAGTCAGGCTCTTACTGGATATTTGTACAGCATCATAGTCCTTTCTGCTTTGAGCTGTAAATATATACAGTAGTTTTATTTTTTCTGGTGTTGCGCTGTCGCCGATTGCGGCGGGTTGCTGGCGGTTGAGGGACTTTGCCCACTGACTTTTTCATCCGTTTCCGAGTCAGCGGGGGGAAGAAAAAGCGCCAGGGGTTGGCGGAGTATTTGCCGCCATAGCGCAGACCCCAGGGTGGAGATGCTACTGATCCGCACATCCCGGGCGCGCAGCGCCACTGACAGCGCCAGAGAGAAACTGACCCACAAATTGATGGCGCCAATCAAGAGCACGCAGCCGCCATAGAGAAGAAGCTGTTCAGTGTCTAGGCTGGCAATACTGATGCCATAACCCAGGTCTGTTGATGCAAAAGCGACATGGCGGATATCCAGGGGTAAACCGATCATCGCGCCGAAATAAGCCGTTGTTCCCAGTAAAAAGCCAAAAGCGAAGTTGCCGATCAAAGCGCCGTAATTATCGCCCACATAAACCGCCACTTTTTGCCGCGCGCCAGTGGGCAGAAGCCTTGTCAGTAACGGGTGTCCTGCAAGGCGACCCGCCAAATCGAGTCTGGCGGCGCGATTATCGAAATAACCGGAAATCAATCCCGACACAAACAGCCAGACACCGGCTATGGCGGCGTGTACCAGAGCCGGGCTGTCGATGAAGTCGAGGCGATGAAGGAGATAGTCAGCGGTTTCAGGGTCGATCAGATTCACGCCTTGCCAGTGGCTGTAGCCCCTGGCGAGGAGGTAGGCGAGAGACAGGGCAATGCTGACATTGCCGACAATGGCGATAAATTGCGAGCGGCTCACGCGGATGAGAAGATCTGCGAGTTTGCTGGCATTGGCGCGCCCCTGGTCGCCTTTTTCCACCGCATTGGCAAAATGGGCGGCGGTCATGGCCGGCTGCTTGGTGGCCACAGTGCAGCCAACCATATGAATCAATACAAAACCGAGGCCATAATTGAGGCTGCTGAGAAGAGTTTCCAAGCCCGCGCCAAATCCCTGGGCAAGGATCTGGATTTTGATCAGTGCCATAAATGCGATAATGAAACCGCCACCGGCGCCAGACCAGAGCATATTCAGGTATTCCCTGCGGTTGCTGGTGACATAGTACTCGCCGTGATGGCTGGCATTTTCAGTGACGCTGCGCGCCAGCAGGCGGCTGTTTTGGCGCCACAGGGTTGAAAGACTGTTGCGGTTATTACTGGCGCTAACCAGCTGTTTGAGCAGTTCGATGGCTTTTTCGTTGAAGGCTTCGCGGTTCCTGACGGTGAGGGTGTCCAACAAAAGCTCGATCCGCGCCAGGGTTTGGTCGAGCCTTTCCAGCAGATGGGTGAGGGCGATACTGGTGCCCTTGGTCATCATGCGCTTGCGCAATTGAATCAGGCCGTCTTTGCATTGCTCCAGTAGCACGCGGGCGTGGTCGTCATCATAAAATTCTGCGTCATTGTCCAGCCATCGCTCATAGTGGCGAATAAAATTGGCGAGTTCCCGCTGCTGGGCGACAAAGGCGGAATCCTTGTTAATAACCCTGGGATCAAGGCGGAGTATTTCCGCCTCCAATTCTTCCGCCGCAATCCAGATGGACAGCATTTCGATTGCGTAGAGAACTTCGCTGCACACCTTGTGGCGGACGGGCTTGAGCTGTTCGCTGTCGTAGCGCCAGAGACTGGATAAAAAACTGATCCAGGTTTCTGTGGGAATAGCGCAGACCCAGTCGGCATCATTGTCGCGATTAAACACCAGGGCGATAGTATCGCGAATACTGTCCTTGTCTCTGGGAGAGGGATTGATTTTTTCGTAAAGCCGGTCGATAAACTCCCTGCTGAAGCCTCGGCGGGAAAGAATGCCAAGGGAGGTAAAAACCTCGAAATAACTGGCTTCCATCAACCAGTTTTTGAGAGCTTCGGTGAGGCGTTCCCGTGCCAAGGGATGGGTTTCCAGCCATTGTTCCAACTCAATCATACGCGCCAGTACCGGAGCGGTTTTGCCTTTGTCGCTGCCACGGGGTCTCAGCCAGGCGACAATGGCTTTGAGCGCGCTTACTGGCTCAAGGCTATCGCCATTCTCTGGAGCGCCCTTTTCAAGAAGATTGAATAATGAATCGTTCAAACGTTGCTCAACCTGGTTGGGTTAACGAATGCATTTTCAGGGTAACGGGGAGGTAGTGCAATGGTTGCTGCAGGATAGAGGCGCGATCTACTTTTTTGCATGGGGCTGAAAAGCGTAAGCCCCGCTTTTGAGAGAGCAGCTATAATCGAAACCTTGTTAATGAAAGGCTGAGGTTGGTATGAACGATAAACTGGACGAAGCAGCGTTGAACGCCCTGAAAATAGCCTTTACCTATATGCCCAAGGCTATTGAGATCACCAGGTATGAATATGGTGATCGCTACCAAAAAATCCTTGAGCATATAGAGGCTGTCAGGGAGGTTTTGTTGATCAATGATGTTGATCCCGAAGAAGTCTATGCTGAGATAAACCCTGAAAACACGCCAAATTCGACCTATTAACAAGCCCTGTCGGGATAACCCCAAAAGCGTTGCTACATTTCGGCGGTATTCCCGGAATTTTTGATTTTCCCCGTAACTTGCGCCCATAAAAAACCCCGCCGAAGCGGGGTTTTTCAGGTAGCCGCGTTTAACCGGTTACCATGTCAGGTCATGTCTCAGGCCACTTCCACGATCAGTTCGGCGGCAATGCGCTTGCCGTCTGCTGCCGCTTTCTGGAAGGACTCGATTTGATCGAAGTTCATGTAGCGGTAGATATCCGCCGACATGGCATCGAGCTGGCTGGCGTATTCCATATATTCCGCCGGTGTCGGCAACCGACCCAGAATGCCGCCAACGGTGGCGAGCTCGGCGGATGTCAGGTAGACATTGGCGCCGTCGCCGAGACGGTTGGGGAAGTTGCGGGTTGAGGTGGACAATACCGTGGATTTTGGTGCCACCCGCGCCTGGTTGCCCATGCACAGGGAGCAGCCGGGCATTTCGGTGCGGGCACCGGCTTTGCCGTAGATGGCGTAGTAACCTTCCTCCATGAGGGTGTGCTCGTCCATGCGGGTGGGCGGACAAATCCAGAAGCGGGTGGACAGCGCGGGCGCTTTGGCGAGCATTTTGCCCGCAGCGCGGAAGTGGCCGATGTTGGTCATGCAGGAGCCGATAAAGATTTCATCGACCTTGTCGCCAGCGACATCGGAGAGCAGGCGGGCATCGTCTGGGTCGTTGGGGGCGCAGACAATGGGCTCTTTGATGTCGTTGAGATCAATTTCGATAACCGCAGCGTACTCGGCGTCGGCGTCGGCACTCATCAGGCTCGGGTTGGCCAGCCACTCTTCCATTTTGCGCACGCGGCGCTCCAGGGTTCTGGGGTCCCCGTAGCCTTCGGAAATCATCCAGCGCAGCAGGGTGACGTTGGAGCGCAGGTATTCGGCCACAGAGTCTTCAGACATTTTAATGGTGCAACCGGCAGCAGAGCGCTCGGCGGAGGCGTCGGAGAGTTCAAACGCCTGTTCAACGGTCAGATTGTCGAGGCCTTCAATCTCAAGAATACGGCCGGAGAAGATGTTCTTCTTGCCCTTTTTCTCAACGGTGAGCAGGCCGGCTTTGATGCCGTAGTAGGGAATGGCGTGCACCAGATCCCGCAATGTGATGCCGGGTTGCATTTTGCCTTTAAAACGCACCAGTACAGACTCGGGCATATCCAGGGGCATGACGCCGGTGGCAGCGGCGAAAGCTACCAGGCCGGAACCCGCCGGGAAGGAGATACCCATGGGGAAGCGGGTGTGGGAGTCGCCGCCGGTGCCGACCGTATCGGGCAGCAGCATGCGGTTGAGCCAGCTGTGAATGATGCCGTCGCCGGGACGGAGGCTTACACCGCCGCGATTGCGAATAAAGTCGGGCAGAGTGTGCTGGGTATCCACGTCCACAGGCTTGGGATAGGCCGCCGTGTGGCAAAAGGACTGCATGACGAGGTCGGCCTGAAAACCCAGGCAGGCGAGATCTTTGAGTTCGTCGCGGGTCATGGGTCCCGTGGTGTCCTGGGAGCCGACGGTGGTCATTTTCGGCTCGCAGTAGGTGCCGGGGCGAACGCCGGGCATGCCGCAGGCTTTGCCTACCATTTTTTGCGCCAGAGTGTAGCCTTTGCCGGAGTCGGCGGGTTGTTCCGGGGTGCGGAACAGGTCGCTGTGACCCAATCCAAGCGCCTCGCGGGCGCGGTTGGTAAGGCCGCGACCCACAATCAGGTTGATACGGCCACCGGCGCGCACCTCATCCAGCAGCACCTGGGATTTGAGTTCGAATTGGGAAAGAACTTTGCCACTGTCGTGGTCGGTGATTTTGCCCTCATAGGGAAAAATATCGATGATCTGTCCCTGTTGAATTTCGTCCACCGGGGCTTCAAAAACCAGAGCGCCGGAATCTTCCATGGTGTTGTAGAAAATAGGGGCAACCTTGCTGCCGATACAGATGCCGCCGGTGCGCTTGTTGGGTACGCCGGGCATGTCGTCGCCGAAGAACCAAAGCACCGAGTTGGTGGCGGATTTGCGCGAGGAGCCGGTACCCACCACGTCGCCGACAAAGGCGACCTTGTAGCCGCGGGCATTGAGGGCTTCAATTTGCTTGATGGGGCCAACGACACCGGGTTCGTCTGGGGTAATGCCGTCGCGAGCCATTTTGTACATGGCGCGGGCATGGAGGGGAATATCGGGGCGCGACCAGGCATCCGGAGCGGGGGAGAGGTCGTCGGTATTGGTTTCGCCAGTGACCTTGAAAACCGCAGTGGTGATTTTTTCCGGCACGTCGGGCTTGGCCAGAAACCATTCGCCATCGGCCCATGACTGCAGTACTTCTTTGGCGACGGCATTGCCCGCCTTGGCTTTGCTTTCAACATCGTGGAAAGCGTCAAACATCAGCAGGGTGTGCTTGAGCTGTTCACCGGCGAGAGCGGCGAGGGCGCTGTCGTCGAGGAGTTCAACCAGGGTGGCGATGTTGTAACCGCCGAGCATCATGCCGAGCAGTTCGACCGCTTTTTCTTTGCCGAGGATGGGGGATGAGGCTTCACCCTTGACGATAGCGGTAAGAAAACCGGCTTTGACGTAAGCCGCATCGTCCACGCCCGGCGGTACGCGGTTGGTGATCAGGTCGAGCAGAAATTCTTCTTCGCCAGCGGGGGGCGCTTTGAGCAACTCAACCAGTGCAGCTGTCCATTCGGCGTTCAGGGGTTTGGGGGGCACGCCTTCGGCAGCGCGTTCTTCTACGTGTTGGCGATAAGCTTCAAGCACGGTTAGGTCCTCATATTTGATGGATTTACCCGCCCCGGTGGTTGCCGGAGTCGGGGCTATCGATGACACACATCGATGGGGGGCCGGATAGCCCGCAGCCGACAATTCTACCGGAAATTTGCTGCGGTTACTAAGCTAATGATAACCAAGTGAAGACGTGCAGTGCTCTGTCCCTCTGGTTGCCAACCCCATGGGCGGCAACTCTCCGGCTCCCAAACTGCCCCGTGAAAACCAGGGTTTGAAGCGCTGGTGCGGTGAGCACGCCCACGGAAGGCCCGGGGAGTGAGACTCCGCCGCTATTGCGCAACTGGCGAGACATTGCATTTCTGCCTGCAATCCATAATAGTTCACCTGCCTTGGAAGGCGTAGGTTATAAACCGCCGCTGCCAGCCAGAAAGCAGAGAGATGCCAGGTGTGAAACAAGCCAGGGGCGCAACAACAGAAAATTGAAAAGGAGCATTTTCATGTTCAAACTTTACGGTGCACCGCTCAGTAATTACTACAATATCGTCAAACTGGCGATGCTGGAAAAAGGTCTGGATTTTGAAGAAATTTATACCATGCCATCCCAGGCGGAGGAATTTCTCGCCATCAGTCCTTTGGGTAAAATCCCCGTGCTTGAAGTGCGGGAAGGCTTTATTTCGGAAACCCAGGTTATTGTCGAATTTCTCGAGGATATCTATCCGGAAATTCCCCTGTTTCCCAAAGACCCGTTCAAGAAAGCTGCAGTCAGGCGCCTCTGTCACATATCTGAAAAATACATCGATGGTGCGGCAAGGCCACTGCTGGCCACTGTATTTGGTGGCAAAGTACTTGAGGAGCACAGAAAATCACGGGCTGTCGTTGAGTTGAAAAAAGGGGTGGCGGCGCTGGAGAAATTGGCGGCAGTAAAGCCGTGGCTGACGGGGGAGAACTTCTCTGCGGCAGATATTTTTGCCTATTATTGCCTCGCCTTTGCCGACTTTATTGCCGGTCGGTGTCTGGATGTCAATATTGATGAGTTGTCCCCTGTGCTGTCCCCATGGCGGCGGCGCATGGCTGAGCGGGAGCTGGTTATTGAACTGGATCGCGCCCAGCAGGCAGATATGCAGAAAATGCTGAAAAAATAAGCTTTGCGAGGACTGTCCGCGAGCGGCCAGATGAAAGCCGGTGTTATCTGGCCATTGGCGTGTTGCTATCAACCCTGGGTTATCGAGTTAAGTATTGTTTTATGAGTGAAGCTAAAGAAAGTCCCGCCCTCGTTGAAATCAAGGCTTTTTTGGCCTGTGAAACTCCGGCTTTGTGGGTTGAAGAGGCTCTCCGCCAGCAGTCAGTTTTATTGATTGATCACGCCAACTGTGAGAAAAAAGCGGCGGGCACGGCCATGTCGCTGATGTATAAATATATCAATCACAGCGACCTGCTCAATAAAATGTCGAAGCTGGCGCGGGAAGAATTGCGCCATTTTGAGCAGGTTTTGGAAATCATGTCGGCGCGCAATATCGCCTATGTGCACGTCAGCGCCTCCCGTTATGCCGCCGAACTGCGCAAGCTGATACGTCCCCAGGAACCCTGGAAATTGGTGGACACTCTGATTATTGGCGCTTTTATTGAAGCCCGTTCCTGTGAGCGCTTTGCCGCTTTGGCGCCCCATTTGGATGCTGAGCTGGCAAAGTTCTACACCTCGCTGCTGAAATCGGAGAGCCGCCACTATCGGGATTATCTCAGTCTGGCCAAAAAGGTTGCCGGGGTGGATATCAGTGACCGTATTGCCCTTGTTGCCGAGGCCGAAAAGAGGTTGATCGAAAGCCCTGACGATGAGTTTCGTTTCCACTCAGGTTTGCCCGTTTGATCTATCACCCTCTCCCTCCCCTTAAGTTTCAGAGATGGGGGCAGGGTTTGTATCTGCAATCCAGAAACCTATATTCCTTTTCTTTGCCTGCCTTTTTGCTGCCGCCGCTGCAGAGGCCACGTCTTCCGCCTGGTGGTAATAGGGAGGATTTACTGTCACCACACCGATGGCCAGGGTAGTGAGTGGAAAGAATACTACATGGCCGTGCCTGTCCTCGGCGGTTATGCCATTGTTCTCCAGTTCCTGGGAGTCGTATAACTCTCTGGCGTGGAGATTGAAACTGGCGATGATATCGCAACACAATTGCTCCCAGTTTCGGCTCTGAAAAATGATAATGAAATCATCCCCGCCCACATGACCGATAAAATCCATTCGGTTGTTGATGGTATTGAGTATGGTGCGCGAGACAAGGCGGATCATTTCGTCGCCGCGCCAGTAGCCGTATTGATCATTGTAGGGCTTGAAATGGTTGAGATCGCAGTAGGCCACATAAAATGGTTTGCCATTGCGTAACAGCTTGTCAATGTGTTGGCTGATGGGAATATTGCCCGGAAGAAACGTCAGGGGATTGGCATGCCGGGCAGCTTCAAGACGCTGGGCAGTGACGGTGCGCACCAGTAATTCTCCCGTACCAATGCCAAAATATCTGCCATTGTCGGTAACGATGAAGCCTTCGAAAAGATAGCGTTGATCTTCTGATGTCAGCAGTCCGATCATTTCGCTGATGTTTGCGCTGCGTTCGAGCAGTCTGGGGTTGTGATTCATCAGCAGGCTGCAGGGGCGTTGGCCGAGCAATTCCTTCTGATAGGCGCGAGTGAATCTTTCCATGAAATCCCTGCGATTGATAAGCCCAACCGGGATATGGTCGCGGATAACAGGTAGGGCGTGGAGTTCTGGATTTGTCTGGAAGATATGAAGCGCAGTTTCATTGGGTTCATCAGGTTCTATGATGGGTGCGGCGATTGAAAGTTTTTCTGCATTGACCTGCTGTGAACCGAGAAAGAAGTTATCACTGAGAACTGTGACTTCCTTGTTTTCGAGGGTGGCGGCAGCGGCGGCTGATATGCGGGTCGCTGGTTCGGCTTCCGGAGGAGCGATATAAAAGCCTTGCCCCAGAGTGATGCCCAAGTCGCGGATGACGCCAAGTTGCTCTTCATTCTCAATGCCTTCGGCGATCAGGGTTCCACCCAGGGTTTCGCAGATATGGCAAAGGGCGTGAAGTGTTTTGGATTTATAGGCAATGTTAGCGATATCAGCGGTGAAGAATTTGTCGATTTTGACAAATCTGGGTTGGATTTCCGCCCAAACACGAAGACTGGAATGACCATCGCCGAAATCGTCCAGAGCAAAGCTTATACCTCTGGCGTGCAGGCTGGTGGTCACAGCTTTAAGTTGCTCCACGTCGGCGATGCGTTCGTGCTCGGTGATCTCGAAAATGAGTTTACTCAGTGGCACTTTCTGCTGTTCAAGCCAACTGATAAATCGTGGGAGTCCCCATTTTGCGGTGATATTGATGAGGACATTGCCGCTGATATTGAGGAAGATAAAACCCTGGGACTGTGTTTGCCGCACTTGGCTGAGAATCCGTTCAATGGCAGCGATTTCCAGACGCTCCCTCAGCCAGGGAGCGTTGGCGGCCGCAAACAGTGCGGCCGCCGGTTGGAGTTCGGTTCCTGCCGGGCCGCGAATCAGCCCTTCGTAGCCAATGACATTATTTTTGCCAAGATTGGCAATGGGCTGGAAAACAGCTGTCAGCCAATTGCTCTCCAGAATGCGTTTAAGTTGGTCGCTGGCAGATTGCTGCATAGGGTTAATTGAAACGTTGCGCACAGGCATAGGGCAGGGTGTGTATTAAGGCCAGAGTATCTAGGACCCTGAGGGCTGGATAAATAGATGTGCCCTTTATATAGGAAAATAATTGCTGTTTTATTGCAGTCCTGGGGGAAGTCTCCTCGTGTTGCTTCAATTTGATATTGTCTACCATAAATAATCTTCAGACATCGCCAGCAGGGCTGGCTCCTACAAATAAATGATTATTCGGTAGGAGCCAGCCCTGCTGGCGATGGCAGTTCGATAAGACAAAATGAAATTGAAAGAGTGCTAGGTCGTGATGGCAAAGGCGTCAAGCTTCACACCGCCATCCTCAAGACTGGCATACCAGCCCTGTTCTGCCCAATCGCCGAGCACCACTCTTTTTCCGAATTTGTTATCGTGAATGCCTGGTCTGTGGGTATGGCCATGAATCAGGGTTTTTGCCTTGTAGGCGAGCATCACCTCGGCAACGGTGTCGCCGTTGACATCCATGATGTTGTCGGCCTTGTTGCTGTTGGCGGCGCTGCTTTGGTTGCGCCATTTGCGGGCGATGGCCTGGCGCTTTTTCAAGGGCAGGTGTGCTAACAGCCAGCGATTCAGTGGCCTGCGCACTTTGCGGCGAAAGCGCTGATAGTCGACATCGTCACTGCACAGGGTATCGCCGTGGCAGAGGAGAATTCTGCCGAGGCTGGCGTACTCGGGGTTTTCAATAATATGGTAATCCCCCAGCAGGGTTGCGCCGGTCTCGCGGGCAAAACGTTTGCCCATAAGGAAATCTCGGTTGCCGTGCTGGATATAGAGACCGGTGCCGCTGTCGCTGAGGTTGCGAAGTCTTGCCACCAGATCCCTGCTGAGTTGATCCGGGTCGTCGTCGCCGATCCAGGCCTCGACAAGGTCGCCGAGAATATAGAGGCCGCGGGCTTGTCGAGCGCGGTTGTCGAGAAAATCAAAAAACGCCCGGGTAATGGCCGGGCGTTCTGGCGACAGGTGGAGATCGGAAATCAGCAGATCTGTCATTGTTGTCGAGGTTTTTGCTGCGACATTTATTTGTCGGCATAGGCGTCAGAAATGCTGACGCGCTCGATAATGACCAGCTCGGTGGGAACGTCCTGGTGAAAGCCTTTACTGCCGGTGGGCACTGCTTTGATTTTGTTGACGGTTTCCATGCCATCGACAACACGGCCGAAGACGGCGTAGCCCCAACCCTGGAGGTTTTTGCCCTTGTGGTTGAGAAAGTCATTGTCAGCCACATTGATAAAAAACTGGGAAGATGCTGAGTGAGGGTCGTTGGTGCGCGCCATCGCCAGGGTGCCCGTATCGTTTTTAAGGCCGTTGTCAGCCTCGTTTTCGATGGGTGCGCGGGAGGCTTTTTCTTTCATGTTTTCATCCATGCCGCCGCCCTGAACCATAAAGCCGTTGATAACACGGTGGAAAATAGTGCCGGCGTAGAATTGGTCGCGGCAGTACTGAAGGAAGTTGGCAGCGGTTTTGGGTGCCTTGTCAAAATTGAGTTCGACGACAATGTCGCCGTAGTTGGTATGTAGGGTAATCATTAATCATTCCTGTGTGGTTACGGCGCCAATGATAAAGATTTTGGCGGCCAAGTTGAACGAAAAATTGTCGGAATAGGGTGGGTGAGACGAACTCGGCATTGAAGGTTGGCGCTCAGCTGTCCTGCCACAAGCCTGTTCGCCCCTGGTATTGGCTAGCAATCAGTGGGGCTCTGGCTATAATCCATTCCTTGAATGGCTGACATTATAAACGTAAAAAGGTCGATATGGTTTCTCTACCCGCAATGATTTTGCGTGCCGCCCGGCACAATCCCCAGGGAATCGCCACCAGATTCAATGGTCGCGAGCACAGCTGGACAGAATTTGTTGACCGTATTGCCAGGCTGGCGGCGGGGCTCAGGGATCTCGACATCGGGCGTGCGGCCGTTGATGGCAACGCCACTGCCGAAGCGGAATCCGTGGCGTTGTTGAGCCTGAACAGCGACCGCTATTTTGAGGCGCTGTTTGCCATTTCCTGGGCGGGCTATACCCTGGTGCCCCTCAATACCCGCTGGGTCGAAGCCGAAAATCACTACGCTCTCGACGATTCTGACAGCCGTATTCTGTTTTTTGACGATACCTTCGTCAGCCAGGTAGAGTCCTTGCTGAAAAGCGTTCCCTCTCTGCAAGCCTGCGTCTATCTGGGCGATGCTGAATGCCCGCCCTGGGCGGTGTCTGCTGAAACACTGATTCAGAGCCACAACCCCAGCAAGCCTTCTATGCGGCAGGGGGATGATCTCGCCGGTATCTTCTACACTGGTGGCACCACCGGGTTTCCCAAGGGTGTGATGCAGCCCCACCGGGCGCTCTGGGCCAGTGCAATGGGCGCTCTGCCGGATTTTGCCCTGTCCAGAAACAGCGTGTATCTGCACGCTGCGCCCATGTTTCATATGGCGGATATGGCGGTTTCCAATGCGGCAACCCTCAGCGCTGCCACCCATATCATGGTGCCGAGGTTTGATCCCGGCGCGGTTGTCGACATCATCCTCAATGAAAATGTCACCCACGTTATTCTGGTGCCGGCGATGATCAAGATGCTTCTCAATCATTCCGATGCCGACAAAATTGCCGCCTCGTCCCTGCAAATGCTGGTTTATGGCGCATCTCCCATGCCCGCTGAAATCCTCAAAAAATGCCTTCAAGTCTGGCCTCGGGTGGGTTTGACCCAGGCTTACGGGCAGACAGAACTGGCGCCGGTGGTCTCGACCCTGTCAGCGCAGGATCACCGCGAGGGCGGTATTAAACTGAAATCCGCAGGCCTGCCCACCGCGGTTAGTGAGGTGCGTATTGTGGCCGAGGACGGCAGTGACTGCCCTGTGGGTGTGGCGGGAGAGATCTGGGTGCGCGGCCCCAATGCCATGCTGGGTTACTGGAATAAACCTGAAGAAACCGCCAAAACCCTCAAAAACGGCTGGGTGGCAACCGGTGATGCCGGGTACGTCAATGATCAGGGTTATCTGTTTATCGCCGACAGAGTCAAAGACATGATTATCAGCGGCGGTGAAAATGTCTATACCACGGAAGTGGAAAATACCCTGATCAGCCACCCGGCGGTTGCCGATGTGGCGGTGATTGGCATTCCTCACGAGGACTGGGGCGAGGCGGTTCACGCCATTGTGATTGTCCACCAGGGGCAGTCGCCCTCAGAAAAAGAGCTGATCGATCACTGCCGCGACAAAATTGCCGGATACAAGCTGCCCAAGTCCATCAGCTTCCGGGACGAACCCATGCCTTTGTCCGGTGCCGGCAAGGTGCTTAAAACCGAATTGCGCAAACCTTTTTGGCAGAGCAGGGACAGTCGCATCGTTTGAAGATTGCTGTTAATCCACACCTCGCAAGTGTCTGGCAACGCTGTGGTGCCAACCCCTTTGAAAAACAACCGGTTTCCGGATGCGACCGGATAAATATCCCGGTCTGGTTTCTCCGCTGGTTGCTGACGGCTATAATGCCGGGTTTTCCGGGGTGAAGCTGGCAATTGAATGCCCCGATCCTATTGATCAACGACAGGCCAAGCACACAGGATTTCGATGGACGCCAATCAAAGCCACAATTTTATTCAGCAAATCATCAAAAGCGACCTGGAAAACGGGGTTGTCAGCAAGGTTGTCACGCGATTTCCGCCAGAGCCCAACGGCTATCTCCATATTGGCCATGCCAAATCCATCTGCATCAATTTTGGTCTTGCCCGCCACTTTGGCGGTGAATGCAACCTGCGCTTTGATGACACCAACCCAGAAAAAGAGAGTGAGGAGTTTGTTCGCGCCATTGAGGAAGACGTGCGTTGGCTGGGTTTTCAATGGGCCGGTGAAGTGCGTTTTGCCTCCGATTATTTTGAGCAGCTTTACCAGTGGGCACTTTACCTGATCAACAATGGGAAGGCCTATGTGTGTGAGCTGAGCGCCGAGGAAACCCGCGCCTACCGGGGCACCCTGACAGAACCCGGCAAAAACAGCCCCTATCGGGATCGCCCCGCTGACGAAAATCTGGCGCTGCTGGAAAAAATGCGCAGCGGTGAAATTGAAGAGGGCAAAATGACCCTGCGCGCAAAGATTGATATGGCGTCGCCGAACATGAATTTGCGCGACCCGGTGCTCTACCGCATCAAGCGCATGGCTCACCATCGCAGTGGCGACAAGTGGAATATCTACCCGTCCTACGATTTTGCCCACGGTCAGGAAGATGCTATCGAAGGCATTTCCCATTCCATCTGCACCCTGGAATTTGAAGACCATCGCCCTCTATACGAATGGTTTATCAACAATCTGCCGGTGCCGAGCAAACCTCGACAGTTTGAATTTGGCCGCCTCAATCTCAATTACACCGTGACCAGCAAGCGCAAGCTCAAGCAGTTGGTGGACGAAAACCACGTCGATGGCTGGAATGATCCGCGTATGCCAACCATTTCCGGGCTGCGCCGTCGCGGCGTCACGGCGGAGGCAATCCGCAATTTTTGCGACAGCCTTGCGGTGGCGAAAACCGATGGCACCGTCGATATGGCGCAGCTGGAACACTTTATTCGCGACGATCTCAATGACAGCGCCCATCGCGCCATGTGCGTGCTGCGTCCCCTGAAGGTTGTGCTGACCAATGTGGATGAGGGCGCGACTGAATACCTGAGCGCCCCCAGTCACCCCAATCGCGATGATCTCGGCCACAGAACGTTGCCGTTCAGTCGTGAAATTTATATCGATATCGACGATTTCAGTGAGGATACAACCCTCTCGCGCAAGAAATTCAAGCGCCTGGTGCTGGGGGAATGGGTGCGACTGCGCTCTGCCTATGTGATCCGCGCCGACGAAGCGGTGAAAGACGGTCAGGGTAATCTGGTGGAGGTGCGCGCCACCATCGTCCCCGGCACTTTGGGAGAAAATCCCCCGGACGACATCAAGCCCCGGGGCGTGATTCACTGGGTCTCCGCCCGGGAATCTGTCGATTGCGAACTGCGTATCTACGATCGCCTCTTCAGTGAGGCCTCTCCCGAAGCAGGCGGCAGGCACTTTCTCGACAGCATCAATCCAAATTCGCTGCAGATATTGACCGGCTGCAAAGGCGAAATTGGCCTTGCCAACGCCAATCTCGATATTCACTACCAGTTTGAGCGGGAAGGCTATTTTTATCTCGACAGCAAGCACAGCGGCGACGGCAAACTGATTTTTAATCAGACTATTGGGCTAAAGGACAATTGGTCGAAAGACTGAAGGGCATCTCTAAAAATGTACTTTTTGCACTCTGGCTGCGTCAAGACTGTGCTCGCTCAGTCACATATTTCAGTATATGCTCCGTTCGCTGTGCGCAGCCTTTCCTTGCCAGAGAGCAAAAATCCCTATTTTTAGGGACACCCGGAAATAAATTCTATACTTGCAACAAACCCAAGGATCGCTACCCCATGACGCTACAGATTTATAACACCTTGAAACGCGCCAAAGAGCCTTTTGTGCCCCTTGAACCCGGCAAAATTTCAATGTACGTCTGTGGCAACACCGTTTATGACTATGCCCATATCGGCCACGCCCGCGTCATGGTGAGTTTCGATGTCATAGTCCGCTATTTGCGGGCGCGGGGTTGGGATGTCACCTATGTGCGCAATATCACCGACATCGACGACAAAATTCTCAATCGCGCCAACGAAAATGGCGAAGCCTACACGGCGCTGACAGCGCGTATGATCGACGCCCAGCACGAGGATGAGTTTTCCCTGGGGGTGGCGCCGCCGGATATTGAGCCCAGAGCCACCGCCCATATCGAGGATATTATCGACATGGTGCAAAATCTCATCGACAATCACTACGCCTACATGGCCAATAACGGCGATGTGTACTACCGCGTCAAGCGCTTTCCCGAATACGGCAAACTCAGCGGCAAGAAACCCGATGAACTCCTCGCAGGCGCCAGGGTGGAAATTGGCGACTTGAAGGAAGATCCCCGGGATTTCGCCCTTTGGAAAGCGGCACCGGAAGAGGAGGTGGGCTGGCAGTCTCCCTGGGGTTGGGGGCGCCCCGGTTGGCACATCGAATGCTCCGCCATGTCCACCTGTCACCTCGGCGACAGTTTTGATATTCACGGTGGCGGTCCCGATCTGGTGTTTCCCCACCACGAAAACGAGATTGCCCAGAGCGAGGCTGCCACCCACAAGCACTACGTCAATTACTGGATGCACGCTGGAGCGGTGCGGGTTAACGACGAAAAAATGTCCAAATCCCTGGGCAATTTCTTCACCATTCGCGAAGTGCTGGCCAAATACCACCCGGAAGTGGTGCGGTTTTTCCTGATATCAAGCCATTACCGCAGCCCTATCAATTACTCTGAAGACAACCTGATTGAAGCCAAAAGTGGTCTGGAGCGGTTTTATGCCGCCCTCCGCGGCGTTACCGGTCTCTATGACATCTCCACAGGGGAAATGCACAACAGCCCCTTTTACCAGCGTTTTGTCGCCGCCATGGATGACGACTTCAATACCCGCGAGGCCATCGCCGTGCTCTACGATCTGGTGCGCGACCTCAATAATGCCAAACGGGATAGCGCCCTGGATATTGCCGCCCGGCTTGCTTCTGAACTGAAAGCCCTGGGGGTAATCCTGGGTATTTGCCAGGACAATCCCGACGGCTTTTTTCAGGGAGTTGCCACAAGCGACGATGGCGGTCTCAGTGCTGCAGCGATTCAGGCACTGATTGACGAGCGTCTCGACGCCCGCAACAACAAAAATTTTGCCCGCTCCGACGAGATTCGCGACCAGCTCAAGGCACAGGGTATCGAGCTTGAAGACAGCAAAGACGGTACCATCTGGAAACGGCGCTAGCTTGTCTGCAGGGCATAACCCGACAAACGGCAAATGCCCCTGTGCTGAAGCAAAACTGGCATCGCAAGGCTCCTGAGGACATCTATTTTGCTGTCGCCCTACCTAACCCGGCCGAAATTCCGGCAACTGATGCAATATTCGGGTTAGTCCCTTGTGGCAACGGCTGCAGCGTGTAAAATTCGCCGTTTGGTAATAATCACAGGTGCGCGGAGTTTCCATGCGGTCGCACCTTTACAGGGACTGGTCTATCTAAAGCTGAATATGAGTCTGCCATGCGCTTAAAAAGCATCAAACTGGCGGGGTTTAAATCCTTTGTGGATCCCACGACAGTGCATTTCCCCAGCAACCTCTGCGCGGTGGTGGGTCCCAATGGCTGTGGCAAATCCAATGTCATCGATGCGGTGCGCTGGGTCATGGGCGAGAGTTCCGCCAAGCACCTGCGCGGCGAGTCCATGACCGATGTTATTTTCAACGGTTCCGGCGGGCGCAAACCCGTGGGGCAGGCGTCCATCGAACTTATTTTTGACAATGGCGATGGCTCCCTGGGTGGCGAATACGCCAAATACAGTGAAATTTCCATTCGCCGCAAAGTCACCCGCGATGGTCAGTCAAACTATTACCTGAATGGCAACAAATGCCGCCGCCGGGATATTACCGACATCTTCCTGGGCACTGGGCTTGGCCCGCGCAGTTACGCCATTATCGAGCAGGGCATGATTTCCCGGCTGATTGAGGCCAAACCCGATGAGCTGCGGGTCTTTATCGAAGAAGCGGCGGGTATCTCCAAATACAAAGAGCGCCGCAAGGACACGGAAAGCCGCATGCGCCGTACCCAGGAAAACCTGGAGCGCCTCACCGATATTCGCGAAGAACTGGGTCGCCAGTTGCAGCGGCTGGAGCGTCAGGCGCAGGCGGCGGAAAAATATGCCGAGTTCAAAAAGGAGGAGCGCCTCCTCAAGGCTCAGCTCCAGGCGCTGCGCTGGCGGGAACTCAATGTTCAGATTCAGAGCAAGCAGTCCCAGATCAGTCGCCAGGAGCTGGACGTTGAAGCCCTGGTCACCGAGCGCAGCGGCTGCGATACCGCGCTGGAAAAATTGCGCACTCAGTACACCGATGAAAGCGATGCCTTCAACGAGGTGCAAGGCGAGTTCTATGCCGTGGGCGCTGAAGTGGCCCGCATTGAACAAACCATAGAGCACGCCCGCCAGCGCGCCCGTGAGCTTCAGGATGATATTCAGCAAACCGAGCGCAACTTTGCCGAATCCGAACAGCATTTGCGCGCAGACCGGGAAAAATGCCAGATCTGGGATGAAGAGCTTGCGCAGATCAGCCCCCAACTGGAAGAGCTGCACGGCCGTGAAGAATCCCTTGCCGACAGCCTTCAGGAAGCGGAAGAGGCCATGGCCAGCTGGCAAACCCGCTGGGATGAGTTTAATCAGCAGGCTGCAGAGCCCCGCCAGCAAGCCGAAGTGCAGCAGTCCCGTATTCAGCATTTCGAACAGGTACTGCGGAGGCTTGCCGAACGCATTCACCGCCTCGAAAGCGAGCACCAGGATCTCAATATCAGTCCCGCCGAAGAAGAGGTTGCCCTCCTGGAAGAGCAGCTGGCGGAACTGGAGCTGGTCAACGGCGAAAAACAGGCAGAGTTGACGCAATTGACGGTGACCATCGATGAGGCGCGCCAGTCTTATCAGGCCTGCGGCCGGGAACTGGGGCAGGTGCGGGAAAGAATTCAGACCAGCAAAGGGCGGCAGTCGTCCTTTGAGGCGCTGCAACAGGCGGCGCTGGATGACAACGGTGGCGAAAAGGACTGGCTGCGGCAGCAGCATCTGGGCTCAGCCAGCCGCCTTGCGGAAAATCTTCGCGTCCAATCAGGCTGGGAAACCGCCGTGGAAACGGTGCTTGAGGGCTATCTTCAGGCGGTCTGTGTCGACAATCTCGATGATTATATTGAACCCCTTGCTCGGCTTTCCCAGGGCGAGCTTATTCTCGTCGATGAACGGGTTGGTTCAACAGCGGCAAACCCTGCCAATGCCATCTGTCTTGGCGCTGTGGTCGAGGGACAGAATATCGCCGTGCTTGCCGCCGTCTACGGCGTCGAAACCCTCGCCGACGCCTTGCAACTGCGCCCAACCCTGGCAGGGGGGCAGTCCGTCATCACCCGTGACGGTATCTGGATGGGGGCTAACTGGATACGGATTTCCCGGGAAAAAAATGCCGCCAGCGGTGTGCTTTTGCGCCAGCAGGAACTGGAAGCCCTGGGCGTCGAACTGGAGCAGCTATCTGCCCAGTTGCAAAGCCTCGAAACTGCCCAGGCTGACAGTGAAATGGCGCTCAAAAGCCTTGAAGGCCAGCGGGAAAACCTGTCCCGTGAAATCTCCGAGCGGCAGCGGGAATACGCCGAACTGCGCTCCAGGGTCAGCGCCGGCAAAATGGAAATCGACCAGCTCAGTGCTCGCCGTAGCCGCGCCGAAGCGGAACTTGAAGATATTCGCCAGCAGCAGCGCACCGAACAGGAAAATCTCGGCGAAGCGCGCCAGCTGTTGCAGGCTGCTCTGGATATTATGGAAACCCACACCCAGGAGCGGGAAGCCATGCTCACAGAGAGGGATGACTGCCGCAATCGCCTCGATCAGGCGCGGCAAAGTGCCCGCCACGGCCGCGACAGGCTCCACGAGCTGGCCATGCGCGAAAGCGCCATCAGCACCCAGCTCAGTGCGGTAAAAGAAAGTATCGCCCGCCTTGAAGTTCAGGTGGCGAGACTTGAGGAGCGCAGAGAACAACTTCAGGCTGCCCTCAATACCCAGGACGACCCTTCCGACGAACTCGGGCTGCAATTGGAAGAGCGCCTTGAAAAACGCCTCGCCATTGAGAAAAAACTGGCGGACGCCCGTCGCCAGCTTGAAGCGGTGGAAGAGACCATGCGGGAGCGCGAAACCCGCCGCAGTCAGCTCGAACAGCAAATTATGCACAAGCGCACCGAGCTGGAGCAGACCCGCCTTGCCGCCCAGGAAATCAATACCCGCAGCAAAACCATTGTTGAGCAGATCAGTGCCCACAACTACGATCTTCAGGTATTGCTGTCAGAGTTGGAAGAAGGTGCCAATCCCCGCCAGTGGGAGGAGGAGCTGGAACGCCTCGCCGGGCGCATTCAACGTCTTGGCGCCATCAACCTGGCGGCCATCGAGGAATATAAAACCGAATCGGAACGTAAAACCTATCTCGACGCCCAGAATGCGGAGCTCGAGGAAGCCCTTGAAACCCTGGAAAATGCCATTCGCAAAATCGATCGCGAAACCAGAACCCGGTTCAAGGAAACCTTTGATACGGTGAACAGTTCCCTGCAGGAGTTGTTTCCCAAAGTATTCGGCGGCGGCCACGCCTATCTGGAACTGGTTGGCGATGACCTTCTCGATACCGGTGTGTCCATTATGGCAAGGCCGCCGGGCAAGAAAAACACCACCATTCACCTGCTCTCCGGCGGAGAAAAAGCACTCACGGCCATCGCCCTGGTGTTTTCCATTTTTCGCCTTAATCCCGCGCCCTTCTGCATGCTCGACGAAGTGGACGCCCCCCTGGATGACGCCAATGTCGGCCGCTATGCGCGCATGGTGGAAGAGATGTCCTCCCAGGTGCAGTTTATTTACATCACCCACAACAAAATCGCCATGGAAATGGCACAGCATCTTATGGGGGTCACCATGCACGAGCCCGGCGTTTCCCGGCTGGTGACTGTGGATGTGGACAAGGCCGTGGAACTGGCAGAGGCCTGATGGCGCCGCCAAATTTTGGCAAAATGCCGCTGGCGGTTTTTATTGGCGACATATTTTTTTACAATGGTCGCCAGCTTTTTGAAGCTGATAGAGATGGAACTCCGCTCGGACCTGCATGACCTTTAGATGGAAATGCGGGTAATGAAAACGCTGTCACGCTATTGGCGCTTCCCCCGCAGACGTTTTCAGGTCAAACTTGCAGATTATTAGTAATCGTTAAAACGTAATTTCATTAAATTTCTGAACCAGAGGATTGCATGGAGTTTGGCACACGCGAAATTCTCATCTTATTGGGTATCGTCATTATCCTGGGGATTCTCCTCGATGGACTGCGCAGAGTAAAACAGGCTCGCAACGGTACTCTGAGAGTTTCCCGGCGCAAGCAATCCATTTTTGACGATGAAGATGTCGGCGAGCTGCCGACGGAATTGCTGACCGGTGAAGTCAGGGTCACCCGCCGCGATGAGCAGAAGGCAGAGGAAGTTTCCCACAATATCAAGCGGTATCAGCAGAGCAATGCAGATAAATGCACTACCGCCTACAGGGAGATCGGTCGCGATTCCTCCCGCGCTGGCAATGTTCACACCTTTAAACCGGCTGCCGATCTCGAAAGAGCTGCCGTTGAGGTTCGCGCCGACAATAACTTTTCCGCCAGCCCCCCCGACTTTAGTCGCGACATTGCTGATGATTCCCCGATTCATGACGAAATAGAGGAAAATTATCCTGTCCAGCCCTCTTTTGCTGACAGAGGCGCGGAATACCCTGAAGATTCCCAGGAGCGCCCGGTATCTCTCGATGAATTTGCTATCGATGACAGCGATGACGAAATTCCAGGCCGCAGACCTCTGACGGCTCAGCGGGATGCCCCCGAGCCTGATGTCAGAGGCAAACCCTTTCATCTCGAGCCAACGCCGGAGCATGAACCTGTCGTTGGAAAAGACCGTCGCAAGCCCTTCTGGGAGGAAAGCTCACCGCAGGATAGATCCAGCGGTGGCGATCGCCAGCCTGTCAAAGAGTCGCCGGCGGGGAAAGCATCCCGCAGCGCAAAAGCCGCCGATCAGAAAAATGCCAAAGATGTCATGGAGGTCATCGTTCTCCATGTGATGGCGAAAAAAGATGCTCATTTTGAAGGCCCCCAGCTCCTCGACGCCCTGCTCGCCAACGGCCTTCGCTATGGTGATATGGGAATTTTCCATCGCCATGAGTCGGAAAACGGTTCTGGCCCTGTGCATTTCAGCCTCGCCAATTCGGTGAAGCCTGGGGTTTTCGATCTGTCGGCCATGGAGACCTTCACCACGCCGGGGGTGACATTGTTTATGCCCCTTGAGGGCTTGAAAAATCCTTTGGACTGCTTTGGCCAGCTCATTAAAACCTCCCAGGCGCTGGCGAAGACCCTCAGCGGCGAGCTCAAGGATGAAACCCGCAGCGCTCTCACCAAGCAAACCATCGAGCACTATCGCCAGCAAATTATTGAATATACCCGCCGTTCATTTACGCTTTCTCACTAGATAGAAAACCCGTGACTCGAGAACAGGCCAGAATCGAGATTGAGCGCCTCAGTGCGCTCCTCCATCACCATAATTACCGCTACTACAGCCTCGATGACCCCCAGATAAGCGATCAGGAGTACGATCACCTCCTGCGTCAGCTGCAGGCTCTTGAGGATCAGTTTCCCGATTTAAAAACGGAGGACTCGCCGTCGCAACGGGTCGGAGCGGCGCCGCTGTCGGCCTTTGCAGAGGCACAGCACCTCCAGCCCATGCTGTCCCTGGACAATGCCTTTAGCGACGGGGAGGTGGAGGATTTTGACCGCCGTATTCGCGAACGCCTGAACCGTCGCGACCCGGTGGCCTATGTGTGCGAGCCGAAACTTGATGGTGTCGCCGTCAGCCTGCTTTACCGCAATGGCTGCCTTGAGCGCGGCGCCACCCGCGGTGACGGCCGCAGCGGCGAGAATATTACCGCCAACGTGCGCACCATCGCCGCCATTCCCCTTCGGCTTCAAGGGGACGCAATTCCGACGGCTGTCGAAGTGAGGGGCGAAATCTACATGCCGAGAACGGGTTTTGAGCAATTTAATGACGACGCTCGCGCCCGCGGTGAAAAAACCTTCGTAAATCCCCGCAATGCCGCCGCCGGCAGCCTGCGCCAGCTGGATTCAAAAATCACCGCTGCTCGACCTTTGTCCATTTTTGCCTACAGCGTCGGTTATACGGAAGGCTGGGGCGATATGCCCGCCAGCCACCTCGATATGCTTGCCCGGCTCAAAGCCTGGGGATTGCCGGTCAATCCCCTGATTCGTGTTGCCAATACCCTTGACGAGTGCTTTGAATTTTACGAAAGCATTGCCAGTCTGCGGGATACCCTGGAATACGACATCGATGGCATCGTCTATAAAGTCAATGATCTGACACTTCAGGAGCGCCTCGGATTTGTCGCCCGCGCGCCGCGCTGGGCCATTGCCCGCAAGTTTCCCGCCCAGGAAATGACCACCACATTGCTGGATGTGGAGTTTCAGGTGGGGCGCACCGGCGCGGTAACCCCGGTGGCGCGCCTTGAGCCGGTGTTTGTCGGCGGAGTCACTGTCAGCAACGCCAGCCTTCACAACAGGGATGAAATCGAGCGTCTCGGGGTTTACATTGGCGACCGGGTGATTGTGCGTCGCGCCGGGGACGTGATTCCCCAGATAGTGAGGGTTGTGGAAGAGGAGCGCAGTACCCATGTGCGGCCAATCATTTTCCCCGAACACTGCCCTGTGTGCGGCTCCCCGGTGGAAAAATCAGGCTCTGAAGCCATTATGAGATGCAGCGGCGGTCTTGTCTGCGCCGCCCAGCGCAAGGAAGCCATCAAACATTTCGCCTCCCGCAAGGCCATGGATATCGACGGCCTTGGCGACAAACTGGTGGAGCAGCTGGTGGACGCCGGTCTGGTTGCCTCGGTGGCGGATCTTTATCAGCTGGACAAAAGCCGAGTGGCGTCCTTGGAGCGTATGGCCGACAAATCGGCGGAAAACCTCCTCGCGGCAATTGCAGCGTCCAAAAATACCACCTTGCCGCGATTTTTGTACGCTCTGGGTATTCGCGAAGTGGGCGAGGCCACCGCCCAGGGTCTCGCCGTCCATTTCGGTTCTTTGGAAGCCCTTGCCAGCGCCAGCGAAGACGCTTTGCAGGACGTCGAGGACGTGGGTCCTGTCGTCGCCTATTTCGTTCGTGAGTTTTTTGATGCCAGTGACAACCTCGCCATCATTGACGCTTTGCGTCGTGCGGGTATCCACTGGCCAGAAATGGCCAAACCCGATGCGGCCAGCCAGCCCCTCAAGGGGCAAACCTGGGTGCTGACCGGCACCCTGGAAACCATGGGCAGGGCAGAGGCAAAAGATAAGCTGGTGGCTCTGGGCGCCAAAGTTAGCGGCAGTGTTTCCGCCAATACCCATACAGTGGTGGCAGGGCCCGGAGCTGGTTCGAAATTGACGAAAGCCGAAGCACTGGGTATTCGAGTTTTTGATGAAACCGCTTTCCTGAGTTTTTTAAAGGAGCAAAAACAGTGAAAAGACGCCAGTCAAAAGGGGTATTTGCCTTTTTAACCATGTTGATGGCCTGCGCGGCGTTTTTGGTGGGTTCCGTAAAAATATGGGGGGTGCCCGCAGAAAAGCTGTGGTCGGGCTTGCTGGTTATTCTGATTATGGTGGTGGCTCTCGCCCTGCTTGCCTTTTTACTGGTTTTTGTCATCCACAAAATAAAAAAAATCACCGGCAAATGATGGCGCAATCCCTGTTGTTAGCGGGTATGCCAGCGAAAAAGACTGGCCGCCAGCACCAGGCAGGCGGATGTCATGGTTGCCAGCCACAGCAGGTGGTTGCTGACCTCCATTAGCGTCGCTCCTTCAATCATTACCGCGCGGGTGGCTTTGACAATGTGGGTCAAGGGCATAATGGTCGCCAGGTTTTGCATCCAGAGTGGCGCCTCATCCAGGGTGAACCAGACGTCGGACAGCAGTAGCATCGGCCAGGAAGACACGTTGAGCATGCCGCCGGCCAGCTCTTCATTGGCGGTGCGGCTGGCCATCAACAGTCCCAGGCAGATCATCGCCATGGCGCCGAGCAGTGAAATCAAGAGCAGGTTGAGATAGCTGCCGAGAACGATAAGGTCGAGAAAAATGACACAGCCGGCAAAAATAATTCCGTTGACCACAATGACAATAAGCAAGCGGGAAACCATCTGGGCGCTGAGGAATTGCAGCGCGGTGACCGGCGTGGCCTGAAGGCGCTTGAGCACCCCGTTGTGGCGATAGCGCACAATCACATAGCCGACGCCAAAGAGGGCGCCAAACATCAGGTTCATACCCAGAACGCCGGGAATCACCCAGTCGACATAGCGTACTTTGCGGCCGCTGGTTTGCTGGCGCTGGAAATCCCGGCTGTGATCGAGGAACAGCTGTTCCACCGCCTGGCTGCTGGTGGATTCGGTGTTGATCCAGTAGCGCTTGGCGCCGTCATCGCTGAGCAAAAGGTCAATCTGATGGTGGCGGGTGCGCACCAGCCCTTTGTCGAGATCCTGGTAGGTAACGGTTTTGACGTAGGGCTGGCGGAGAAACTCCTGCACTTTGCTGTCGCGAGAAAAATCGCCGTGAACACCAACGGTAAACAGGGAGGTGTCGGGGTTGGAAAAGGCGAGGGCACAGGCGACAATCACCAGCAACGGGAACAGAAAAGCCCAGCCGATGGCGGCTCTATCCCGGTAGTACTCCCGATTGCGGGCGATAAAAAGGGCAAAAAATTCTTTCATATAGAGCGGTTATTCCCTGAGCTGGTGGCCGGTGAGTTTGATGAACAGGTCTTCCAGGGTCGGGTTGCGCACCCGCAGAGAGGACAGATCCACCGCCTGGGTCATCAGTTCCTGAAGAGACTTCTCCACGGAGGTGGTGATAATTTCCAGCTCATCTTCGCCGACAATCAATTCGCCACTCAGTTGATCGAGACGAATGCTGTTGCCGGGGTTTTCGATACAGACCCGCTTGTGGGGCAAATGTTTGTTGAGCAGGCGCCGCGGCGAGCCCTGATCGACAATGCGGCCGTGATCCATAATGACGAGATCGTCGCAGAGTAGTTCCGCCTCGTCCATGTAGTGGGTGGTGAGGACAATGGTTTTGCCCCTGGCTTTGATATCCTCGATCAGCTGCCAGAAACGCCTTCTGGACTGGGGGTCTAGCCCCGTGGTGGGTTCGTCGAGAAAGACGATTTCGGGATCGTTGATAAGCGCCAGCGCCAACAACAGGCGCTGTTTTTGGCCGCCCGACAGTTTGTTGGCCTCGCGGTTGGCAAATTCGCCAAGGGCGCACTGTTCAATGAGATCGCCAATGTTGACGCATTTTGTGTAAAAGCTGTGGAAGAGCTTGAGCACCTCAGTGACGGAAAGATAGTCCGGCAAGGCTGTAGACTGAAATTGAATACCCGTCTGCTGGGCAAATTGTTTGCTGGGGGTTTCCCCCTTATACAGAATTCTGCCGCTACTGGGTTTGGTGATGCCCTCCATCATCTCGATGGTGGTGGTTTTGCCAGCTCCGTTGGGGCCGAGTAGGCCAAAGCATATGCCCGGTTTTATACCAAAGCTGATGCCTGCGACAGCGGTGAGGTTGCGGTAAACCTTGCGCAGGTCGTGAACCTCCAGTAAATAGCTTGGGTCTGGACTGGGATAGGACATGGGTTTGCTTGATGGCTGGCCGGTGTTGGTGGAGGCGTATTTTGGCAATACCAGGGCGGGATTCCAAACGGTTTTTTCACTTGCCCTGTTTTCCCTGCGGTGACTAATGCTATTTCCGCAACCGCAGTCAGGGTCGCCTCAAGTAACACGTCGGCGTGCCAGTTGTTAAAAACAGTAACACATGGGCAGGTGTCAGAGCCAGCTCGGCAAAAATAACAGCGCCCGCTTGCGGGGTATACCCCTTTTTTGGTAGCTTGGCTTGGCAGGTGGCTTGATGTGCAATAGGCTGAACCCCAGGTGCGCCAAGGTCTCAAGGCATTTACGCAAGGTGCTACCAAAATTAGCTCGCTATAAAGCAGCAGTGACTATAAATATAAGGACACAGAAATGAAAAAGAACATTGGTATGTTTTTAACCCTGACTCTGCCCGTCTATTCCATGATGGGATTGGTGCTGTTACTGACGGCGGATATTTTTTAATGGCAGCGACGGGAGCTTTGAGCCGCCAAGCTTTCCGCAGGGCTCGCCGCTAACCCGCATTTGAGGCTGGATTGATGCAGTTTTCAGGTCAATCCGCACTCGCATCGTTAAACGGGCTGTCACTGGCTCGTTGACAGCCTTTGCCACCCATTAAACCGCTCATTGAAAAGCCATTCACTGAAATTGCCGGTTTCTTTCCCAAGCCTTTTTTATAAGCCCTTTCCCTTGAATAGCGCCTCTTGACCTGAACCCGGTGGCGCTGGCAATGATGCCGTAAATAGTTACTTTCCTTTTTCTTTCTTCGGCGAGAGTCACGGCGTGACGCCGTCACTTGCTCAGTCACTTGAATTCAAACTCCGTAAGCTGTTTAATTGTAGGGCTGCTTACTGACTGCCCTGTCAATAATTGAGGAGGGGAAGCTGGTTTGCAGGTCAAGTCGCTTAAAGACCTTGTTGTCATCGGGAATCGATGGTGAAAAGCAGGCAGAGTGGTGGGCGGGGGCGCCCTGTGCGCTCGAGTGATCGAGGTTTGACACCTGCGACAGGTCAAACCCTATAAAGCATGGCTTGCCGAGAATTCGGAAACCAGGAATACGCATAAATTACCCAAAATTTGCCAGTAGACAGGCGCCATCAACGTTTGTGGTCAACGCCGCCGACGGTTAAGTTTTCAGAGTCTGTGTGGCTGGCGGTAAACGATTTATTTCAGATAGGGATCGATAATGAACACTATTGCATCAATCAAGTTACCAAACCGGAAATTGCTTATCGGCGGCGAGTGGCAGGACGCTTCAGGGGGCGGACACATCGAACTGATCAACCCCGCCACCGGCGATGTTTTTACCCAGGTTCAGGACGGCACTGAAACCGACGTGGATCGCGCCGTTCGCGCGGCCAGAAACACCTTCAATAATCCAGCCTGGCGTCGTATGCGGCCGATAGATCGCAGTAAAATTCTCGAAAGAATTGCCCAGCTGGTTGAAGACAATGCCGACGAACTGGCAACACTGGAATGCCTCAACAATGGCAAGCCCAAGCACCTGGCGCTGATGGTGGATATTCCCTCAACTGTTGAAATCTTCCGTTACATGGCCGGCTGGTGCACCAAAATTTATGGCAAAACCCTGCCGGTTTCCGGCGATGGCAGCCAGTATCTCGCCTATACATTGCGCCAGCCTGTGGGGGTTATCGGTGCAATCGTGCCTTGGAATTATCCCCTCGCCATGGCTGCCTGGAAAGTCGCCTCAGCGCTCGCCGCTGGTTGCACCATGGTGTTGAAACCCTCCGAAATTACGCCTCTCACAGCCCTTCGTCTGGGGGAGCTGGCGCTGGAAGCCGGGCTTCCCGAAGGGGCATTGAATATCATCACCGGTTACGGACAAACAGCCGGTCAAGCGCTGATTTCCCATACCGATGTCGACAAGGTGGCCTTCACGGGATCTACGGCTGTGGGCAAGCATATTCTGCGCACCTCTGCGGATGACATGAAACGGGTCAGTCTGGAGCTGGGGGGCAAATCCCCCACCATCATCATGCCCGATGCCGATATGGAACAGGCCATTCCCGGCGCGGCCATGTCCATTTTCTTCAATTCAGGACAAACCTGTTTTGCCGGGTCACGGCTTCTGGTTCATAAGGATGTCTACGATGTGGTGCTCAACGGCATCGCTGAAGTGGCGAAAAACCTGCCTATTGGCGATGGCATGAATCCCGAAACCATGATTGGTCCCGTGGTGTCACGGCAACAGCAAAACCGCATTATGGAATACGTTCGTGTCGGTCAGGAAGAGGGCGCTGAACTCCTTACCGGCGGCAACACCAGAGGCCCAGGTTATTATGTGGAGCCGGCCATTCTCGCCAATACCAAGCCCAATCACCGCGTGTTTCAGGAAGAAATTTTTGGTCCGGTGCTGTCTGCAACGCCTTTCAGTACCATGGAGGAGGCGATCCAGCTGGCCAATTCAAGCCGCTATGGCCTCGGTGCCAATGTCTGGTCGCAAAACATCAATACCTGCCATCAGTTTGCTGAAGCCCTGGATGCGGGCACTGTCTGGACCAACTGTTACTTCGTTGTCGATCCCGCCATGCCCTTCGGCGGTTTCAAGGAGTCCGGGCTTGGCCGTGAAGTGGGCGAAGATGGTGTCCTGATGTACACAGAATCCAAATCAGTTTGCATTAAACTCGGTTAATAAAAGGCGATAAGATGAATACGATTAAAGCAGCAGTTGTGCGCAATCCTGGCCAGGATTTCGCCATTGAGCAACTCACCATTGACGACCCCAAGGCGGATGAGGTTCTGGTCAAAATTGTCGGTGTTGGCGTTTGCCACTCGGATATCGCCGCCAGGGATCAGGACTTGCCGGTTGCCCTGCCGGTGGTTCTCGGTCACGAAGGCTCAGGCATCGTCGAAAAAGTTGGCAGCAATGTCACCGGCCTCCAGCCTGGCGACCATGTGGTGCTCTCTTTCCACGCCTGTGGCACCTGCCATACCTGTGAAGAACACCACCCCAGCTATTGCAACAACTTCATGCCGCTGAACTTCTTGTGCGGGCGCCTCGATGGCACCAAGGCGCTCCATAAAGACGGCGAAGACATCGGCAGCCACTTTTTTGGCCAGTCATCCTTTGGCACCTATGCCATTGCCAACAAGGCGAATACCATCAAAGTGCGCAACGATGCGCCCCTGGAACTGCTCGGCCCCCTGGGCTGTGGTATTCAGACCGGCGCTGGCAGCATCATCAAAGCCTTTGCCGCGAAAAAAGGCAGCACCCTGCTGGTTGCCGGTGGTGGCACTGTGGGCTTGGCGGCTGTTATGGGCGGCGCGGTTCAGGGTTGCAGCAAAATTATTGTGGTAGAACCCCACGCCAGCCGCCGTGAACTGGCGTTGTCCCTGGGCGCCACCCACGCCATCGACCCCATGGCCACAGAAGATCTCACCGCCGCCATTCTCGCCATTGCTCCCGAAGGACTCAATTACGCCTTTGACACCACCGCGTTGCAGGTTGTCATCGACGGTATTGTTCCCGCCATGGCTCAGCTCGGCACCCTGGGGCTGGTGGGTATTCCCAAAGCCGACAAGCCATCCTTGAGTTTCAATGTCATTGCCATGTTGTCCAAAGGTATCAAGGTGATGGGCATTACCGAAGGCGATGCCGATCCGGCGCAGTTTATTCCGGAAATGGTGGATCTTTATATGGATGGCCGTTTTCCCTTCGATAAACTGTGCAAAACCTTTGCCTTTGATGACATCAACACAGCGGTAACCGAACAGCTCAAAGGTGGTTGTATCAAGCCGGTATTGCTGCCCTAAGAGCACTCCTTTGCACAACAATGCAAGACAAAAACCCGGCCAGTTTGCCGGGTTTTTTTATAGATCCTGCACCAATTCTCCGCGTGCTTTGATGAGTAATCTGTGTCTGGTTAGCCATGGGAAAAAAGATGCCCGCAAGCCCTGGCGACATGCATTGCAGAAAACGGTGCAAACAATTGATCCAGTTACACCACAAGGGACTGTTAAGGCACTGCGGATCTGAACAGAGGTCGCCAAGCCATCACCGATAACAATAAATTTATTACATTCTCCATATCCTTAAATTCATTGCACTCTCCATATCCTTAAATTCGTTGTGCTTTCTATAGCCTTGTGTCCTGTTACAGGCAATGGTCGCCGAAAAATAAAACCGTAATTGATCAAGATCAAGTTTCGCTATTATTTCTGTCGTTTATATAAGTTGTGACAGAATCTATAACTTTTGCTGACAGCTTGCGTATCGTTTTTAAAAAACAAGCGTGCTTATATAGTGACCAAGCCTGACTCAAGTGTGCACAGGTAAAAAAGCCCAGAGTTCAGCTTTAAAAGCTATATAAGGGATTCATTTAATGGGTCCTGGTGCGGCGATAAGAGGATAAAAAATCCACTGTTTATCGCCTTTCGGTCAAGTACTGGAGGAGTAAAACAATCATGTCAAATCCAAAGAGTGAATACGACATAATCATCGTGGGCGGTGGTTTGAATGGTCTGGCTACCGGCGCATATCTGCAGAAGGCCGGACTCAGCGTGGCGATTTTTGAGCGTAGAGACGAGTCCGGAACCTTCTGTGCCACTGAAGAAGTTCTCTTCCCAGGTGTGAAGTTGAATATGCACGCGTCACTGTTGGTGACCCACTTCGGGCCGGCCATGGTTGACCTGGAGCTCGAAAAGTTCGGATTGGAGCTGTGCAAACCGCCCGGTGCCGAGTATGGCTACTTCTATCCGTTTCTCGATGGCAATGCGGCCATGTTTGGCTGGTATGACGTGCGCAAGACCTATGAAATGTGGAAGCGCATTTCGCCAAAGGATGCCGAAATCTACCGTAAAATCACCAACTTCCTTGCCCCCTTTCAAGACGATCTTCTCCAGCAGGCGTTGTGCTCGAAGCATACTGACGAGAGCTTCCTGCAATTTCTCGAACAATTCAGTGACGTGCCTGTGTTCCCCAAAGACTGGCTGTGGATGACCGGCTTCGAGTTTGTCGATTCTCTGTTCGAGCATGAGCAAATCAAGGTGGGTGTGCTGAGTTCGGCGGCAATGGCTGCAGACGATCTCAAGAGCCGGTTGGCAGGACCGATATCGATTCTTGTCACCCTCTGTGGCTTCACCTCGTCTTTTTATACCGCACGGGGTGGCAGCCATGATGTGGTTCATTCGCTGGTGCGGTGTTTCGTTACCCACGGCGGCAAGATTTTCTACAACTGTCCAGTTGACAAAATTGTAATTGAAGACAAACAGGCCAAGGGCGTCGTTTTATCATCCCTATCCTGTTATCCGGATACCGCATTCACCGCCACCAAAGCGGTGATCAGCGATCTTAGTGCCCAGACGACCTTCTTCGATATGGTGGGTGAAGAGCACTTGTCGGCATCGGTACGGGCTTCCCTGAAGCGCTACGACTATCGTGGTGGCACCTTGTTTACCAATTATTATGTGATGAATGAGCGCCCCAATTTTGCCTGTGCAGAAAAATTCCCCGAGGCCAATAATACCTTTTCATTCAACTTCGGCGCTGAAACCGTGGACGAGGCGACCACGCTGTTCGATCATTGCGATGTCCGTGGTATTCTGCCTGATCCCCCTGTCGCCTGGGGTGGCTGCGCCAATTATTGCATCGCCGATCCTACCCAGGCGCCTCCCGGTATGTTTACGGTCATGTCCTGGTGCTTCGTACCCTACAAACTGAACTCCCTGGGTGGACCTCGCGCCTGGGATGACATCAGAGAATCCTACGCCGACAAGGTTGAGGAGGTTCTGGTTCAGTACCTGCCAAACCTGAAGACTGCCAAGGTGGGGCGTTATGTAAATACCCCCCATGATTACGTGCGCCGCAACCCCCACTCGTTTGGCAATATGCATCCCAGTGGTGCCACTACCGAGTCGCAAATGTGGAGCTGGAAGCCCTTTGCGGGGTGTGACGCGCCGAGAACACCAATTGACAGTCTGTATATCTGTCAGTCGCTGGCGACATCGAATTTTACCCACCTGGGGTCTGCTTATGTTGCCGCCTGTGAAGTTGTCGGCGATCTGGGGATGACAAGACCGGATTGGTGGCAGGCCAAGGCGATGGATGGTGCAAAAGAGCTGTGGCGCCGGGAAGGCGTCGAGCGGCGGATTAGCGTCGACTGAGCATAGAGCAATAGCTGAAGAAGTATCTATCAATAGGAGATAATTCAAATGTCTGAAGTCAAACAATGCGATGTTGTGGTGATAGGAGCGGGGCATAATGGCCTTACCACTGCGGCCTATCTGGCCAGAGCTGGTGCCAAGGTTATTGTCGTGGAACGACGCCATGAAACCGGTGGTGCCCTGGTAACTGAGGAATTCTCCGGGTTTCGGTTCAACCTCCATGCCAATTATATGATGATGCTGGATGTGGCGCCGCCATACAAGGATCTCGGGCTGGAGGCGGATGGTTGCGTTTATATCAGGCCGGATGTGTCGGCAGCCATTCTGAAGAAGGATGGTACGGCGATTACGCTGCATGCCGATCTGGAAAAAAGCGTCGAGTCCATCTGTAGAGTGTCACCACGAGATGCGGAACGGTTCCGTGAAATTTATCTTGAATATGAGCAGATGTCTAATGAATATCTGATTCCGGCAACCTACGGTAAACCGGTGGGCTCCGCAGAGCTGGCCGGTACCTATATGGAAAGCGAACTAGGCAAGAAGGTTCTTGAAGTGTCTGAACTGACGCCGCTAGAGATCTGCCACAGCTGGGGCTTTGAAACCCCTGAACTGAGCGCACTATTGCTCTATCTGGTGTGTATGTGGGGCATCGATCCTTCCGAGACCAACTCAAGCTATCTGGTACCCCTTTACTTCAACCGCATGTTGAACGCCACACTGGTACGCGGTGGGTCGCACCGTCTGTCCTCTACTCTACAGAAAGCGGGGATTCTCGCAGGTATGGAGGTTCTGGAAAACCATGAAGTCAGACGCATTATCATGGAGGGCGGCGCAGCTGTCGGTGTCGAGGTTGCACCTACCGGCATGGAGGGGCCATTAATCAGAGTGGATGCCAGATCCGTCGTCACCTCGACAGATCCGACAACCACTTTTGGCACATTCATTCCCGAAGAAGAGATGCAGCAGCGCTCCAGGCTATGCCTCAACACGGCTCGCAATTGGGAGTGGGAGGCCAGTTCCTTATTTCTGTGCCATCTCGGCCTCAGGAAAAAGCCTCGCTTCAAGGCTGAGGATGATGATCCGGCGGTTAAAACTGCTTTCATTCGGGTATTTGGCGTGGAAACCCCTGAGGATGTTGTAACTCATTTCAATGAGGTGATGGAAGGGCGTCTACTGCACGATATCGGACATGTAACTTTTACCACGGATCTCGACCCCAACCAGGCGCCTCAGGAGACTGAACCAGGCAGCGCAGTATGCCGAATAGAAGCCTGTGTACCCTATGAGCCAGCCGCAGGAAAGTGGGCCGATATTTCCACCCAGTATGGTGGCCGTCTGCTCGCCAAGCTGGCTGAGTATATGGTGGATTTCGATCCTGCAGACATCATTCGTCGTTTTGATTACACGCCTGTTTATATCGAAATGAAAATCCCGCAAATGAAGCGTGGTTCATTCAAGCACGGTGCGTATGTCATGACACAGATGGGATATTCGCGACCCAATGTTCAATGTTCAGCCAATAAAACCCCAATCAAGGGTTTGTATGTATGCGGTGCGAGTACCTTTCCGGGTGGAATGATCACTTTCGGCGGTGGTTACAATGCGGCCAAGACCGTCGCCCAGGACATGGGGCTGAATATCTGGTGGACAGAGCCCGATGAGGTCATCGCCGCACGAGAAAAGGGGCTCCTACTATGATTGTCTGGTCTAAAGGTTTGGGTAAACAGCGGCTACCTATTGAGCTCAAGGATTCAGAGTTGAGCAGGGCACCAGAACATCTCATGCTCAAAGGTATTATCGAGCCGGTTTTCTGGGAATACTCGATAAAACTCAGTCCTCAGGATCTGGTTGCTTTTTTGAAGCTCCTGACCCATCGGGAAACGATAACCTATCTTGCCGAACATAAAGGCATACTGATGCCGTTTTTGCTTCGACTCATCAGTATCTTGCCCGGACTGATTTGCAAGGTGGTATTTGAAAAAACCGTCGGCAGGTTCCGTCGGCAGGAGGCAGTATGAATTTCTGGTCTGAAGGTCTTGGTAGCAGAGAGCTGGTCATGGGGCTCGACAGATCCGAACTGGAACGTAACGAAAAAGGGGTGGTGCTGACGGGCATTGTCGACGCTCCCGCGCCATGGGAGTACGAGGTTGTTGTCCACCTCGATGACTGGCGTGCGATACTCAATACCGCCACCAGCCGGGAGGCAGGTGATTTCATCGCCAAGTCGGTTGGCTTGGGGATGGCATTGAAAATGGGCTGGTACATTGTGAAACTGATTGTCTTGCTAGGCTTGTATCGCTTGCCGAGGATGATGGGGTTAGTCAGAAAAAAGTATACGGAGGTCGTTGAATAATGGTCAGCATAACCTATGTGGATTCGGACAATAATGTTCGGGTGGTTGATGTGGCGCCCGGTGTGTCGGTTATGGCTGGCGCCAGAGCCAATGGCGTACCGGAGATCGAATCCGATTGTGGTGGCGTCTGCACCTGTGCTGCCTGCCATGTTCATGTCGACCCCAAATGGCTGGAAAAAACCGGGGTTGCCTCCAAGATAGAGAAAGGGCTGCTGTCCCTGCAGGAAACATGGCAACCGAACTCACGCTTGTCGTGCCAGATTACCATTTCAGAGGAGCTGGATGGCTTGGTCATTCGCACCCTCAGACCGGAAGAGGAGTGGCAGGATTACAGTCCTGGCAACGATAAACCCTAAAAGGTGCCATCAGCTTGAAAAGAGGTGACGCAAAATGAGTGTAAATGAGCGTGTTGTTATAGTGGGTGCGGGTCATGCGGGAACAGCCTTGGCTGCGCAGCTACGCAAACTGAAATTTGGCGGCGACATCATCCTGCTGGGTGCGGAGTCGGTTTCGCCCTATCAACGGCCGCCATTATCCAAAGCCTACCTGGCGGAAAAAATGGATTTCGAAGGACTGAAGATGTGGCCGGATGAGTTCTACCACAACAACGATATCAATCTGGAACTGGGAGCCGTGGTTGAGGAGGTGGATCGAGCCGGAAAATACATACGGCTGGCAGATCGCGCGGAGTATTCCTACGATACTCTGGTTATCGCCACTGGAGTACGACCGCGGGACATCGACCTGCCGGGCATCAATCTGGAAGGTGTACATCGCCTGCATACAGTCGGCGATGTTGATGGGCTCAGGCCGGCGATCGGGCCTGGAAAGCGGATTGCGCTGATTGGCGGGGGTTACATCGGCCTGGAGGTGGCAGCCAGCACAGTTGGCCTGGGCGGTACAGCGGTCATCATCGAACAGGCTGAACGTGTCCTGGAGTCTGTGGCGAGCCCCCAGTTATCCCGCTATCTGCAGCGTGCCCATGAGGCAAAAGGGGTTGAATTCCGGTTCGGTGTACAAGTGGCACGGATCGAAGAGAGCCAAGGTAAAGTAAGTGGTATTCGGTTAGTGGATGGTAGTCTGGTTCCATGTGACGCCGTAGTCGTGTGTGTAGGGGTTATACCCAATATGCAGCTGGCTGTTGACGCCGGGCTAGCCTGTTGCAGCGGGATTCTGGTGGATCAGGATGCGCGTACCGACGACCCGGCGATTTTCGCCATCGGAGATGTCACCTGCCGCCCCATGCCGCTCTACGATAGCCGCATGTTTTGTTTGCGCAGCGTCCCCAACGCGCTGGAGCAGGCGAAGCAGGCTGCTGCTGCGATAATGGGCAAACCCAGACCCAAACCCGAAGTACCCTGGTTTTGGTCGCATCAGTTTGATCTCAAGATCCAGATTGTAGGTATGTCCTTCGATGTCGACGATGTGGTTGTGCGCAGTGATACAGATACTTTCGTCGCCTTCCATATGAAAGGAGGCTGCGTTCAGGCGGTTGAGACAGTGGACGCACCTTTGGAGTTTGCGGCGGGCAAGCAAATGATAGTTCGCAAATCGGTGGTCTCGACTGCGCAGCTCTGCGATCTGGAAGAGGAAATGGTGTCCCTAGCGGTATAAGCCAGGGACGCCCGAATATCCTGGGGAGGGAACAGGATGATCGATCCGCTGTTCAAAGAGACCTCGGCACTGGTTCAGCAGGGTGTAGATGCCAAGCCGGTAGCGCAGTGGGAGAATCGTGGCTCCAACCACCTGGCGATTGAGTCCTATGTCACCGAGCCTTCAACGGGATTCTTTGTTCCGCCCTTGCCCATGGCGATGATCGCCGTGCATTACGGCAGAGCGATTGATGCATATCCCACGGGTCAGAGTGTGAGTCCGGAAGCCAGCGCTGTACCGTATAGCGTGATGTTACACCCCAGTGGAACCGAGGTACGTTTCCGTAGCCAGGATCGGGCTCTGTGGTTCCATCTCCTGTACACCTCAGGAGACACCCAGCATGTTTTGAAAAAGATAATTGGCCGCCATCGCGTGCCGTTACAGATCAATGATGCACTTTTGCCGGTGCTGGCACGGCAGATATTTGAGATCGCAACTTCGCCAACTGCCCCGCGCCCCGTGCGGTATGTGGAACGCATTATTGATGCCATCACGGCTCAGCTGGAGTGGCTTGCGTTGGGAAATCGCAGTGGGGAAGTGATTCGAACTTCTGACCCTGCAGTCAATGAGACGGTGTTATATATCCATGCCCGTATTGGTGAGCCACTGACGATCGCCCAGCTGGCGCAGCTGCAAAGAATGTCGGCCAGTTTGTTGCGTCAGCGCTTTCAAGCGGTCATGGGCATGCCTATCCACCGCTATATTATCCAGCATCGCGTAAAAACGGCGCATGACTTGATTGAAAGCAGCAATTTGTCATTGACCATAATCTCTGCTGAATGCGGGTTCTCATCTCTGGCTCATATGGTGTCAACATTCAAGCGGGTTCTGGGTGTGACGCCGGGCTCCTATCGCACCAAGGATCTGGAGCACTGAAGCCCTGGGTTCAATCGGGAAGAGTACTCGACATGGATTTAAGGCTCTGGGTTGCCATGCCAGACAATAGGATAATTTTTCTCAAACAGGGATACATCCTGACTGGTGAAGGACGGATTTCGCATTGCTGGTAACCGTTACTGCATAATCCGAACCTGCCCACGGGTTTGGGGCTGTTGGCATCGATGAAATATCTGCAAGCGTGAATTTCCTGGGCCTCGAGATCCTCGGCAGCGGCCTGGGCAGTGTATCCAGCGAAGGTTTGGTGAAAGTGGTCGGCCAATTGCTGCAGGCGATAGATCCGGCCGGTTTGAAAGTGGCCGCTGAGGCAGTGCCTCTGTGCGAGGTTGAGTCGGCCTGACAGCGCAGTGCAGCCGAGCGCATATTTTTCACGTTGTGAGACGCAAAACGTTAAGTTAAAGGGGTCGAGCCTTAAAGATCAACAGAACCCAAATGGCACTGACCTAAGCCTTCATTCCCGCGTAGGCGGGAATCCAGTTTTTCTAGGGTGCCGAGACTCTTAGATTCCCACCTACGCGGGAATGACGAAAATTGTGGCTTTGGTGCTAAGTCAGTGCCATTCCAGCACCACACATCTTTTACTGGACACTTTGCTCAAGGGCAAAAGAATCCAAAAGGAAAAGTTGGTGAGCTGAATTTGACCTGACAGATCACTTTCTAAAAAACGGTAACGTTCAGGTCAGTTCTGAATGACTACAGATTATTCGTCCTCTTTCTGTCCCTGTTTTTGCTCAGTTTCCGGATTATGCTCCTGGACGACAGGCTGTTCTTTTTTCGGTTCGTGACCTTGGCCACCACAGCCACCACAACAACTATCACTCATAGATTACTCCTCACAAAACGTTGTTTTCGGTGCAAATAATAACCTACTAAAATAGTCGATTAATTGATCTGGATCACCCTTGTCTCTGTCTTCGACGGCTTCCTAGCCATTGCCGCCGTCAACCCGAGGGGTCAGCAGCATGGGGCCATAGTAAAAACAGAATAAGCCGTAGGCCAGTAGCCACAGAACGCCAGAAAGTCCGATGCCCCATTGGGATAGTGCCGGCAACAAAGCGGGCACCAGCACACGGATGGCCGCGCCGCTCAGGATCAGGATGTAGGCGGCGGCCATTGCCCGAGGCGGGCACAATGGTCGACCCGTATGGCCAAGGGTGACACGGGAAATCATCGCCAGGATCATGCCGCCGATAGCGCCGACGGTGAAACAGTGCAAGGCGATGCTGACATTGGCCAGCAACCCGGCGGCATAGAAGGCGAGAGCCAATAATCCCACTGGAATGAAGACATAGGATAGATGCAGTGACCACAGCAGGGGCACGTTCCAGCAGTGCTGGTAGCCCCAGCGCAGGAAGCGCCAGCCGTTAACTACAGCAGCGGCAACGCACAAAGGCACCATGATCGCCGCGGGCACCCTGGAGAAGCCGATGAAGGCGCTGATCACCAGCAGTATCATGGAGGCGCCACTGAGCACTTCCAGCCAGCGTTTCGCTGGCAGTCGCTGACAACCTGTGCCGTTGGCGGTGAAAAAGGGTATAACTCGACCGCCGATGACGACAATAAACAGGGTGATGAGCAAAACGGCGCCATGGAGCGCTTGCAGGGCGAGATCCGGTCGATCCCTCAACACTCCCCAATGGCTGGCACCATTTAATAAGGCCAGCACAAACAGCATGGGTACGAACATGATATTGCGCCACTGTTTGACCTTCACCACTGGATAGGCCATCGCTGCGGCAGCAAGCAACAGGAAGGAGAGATCCACGGCAACCAGCAATCCTCTGGGCAATCCTGCGCCAAATGCCAGCAACAGGCGAGCCAGCAACCAAACGCCGGCCAGCAGCGCCAGCAGGCCTCCGCGCAGCCCCGGCACTCCTGTCCAGTTTTGCACTGCGGTAAGGAGGAAACCCACCACAATGGCGCTGCCAAAGCCGAATAGCATCTCATGGCCGTGCCACCAGGTCGGGCCGCCATAGGGCTGCCAGGGAGACGGGTGTAGCCAGAAAATTACCCACCAGAGTATCGCAACCAGGGAAAACAGGGTTCCCCCAAAAAACAGGGGTCGAAATGCCAACCTCAATATCGGTCGGGGTGTCCCGACCTGTCTGACATTAGAATTTTGCACGCGAAGTTCCCTCAGTAAACATTGTGACGGAGCCTTGCCCCATGACTAGTCAAAACCTCAACAATCAAGCCAAGACCGATTTCAGCGAGGTTTTTTTGAACAGGTACACGACAGAGATTATTCTGCCTTATCCTGCTTTACGCTGTGATGGTGTCTGCATTCACAGGGAGTTTCAACCCCTATTGAAAATGCGCTCCCGGATTTTAGGGGAAATAATCGTTGTAACATCCGCAAAAAACAACTATAAACCATGTGTAACATTTATGTCACAGTGGTTCTGCCCCGGACATGGTACATGCCCCATGTAAATAATGGGCAGCTTAAAATAGTTAACTATGGAGAAATCCAATGGCCGAAGCTCTCACCAAGTCGGCGGCACGCAATATATTCTATGGCGGATCGCTGTTTTTTTTCCTGCTTTTTGCCGGCCTTACCGGCCATACGCACTGGTACATGGTCAATGTGTCGACAGATAAAGAAGGGTTGACCGACCAGGTCAAACACGGCAAGCATGTGTGGGAAAAAAACAGTTGCATTAATTGCCACAGTATTCTCGGTGAGGGCGCCTATTTCGCCCCCGAAATAGGCAATGTCTGGACACGCTACGGCGGGCGCGAAAACCCTGAAGCCGCCCGCGCCAGCCTTAAAGCCTGGATTAGGGCTCAGCCCCTCAATGTTCCCGGTCGCCGTGTGATGCCCAAATTCGATTTGAGCGAAGAAGAGCTGGATGCCCTGGTGGACTTTTTCCAGTGGACCGATGCCATCAATACGCAAAACTGGCCGCCGACACCGGCGGGCTAGTACGCTATCAGGCAATCAACGCACCACGTTTACTGTAAGAGGATCTGTTCGATGAAATACGAAACACAGCGGGTGGCCTACCCGTTCTTTGCGGTCGCAATGGCGCTATTTGCGCTGCAGGTCGTATTCGGCATTATGGCGGGCACTGTGTATGTTATGCCTGAATTCCTGGCTGAAGCCATGCCCTTCCATATCATGCGCATGAGTCATACCAACTTACTGGTGGTGTGGTTGTTGATTGGTTTTATGGGGTGCACCTACTATCTGATGCCAGAAGAGGCGGAAACTGAAATACACAGTCCGCTGATTGCCTATCTCCAGCTGGCTATTTTTGCAGTGGCTGGTGCTGGTGCACTGCTGAGCTATCAGCTGGGGATTCACGAGGGTCGGGAATTTCTCGAGCAGCCCCTGTGGTCGAAAATCCTCATTACCATTTCCTTTCTGATGTTTCTCTACAACACCAGTATGACACTCATCAAGGGACGCAAAACGGCGATAAATATGGTGTTGATGCTCGGCTTGTGGCTCGCCGCAGTGTTTTGGTTATTTGCCTTCTACAACCCCAGCAATCTTGCCGTGGACAAATTGTACTGGTGGTGGGTGGTGCACCTGTGGGTGGAAGGTGTGTGGGAACTCATCATGGCGTCGCTACTGGCATACCTGTTGATCAAAATGACCGGTGTGGATCGTGAGATCATTGAGAAGTGGCTTTACGTTATCATCGGTTTAGCCTTGTTTTCCGGTCTCCTGGGCACTGGGCATCACTACTACTGGATTGGTGCTCCCGGCTACTGGCAGCCACTGTCAAGCATCTTCTCGACACTGGAAGTATTGCCATTTTTTGCCATGGTCATGTTCGCCTTTTTTATGTTCTGGAAAGGGCGGCGCAACCATCCTAACAAGGCCGCCATGCTGTGGACTCTGGGCAGCGCCACACTGGCCTTTTTCGGTGCCGGCGTTTGGGGTTTCATGCATACCCTGTCTTTCGTCAACTATTATAGCCACGGTACTCAAGTCACCGCTGCCCATGGCCATTTGGCCTTCTTTGGTGCCTACGTCATGACTGTTATTGCCGTCATCACCTATGCCATGCCGCAGTTGCGGCGAGTGCAGCCCTACAACCAAATCCTCAACATGTGGAGTTTCTGGCTGATGACATCGGCCATGTGTTTTATGACGTTTACCTTGACCTTTGCCGGTGTCGTGCAAACACATCTGCAACGGGTGCTGGGTATGAATTACATGGAGGTGCAGGATCAGCTACAACTGTTTTATTACATGCGTCTGGGTGCCGGGGTTGTGGTCGCCATCGCCGCCACCGTCTTTTTCATCGCCATTTTCGGCCCCGCCAGGGAGCAGGCCTCTACCTCCAGTTCCGGCATGCAGCAGGCGGCGACAGCTGGTAATGGCTAACCTCAAAGTGATGGTGAAAGAAAATCTTTTGCCGACGATGCTATTCGCTTTCGTCAGCAGGCTTGTGAGTATTCAGTTATGAGCAACCCGGCAAGAGCGGGTGCATCGATCCGGGGGGATGTTCCGTTTTACCAGCCCGTAGGCAATGAATGCGAGCTGTTCGAACAGGCTTATCGCCAACGTCTTCCCCTGTTGCTCAAGGGGCCTACAGGCTGCGGCAAAACCCGTTTTGTTACCCATATGGCGGCAAAGCTAGGACGCCCGTTATTTACGGTTTCTTGCCACGACGACCTCACGGCCGCGGATCTGACCGGGCGCTACCTGCTGCAGGGTGGCGAGACCCGCTGGGTGGACGGGCCATTGACCGAGGCCGTGCGCAGCGGCGGAATCTGCTATCTCGACGAAGTGGTAGAAGCCCGCAAAGACGTAACTGTGGTGCTGCATCCATTGACCGACGACCGCCGTCTGTTGCCCCTGGAGCGAACCGGTGAACTCCTTGAAGCCCCGAATGACTTCATGCTGGTGGTATCCTACAATCCTGGTTACCAGCATATTCTCAAATCCCTTAAGCCCAGTACACGACAGCGTTTTGTCGCCAAGAGTTTTGATTTTCCGCCAGCCAATCTGGAGCGCGACATTGTCGCCAGAGAGAGCGGTCTACCGCCACAGCAGTGCGCAGCCCTGGTAAACCTCGCGGCACGACTGCGGGCCATGAAGGGGCAGGATCTGGAGGAGGGCGTGTCGACGCGACTGTTGATTTATTGCGCCACGCTTATCGCCAATGGCATGCCTGTGCTCCAGGCCGCTCTGGCGACCCTGGTGGAACCATTGAGTGACGAGCCAGATGTCCAGGAAGGCTTGATGGAAGTGATTCGCGCCACATTCGGCGAAGACTGACAGGTTTTCCCCGTGTTTGAATGGCTGGAGTTCGAAGAAAAAGTCGGGCGTGTATGGCATCGCTGGGTGTCCGCATACAGCACCAGTTTTCCGAACTACCCGGCTGCGGCAGTTAGTCTGAGCAGTGTCGCGGGGTCGCTGGCGGTTTTCTTTCGTGCCGGCGGTGGTCAGCCAGGGGTTGCCGTGGCCTCTGTCGCGGCGCGCACCTCGTCACATCGACTCAGCTGGCGGCAACGCCTGGGATTTGACGAAGAAACCTTGGATATCGCCCGTCTCGACGAGGAAAATCTGTTATTGCCGCCGAGTATTGCACTCTTTGACGACGCCAAGCTTAATCGTGACCTGTACTTCTGGTTGGCTGCCTTGCTTGCCAATATGACGCCAGTCCCCTCCTACCAAGACCCCCTGCGCCAGGATATTAGCAGCTTGCGGCAGGCACTAACCGCCACGGAAGCAGTGTTGAAACAATTTCCCGGCTTGGGTTCGCGCCATGCCCGGCTGCGTCGAGAAATACTGGCGATGCGTCCCGCCCGCCAGCTGCCGCCGGTGGAGGCCGCTATCGAAGCGGTTATTTGCTCGCTTTTAGGCGCCGATGTGACGCTCGATAACCAGGCTAGCCGCTATCATGAGGCTGTACTGGATCAGACCATGAGTTTGCGGGAAATCCGTGCACCGCAGAATTACCGGCGACCACTGCCTGTGCCGCTGTGGGCCAATCTGGGTCACCTCGGCACCGTGGCGCGGGATGCAGACGCGGACGAACAGGATGAACCACCGCCAGCTGTCAGTGGCGAGACTCCCAATAAGCGCAAGGCGGAGCGGCGTCGGCAGGATCAAAGTGAACGGGATGACCCCCTGGTATTCAACCGTTTCGAGAAAATTCTCTCACTGGCTGAAATGGTCAACGTCAACCGCATGATTGATGACGAAGAGGATAAGAACGCCAAGAGCAATGCCGAGCAGATGGATGAAATCACCCTCAGTCCCAACCAGCAGCGCGCCGCTTCCCGCCTGAAAATGGATCTGGATCTATCCCCTGCCACAGCAGGGGGCGAACAACTGCGTGCTGCCCACACTTATCCTGAGTGGAATTGGCGCAAGCAGGAATATCAACCCCACCACTGCCGTGTGCTGTCCGGGCTGCACCATGAAGAGGGTGACCACAGGGGAATCGATGAACAGACACGGCGGCGCATTCGCCGGGTCAGGCGCCAATTTGAGGCGCTGCGGCCGCGCCGGCAATGGCTGCGCAGCCAGGTCGATGGCAACGAGCTGGATATGGATGCTGTGATCCGCGCCCGCTGCGATTTCGCTGCCGTGGGTGACAGTAGTGCCGGGCTCTATATGAGCACTCGCGCCCAGGCGAGGGATCTGGCGGTGTCTATTCTCATTGACATATCCCTATCCACCGATGCCTGGGTGGAGGATCGGCGTGTCGTGGATATCGAGAAGGAAGCCTTGCTGGTATTGGCCCATGGCTTGGCTGCCTGCGGAGATGACTACAGTATTCAAACCTTTACCTCCCATCGGCGCCACCGGGTCTGGGTGAATACACTCAAATCATTTGACGAGGCCATGAGCGAGGTCACTGAACGCCGGATCGCCAGTCTCAAGCCTGGCCACTACACGCGAATGGGCGCGGCTATCCGTCACACCACAGTAGAGCTTTGCCGTCGCCCCAATCGCCATCGCCTGCTGTTGGTGTTGACCGACGGCAAACCCAACGATAGCGATTATTACGAGGGGCGCTACGCCATTGAGGATACTCGGCGCGCAATTCTCGATGCCCGGCAACAGGAACTAAAAGTATTCGGGGTGACCATTGATCGCGACGCCCATCACTATATCGCCCACCTGTTTGGCCGTGGCGGCTATGCCATGGTGCACAAGCCCGAGCATCTGTCGTTGGCGCTTCCCGGTATTTACCGCCAGATCATAAGCCATTGATATGAACAACCAGGGTCAACAGCAACCAAAATCCGCCACAACAAGTGTCCGCCTCGCCGTAGCGCTGGCCTTGGCCTTGCTCCTGTGTGCGGCAACCATTATTCCCTTTGTCCTGGCGATCAATCACTTCGATTGGGGCGTCGGCTTATTGTTGATGGCGCCGCCGCTGGTCTGGGTGCTGATGCGCGGCTGCAGGGCGCTGGAGCGCTGGGCGCGCAGGGATTCACATGCTTCTGTGCCCGTTGACCCCGACTTTCCCGACTGATCTTGCACTAACAGATAGCCGCTACCCCGCATAGCGCGCCGCCAGGTAACCGGAAAAAATCAGTAGCAGAATCGCCGCCAACAGGCACAGGAAGCCGCCCTTCCAGCCCCCACTGGAGACACGCAGATTGAGGTAGACCATCAATACCTGCTGAACCTTGAAACCGGTGCTGACTAATACCAGAAGTGCTCCCCAGATCGGCAGCGGCAACCAGTCCGTGGCGCTGGCCAGCGCCGACAGCATGGAAATCAAGGTCAAGAGCATCAGCGCAAGCCAGGTGCGCAACAGGCGGTTTTTTCCGGGCAGGGTTTCGTCCAGCATTATCTCGATGTCATCGCAACAGATAGAGAAGTGGGTAGAGCATGATCCAGATAAGGTCGACCATGTGCCAAAAAGCGGTCACAGTTTCCACATTGGCTCTGGAGGTGCGCCAGCAGGCCAGCGCCAGCAGGCACAGGCCAAATATCACATGGGCGAAGTGGAAAGCCGTCAATAGATAGTAAAAACTGAAGAAAGTGTTGGTTTCAGGGGTCAAGCCTGCGGTCAGCTTGTCGGCGTATTCGATAACCTTTATGGCGCAAAACACGGTGCCCAGCGCCATTGCCGCCCCCAGCAGTTGCCGGCACAGGTGCACACGGTTATCGGCAATTGCCTGTATCGCCAGCGCTGCCAGCAGGCCGCTGGTGAGTAGTACCATAGTGTTGATACCGCCGGTTATGGGGTCGAGAAGTTGCTGTGAGGCGTCGAAAATTGCACGCTCACCGACACGCTGCCAGGCGAACAAACCAAAAAAAGCGGCGAACACCAGCATTTCGCTCAGAATCAGCACCCACATCAGTGGATTGCCCGGCAGCCTGGATAGGGGTCCCCAGTCGTCGGCCTGTTCTGTGGTGTTTAAGTCCGACATTTGAGGCGAGTGCCAAACAGCCAGCTTTTCGGCTTGTCGATGGCTTTGTTGGCGGTGAGCCGGTGAATGCCGACAGCGCAGCGACCCATCATCCAGGTGATAGCCAAGGTGAAAAACAGATAGCCGAAAGACCAGGCATAGACTGGCGGCAGACCGATGGCGCCGGCAATCCGCCACAGCAGGGCGGCGATGGCCGCGGCCAACAGTCCCAGCCAGAAAGTGCGAATTTGAAAACGCAGGTGGGAGTCCAGCCAGGGGGCGCCGCGTTTCAGGCGCAGGTGAGCGATCAGTGCGCCTATAGGAGCAGTCACCACTGCCATGATGCTACCGATGTAGAGTCCGTAAATGACTACAACATAGCCGCGACCGGGGTCGCTTTTGTCGCCGATGGACTCATCGTTTTGTGATTCCGTCGAGGCTGAAAGCGCTGAGACATTTTCTTTCCGAGTGGAAGTGATCAATAGGCTGCCATCCTTTATGGAATACTTAATGCAGGGGCTGTTAACACTAAGAAAACTCTGATTAATTCTGTTTTCGCCACTCCCGCGTAGGCGGGAGTCCAGAAAAATCAATGGATTATAGATTCCCGCCTGCGCGGGAATGACATTAATCAGAGCTTCCCTAAGTGGATAAAGGTATTTTGCCTCCAACGAGGAGGCTGCCGGACTTCAGGGCACATTGTAGGTTTTTTGGGCTGCTCTGTCAGGCGCGATCGGCAAAAAAAACCGCTAAGGCCATCTAAATGGCAGGGATTTATAGAAACCATTTGGTTTCGAGCCAGGACAAAGTTAGTTTCGCGATCACAGGGATAGGCAAATACAAAACACCCATTCAATTTCCCTTGAGAAATGATGATCGCGCTTATCAGCGTTAAATTGTTCACACTAAGCATTTGCAAGGCTTTTCAGCTCTGGCATCGAAATTCGCCGTTCTATCCAGTCATTTGTGATAAATACTTTCTTTCATGGATGGCAGGGTTTCTGGTGCGGGGTCAAAACCTGTGGCCAGCGTCCAGACACGATCTCTGGTGGTTTGCTTTTCGCTGTGGCTTAAAATCACATCAAACAATTGTTGATAGTTTGAGAGTTCGGTTTTCGACATAAGCTGTTCCACAGTATTTTCCATATAGGCTTTGAACAGGCGAATATTTTTTTCATCCGTTTCTCTGTCGGGAATTACTTTGGGTAGCTGCTCTTCAATTTTAATTATTTCCTGGCGTAAATTTGCACGAATAGTTTCATCCTCAGGCAGCAGACTGATGATTGAATTTGCCAGCTCCAGGTAATCCATGGCATCGCGAATCAAAAAACTGTATTCGTGAATAATTTGGTTCTGTATCAGTGCTATGGATTTTTGAATAAGAGCGAGCTGCTCCAGTGCATATTTTTTGTCTGCTGAAATGGCAGGGGCGATGATATCGTCCAATGCTTTCATCACTGCACCCAGTCTCATTCTTGTATCAGGAACCACGATTCACCTCCCGTAGTAATTGGTTGAGGGAATGAACACACACAGGGCCAAATCCTGCCAGCCAGCTAAGCAAAATATCCTGATGGCTTTTGCCGCCAATGGTGCAGCGAACTGCAGTTGCCAACACCATAATTGCCGATTTCCAGGTGTTCATAATGCTGTAATAGGCGAGTTTTTTGTGATCAATGTCAAACCCGGTCAATGCCTGGTAGCGCTCAAGAAATTCATTTTGTTCAATGAGTCCGCAGACAAAAAAACGGCCTTTTTCATCGTGGTAGCCGTACCCTTTTTGAAAAGTCCAGGCGATGTCTTCGTGGTAGTCACCCAAGTGGGCGAGCTCCCAGTCCAGTACCGCCTGAATCTTGTGGCTGTCGGGATCAAAGAGAAAATTTCCTGCCCTGTAGTCATGGTGAATGACGGTAACTCTGTCGATTTTCGGCGCGTTGGCGCGCAGCCACTGGCTGGTTAATTTAATAATGGGCAGGGCTTCGTAGCTGTCTTCTTCCCAGACTCGATCCCACCAGTTGATTACAGAGATAACGCCGGAGTTGCTGCCCTGTGCAGGGCTATCAAAGGCATCGAGCTCATCTTTTGTCCAGTCGTGAAGGTGGAATTTGGCCATTAGCTCGACAAATTGAACCCCCAGATCCCGTTGCAGTTGTGGGCTGAAACCGGTGCCAAGACCGGTGACATTGCCCTTGCTGTCTGCGGGTTTGGTTACCCCGCCAACAAACTTGCTGATCAAGCTGGGGCGGCCAAACCAGTGGCCGTCACTGTCAACCCATGGCACCTCGGGAACAGGTACCACACCTTTCATTGCCCGCATGATTTGATATTCCCGAAGGCGGTGGGTTTCCACCACAGACTCGGGGGGTTCGCGGCGCAGCACATAGGGTCTTGTTTTATTATCGCTATCGATAAGATCAAAACGATATTGCTCCTTTGACGCGCCGCCTCCCAGGGGTTCAACATTTTTTACCTGGGCGCCAGGGACAGTGTGTGCCATAAAATTTTTCAGACAGGCTTCTATTTCAGCGAGGGAGCTGGGGCTGTAGGCGGGTCCTGCGCGGTTGCGCAGCTTGCGTGTCAATGCTTCATCAACGGTGCGCTCCGTTGGAAACTTGGCGCGAATGGCTTCTATCCATTCCGGTGAGGGGGTTTGTTTGTCATCCATGGTTGGTCTCCTTTTGGCCGCTGATTATTTCATCGATGGATGGAAGGGCTTTGGCGTTAACATCAAAGCCGCAGGCGGCAAACCAAACCCTGTCTCTGAGAGCCTGTTGTTGGCTGTAAAGCAAAATCTGGCGGTGGAGGCTGTCACGAAAATCACCATCGCCATCAATGTCCACGGCATAAACCAGTTGTTCCAGGGCGTGGGCAATTTGCTTGTAGGCAGCTTCGCTGTCGCCTGTGGCTGCAGTCATTGCTTCATTTAATTGCAAGGATGCTGATTGGGTAGCCTCTTTGCCAACCGGCTTTATCTGCTTAACCAATGCCATGATTTCGTCAAGGCAAATCTGGTTGTAGCGGGATACATTGCGCCATTGCTGGGAGATCAATTCGAGGTGGCCGAGAAGAAGGGCAGCCTGTTCCTGAGCCAGGCTGCTGTCACTATCAATGGCGGGAATAATCACTTCGCTAAGGGCACGCTTCATGCTGGATAAGCGGACATCAAAACCTGGCGTCATGGCTTGTTCTCCTCAAGCAGTAGGCGCGATATTTCATCAATCAGTGGGGGGGTGACGTTGGCGAGCCAGGTCAGGAGTATGTCCTGATGACTGTGTTTGGCCTTGGCGGCAGCTATGCCCGTGCCCATGGCCATGGCGATGACGCTCCAGGCGAGAAGAATCCGGTAAAACAATAATGTTTTGCGGTTAACGGTGCGGCCGGTGGCGGCTTCGTAGTGGGCAATATAATCATCCACAGACATAAGATTCGAGCACAGATAGGTGCCGTCCTCCGCCCGGGCGCCAAAAATCTCCACCAGTGACCAGGCAATGTCCTCGTGGAAGTCGCCAATATGGGCGAGTTCCCAATCGAGAATGGCGGTAATTTGTTTGCTGTCTTCATCGAACAAATAATTGCCGGTGCGAAAATCGCCGTGAACCAAGACCAGCTCTTCGCACTTGGGAAGATTATTGCGCAGCCAGGATTCGGTCACGGCAAAAATAGGGCAGGGCTCGCTGGTGCTGTCGCGCCATACCTGCGACCACAGGTTGACCCGCCAGAGGGCAGCCTGTTCCGGGTTGGCGTCGGGAATGCCAAAGCTGGGCAGTGCTGCACGGCGAAAATCAAACCTGTGTATTCGCGCCAGAATGTCGATAAACTGTGGAGTCAGTTGCTCTCTCCAGGCTTGGGTAAAGCCGGTTCCCAGGCCGCTGACGCCAGCACCGCCCTGAGTGGGTTTGGTGGTTCCTGACACGAATGCGGTGATCATGCCGGGCAGGCCGAGATGTTCGCCGCTCGCGTCCAAAAACCGCACTTCCGGCACGGGAACCACATTGTGCATTGCCCGTAAAATTTCGCACTCCTGCACCCGGCTGGTTTCGAGAACACTGCTGGTGGGATCCATGCGCAAAACCAGTTTTTCCCTGCGGCCATTGGCGTGAGCCAAAGTAAACAAAAACTGTTCTTTCGATGCGCCACCCGCCAGCCTGTGTACATCTTCCACCTTGGCGTCACTGATGTGGTGAGCAGCCAAGAGTCGATTGAGTGCCGCTGTAACCTCAGCTTTGGCTAAAGGCCGGTATTCCCCTCTGGTCAGCTTTTTGCGTTTTCGCTCAAGCATGGCGTCCAGGTGAGGGTCGAGATCGTCGACATTTTTTGCGTTTGTCGGTGCTGTATTCAAGGCTGCCATAACTAGCGTCTCAGAGTGTTGAGTGGAAAGCCTTCCATATAGGTGCCAATGCCATTTTCCCTGCCTTCCCCTTGCCAGCGCATCATGGCCAGGGGCGACAGGTTGTTGCCATAGGGTCTCCAGTGATGTTGGTTCAATGCCTGTCCCTTGAAGCTGTGCCTGGTGCCGTCGATATCCACAATGCTGACGTCCGTGGTATTGACGACAAGGCCATCCCGGTCTGTGGATACAGTTCCTGCAGTGGCACCGCGAACCACGCCATTTACCAGGGCGTAGCCGTGTCTGAAGATGTGCTGTTTACCCTTGGGTGCATGGGGGTCGTAGGAAAAAATAGCATGGATACCATAGCCGTCGTCAAAATGGGCATTGAGCCACAGAATAGGGCTGATATTGCTTTCCGGGCGCGGCCCCCAGCTGTGATCCATGGTTGAGGTACAGTTGACGGGATAAGTGTCTTTGCCAATGCGCAGCGATCCGGTCACGTTCACAGCCATGTCAAAATGGGCGGAGTAGGCGGCGCCAAAGCCCGTGGTTTCGGCATTGCCACTATTTTCTGGGGTTGCCATGGGATCCATGGCGGGGTCATGAATATCAAAAGGCTCCATGCAGCTGGTGTAATGAAGGTCGATATCCACATCCTTGGAATTGTATTTGATGAGATATTCTCTGATGGATTTTGCTTCAAAGGAGAGACCGTTGGCGAGGGCAAAATTTTCAGCTTTGTCTGGAATGGGGTAGTGATTACCCATATCGATATAAGCAGGATCAAAAGTGTCAGCAGACATTCTGTCGATAATTTCGATATCTGCTATGGTGGCGCCAATGCCGGAGCGGTGAACGATGTAGACAATGCCGAGAATATTTTTTTCTGGAATATAAAAATTAAAAAACCCGGTTTCAGCCCAGTCGAAAGGGGTTGGCGAGGGGGTGTGAAAGTAAATATCATTTTCTTTGATCATGTTTTTTCCTCAAAAATGGCTTGATCTATTGAGTCTTGCTTTCTCGAAAATGCGGCGTTTGATGTGATGCTCTATTCATCGCCCATGGTTTTATCGCTATGGCGTATTTATTAATCTGCCCTTTACTGAGCGAGCGGAACGATTTTTATGGTAACTGGTCAATCAGTCTTTGCTTTGGTGGGTAGGAATATAGATAGAAAAGTACCGGAAGTCTTTCACGACAAAACCAATTATTTGCACATTATTGACTTTGAGATCCATTCTTTGTCATTATCGTGCTAGTATCAGCACTCGTTGGTGATGAGCTGGAATAAAACAATAACGTTGGCGGGTGGCTGGTTTGTCGGTAATACAGCAAGCTGAAATAATGAACCTGGTGCATGGCGCCAAGGCGGTTACTCATATCGTGGGAACGGGGTTGGGTGTCTGTTCGCTGCAGCGCTGGCGGGTTTATTTGCCTGAATATGTGCTGCCCGAGCTTAAATATCCCATGCTGGCTTTTCAGATTTCCGGTCGAGCGAGAATACGCCGAGTATTGGATGGCAGCGATGAATCTCAAGACTACGTTATGGGCGGCGACTTTACCATAATTCCAAAAATGAAAGAGCTGCGCTGGCGTGTCAATGGCTATGTGGATATTGCGGTTTTCATTTTTGAAAACAAGGAAACCTGCCAGCATTTGGAAAATCTTTACTATAAGCATCGCAAGGCCGGAAATGGCCAGGTTCAGGTTGGTGCGTTTTCCAATTCGCTGATTTATTCATCCTGTATTCACCTTTTCAATATTTATAACCGAAAAATG
>JALOAH010000221.1 GCA_023228865.1 Porticoccaceae bacterium | reverse complement strand
CCCATTACAGCAAGACCAGATTTAGTGATTACAGATTTCATAACGTCGCCCTCTCAAGCGTAGATATAACAGTTACCATTGGATTCACGTTGTTGTGAGACAAACGTGCGCGAATTCTCCAGCAAAACCAACCCCACGGGAAGAGGGGCAGTTAACATTTTTGCAACTTTTTTCATTTATTTCAAATATTTTCGCCCTTATTCAGTGCAATTAATCCTTTTCTGGCATCCCTGATGCGCGCACCTTGTCGATAATAGCGGTGGTGGAGCAGTTATCGACAAAATTCAACACCCTGACAGCGCCGCCATATTCAGTAACAATGTTCGCTCCGACCACAGTGTCAACACTGTAATCCCCTCCTTTGACGAGCACATCCGGCCTGATTTCGGCGAGCAGCTTCTCTGGCGTCTCCTCGTCAAATGACACCACCCAGTCCACCGCCTCGAGACCGGCCAGCACTGCCATGCGCCGATCAACCGGATTGATCGGACGGCCAGCGCCCTTGAGTTTTTTCACCGAGTCGTCGGAATTGACCGCAACGATAAGGCGATCGCCGGTTTTTCTCGCCTGCTCCAAATAACTGACATGACCGGCGTGAAGAATGTCGAAACAGCCATTGGTAAAAACAATGGTTTCCCCCTGGGCGCGAGCATCGCCAACATCGGCAAGCAACTGCTCCACATTGACCACGCCCCGCTCCGACCCCTGTTCCCGCTGCACGGCGCGGCGCAATTCCGGCGCGCTGACACTGGCGGTGCCCAGCTTCGCCACCACCAGACCGGCGGCGATATTGGCCAGCCCCACAGATTCCGGCAGGCTTTGCCCGGCAGCCAGGGACGCTGCGAGTACGGAAATCACCGTATCACCCGCGCCGGTGACATCAAAAACCTCTCTCGCCCTGGCGGGAAAATGCAGTGCCTGCTGCTGTGGCCGCAACAATGTCATCCCCGATTCGCCGCGGGTGATCAGCAACCCCTGCAAATTCAGCAGTTCCATCAGTCTGGAGCCCTTATCGGCAATTTCCTGCTCACTGGCACAGGCGCCGACAACAGCCTCAAACTCATAGATATTGGGGGTTAACAGTGTGGCGCCCTGGTAGATGTCAAAAGAATGGCCTTTGGGGTCGACCAGTACGGGGATCGACAGTGCACGGGCGGCGTCAATCAGCCCTTGCGGCTGCGCCAGAACGCCCTTGCCGTAGTCGGACAGCACCAGCATATTAACCTTTGGCAAAAGATTGGCGACCTTGGCGCCGATCTCGCTGCGATCATCAGCGCCAAACGGCTCTTCGAAATCCATGCGCAACAACTGCTGGCTGCGACTGACAACCCGCAACTTGGTAATGGTTGGCCTGTTCATGGCCACCTGAAAATCCCGGCTGATTCCCGCCGAATCGAGGCGGCTACAGAGGCTTTGTCCAGCTTCATCATCACCCACCACCGCAACCAGGGCTGCAGCCGCCCCCAGGGAGGCAATATTCAACGCCACATTGCCAGCGCCGCCAATGCGGTCTTCGGTGGCATTCACCTTGACCACGGGCACCGGTGCTTCGGGGGAAACCCGGGATGTGCCCCCGTACCAATAGCGATCCAGCATCAGGTCGCCGACCACCAGCACTCGGGCTTTGTTATAAACCGGAAAATCAAGCTTCATAGTCTTTCCATTGAACAGATTATTTTCACGCCACAACGGCGGTTATCCCGCCGCACAATCCCTGTGATTTTATCCCAGTATGGCGTAGAGATATAATGCCCCATCATTCAAGACCCGGTCTCGCCATGGCCACAAGGTACAAAACCTACATCATCAACCTGCCCGCAGACGGTGAGCGCCTGCAACGGCTGTCGCAACGCCTGGCGTCTGCCGGGCTTGATGACTACGAGATTGTCGCGGCAGTGGATGGCCGCACCCTCACCGGGGCAGAATTGGCGCGGCGCTACGACGACAGCAATGCCATTAAACGCAGCGGCCGCACATTTACCGGCGGGGAAATAGGTTGCGCTCTCAGCCACCAAAAAGCCTACCAAACCCTGGTGGCCAGTGAGGCTTCCTGGGCGCTGATTCTGGAAGACGACGCCGAATTTGCCGACCGCCTGCCAGCGCTGCTCGACGCGGCCAGCTGTTGGCTCGACAGCCCGGAGGCGAGAATTTTGCTGTTTACACCCCTGCGCGCCTACCTGGGCAAAAATGCCATCAACCTGACACCTGCTTACCGCCTGGTCTCTGTGGTCAAGGCCTGGGACGGCGCCGGTTACGGCATCAACCGCGCTGCGGCGCAAGCCCTAATGGCCGTCAACGGCAACATCCAGTTAATGGCCGACGACTGGATGGCCTACCGAAAGCGAGCGGCGGTGGATATTCGCGGCCTGGAGCCCTGGTTGATTCGCCAGATGCCAACGGAACTCTCGACCCTGGAAAGCGCTCGCGATCAACAAAGGCAGCGTAAAACCCGCACCCTCGCTTACAGGCTCAATAAACTCAAAAATAATCTTCTCTACAAAATTCAGGAATGGCTGTGGTGGCGACCCTTTTGCGATTTTCGCAGCCATCGCAACAGCAGCACCGCGAAAATTCACCGCCAGCCAAGGGAAAAGTGACCCGGTAATATCGCGGCTGGCATTTTAATCTGTGAAGCGCGGAACCCTTGCCTGCGGGAGCTCTGCTGGCGACAAAAGATATTCCGGCAAAAACCCATCGCCGGGACGCCCCGCCCCAGTTTAGGGGTGTGTTTTTGGAGCTTGCCTTGCAAGCGAAAATTCAGACAACTGGCACAATTGACGCAACTTTCGAGCCAGAGCCCGTCTAAGGCGCCGTATCCTCGCTTTTTTGCTGAGGGTTCCTTATCCGCTCAGAATTCCCTATTTGCTGAGGGCTCCTTATCCGCTGAGGGCTCCTTATCCGCTGAGGGCTCCTTCCCCCCTAAAAAAGGCTGCAATTGTTCGACAATCGCGACGTCGATATCGGTTGCCAACGGCCTGAAGTCAGCAAAGAAGACATCCAGCTCGTCGGAGGCAAGCTCAGCGAGGGACAGGGAAATCATGCGGTTTTTGTCGCGATGTTTATGGAGAAAACGGCGGTAATTGTCATTGGCGTTGCTGTGCCGAGGCGCCAGGGTCA
>JALOAH010000220.1 GCA_023228865.1 Porticoccaceae bacterium | reverse complement strand
TGCTGCACTACATATCCCCAGATCAGCCCTATGACGAATGGATCAGGCTGGGCATGGCAATCCACCATTGTACAGGCGGCGGCGGGTTTGCGCTGTGGGACCAGTGGAGCGCCAAGGGCAGCAAGTACCCAGGGCACGATCAGTTAGAGCGGCACTGGCACAGTTTCGGGAAATCTGCCCACCCGGCGGGCTATGGTTCGGTTGTGGCGATGGCCAGGGCTGGCGGCTATATCGAGCCGGTCACATTCGAGTATGTGCCGACAGACGAAGTGCAAATCAAAGAGGCGGAAAAAGAAAAAGAGCCTCAACCTAAGCCGCTAACAAAACAAGACCAGTGGTTGCACTCGCTCATGGAGTCCGACGACGCGGCGCTTGAGCGTGTGATGAATATGGAGTACCTGATAGACGGGGTGCTTCCTGAAGACGGCTTCGCGGCCCTGGTTGGCGCGTCTGGAACGGGAAAGAGTTTTGTTGGGCTAGATATTGCCTGTTCGGTGGCCACCGGCAAACAATGGCATGGCCTCGACAGCCAGCGGGGGCTGGTGGTCTACATCTCGGCAGAGGGCGCCAACGGACTGCGTCGCCGGAAGCGCGGATGGGAGCAACACCACGGTACGCCTGCCCCGCTGATGCGAATTCTCCCGGCTGCCCCGTTGCTGGATTCTGCCGACGCACTTCTGCTGTCAACTGTGGTACAGCAAGCCGCCAAGTACACCGGGGAGCGGGTCAAGCTGGTGGTGGTGGATACCGTCAACCGCACCATGAGCGGAGACGAAAATTCAGCCAGTGATATGGCCAACTTTGTCAGGGGGTGCCAAGTTGTCCAGCAGGACAACCAGTGCGCTGTGCTGGTGATCCACCACAGCGGCCACGGCGACAAGGAGCGCGCCAGGGGGAGCAGTGCTTTTTTTGCTGCGCTGGACATGGAGATCTTCCTAAAACCGATTGGCGCCGATATTGTCGAGTTAATCAACACCAAAAACAAAGATGCTGAATCGTTCCAGCCGATGCGGCTGTCGCTATGTCCGGTCACGCTTGAGGGCATTGTTGACCGCAAGGGGCGCCCCGTAGTCACTCTGGTGGCGTCCAAAGCATCACTAGGCCAAGAGTTGCAAGCCGCCCAGTTCTCGCTCACAGACCGCCAGCGGGCGCTGCTGGACATGATTGAGATGCAATGCGTCGAGGCAGGTGAAAGGGTGCCAAGGGCTGACATCCGGGCGCAGTTTTCGGAACTGTTCGATTCGGCTGTTGATCCGGCCACAATTCGCAAGGCAATGCACGATGCACTCGCCGCCCTGGTGGAAAAGAAGTGCGTCCGCACAACGAAAACAGACATCGAATTACTGGCTTTTTCGCGGTGTTAGCCAAAAACAAAATGTTGTTTAAAATCAACAACATCGCTGTTACGTAACGCTGCGGCATTTTTGGGGCAAGTTACGGTGCCAAAAAGTAACGCTTTTTGATCAAAAATTAACCATTACGTAACGGGGCTAAAAAAACGTAACAGCTAACTGTCTGAATTTAAACAACATTTTTTGGCGTTACGTAACGGGGATTTTTGTTTTGATCTTCCAGGCTCCCGCGTTACACTCTCTACCCCCCCCCTATAGGGGGGGTAGGAGGTAACGGGCCTCCGTAATGCAGACTGAAAACATGAAATAAAACTTGATGTTTTTTGTGTGTCAAGGTATTGTTATAACTCACTGCAAACAGGTTGTTACAAAATGAAGATTGAAAAAAATATCCCCATCCCGGCAATTGAAAAAAAAATCATGCGCAAATATCCGTTTGGCGAAATGGACGTTGGTGATAGCTTTTTCGTCCATGGCGAAAAAGGTGATGACCGGGCGGCCATTGCTGCGAGGAAGTACGCTCATGACCAAAAAGTAAAAGGGATTCATAGGCGGTATGTTTCAAGGGCTATGCCAGGCGGGTTTAGAATCTGGAGAGTCGAATGATCGTAATTGACAACTTTTTCAAAACTGCATCATGGGCAGATGTGGCCAGTGCCACGCCATGGCCAGCCAGGCCGCCATCTGTCATCGTTGACGACTGGGTGTATTTTTCTTCCATCGATATGGCCTTCCCGGTTGGCGACATCCAGTCGGGCATTGAAAACGATTTGTCGCAGGCTCTGGATGATGCGGTGTCCAGTGGTGACTATGTCAGGGCTGGCGCTGCACAGACTGATTTGTTGATCCTTTCCTTGTGTTGCCCACCGCACTGAAAATCGACTACACTGGCGGCATGGACAGCAAGGGAATCGAGAGAATGCCTGAAAACCTGGCAAAGGTGGCAGAGTGGCTGGCAACGTTGCCAGGACCCATCCAAGCCTTTATCGCAGCCTGCATCATCGCCCCGCTGCGGGTTATCTACGATGGGCAGGAAACGAGGCGAGACAGGATCATCCTTGAATCCGTCCTGTGCGGTTGCATCGCTTACGGGGTAGCCAGCGGGGCAGAGTATTTCAGCGTCCCGCATGGGGTGGGCGTCTTTATCGGTTCGTCTATCGGTTTTGCTGGGGTCGTGAAGTTCCGCGAGCTGGCGTTGGCTTACATTGTTCGCGGACGCGACAAATGACCATCGCTGACGCAGACAGGATCATTACCGCCGCCATGCAGTGGCTCCCCGCCCACATGGACACCCCCAAAGCCCGAATCATGATGGTCGCCATCGGTCTACAAGAATCCCGGTTCAAGGCGCGCCGCCAGATCGGCGGACCCGCCCACGGCTACTGGCAGTTTGAACATGGCGGCGGGTGCCTGGGGGTGCTGTCGCACAGGGCATCCAGCAAGCTGGCCAAGGACGTCCTGACCCGGATGAATTACAAGCCCGAGCCTGCCGCCGCGTACAGCGCACTGGTGGACAACGACACGCTGGCCGCTGTGTTTGCCCGGCTGCTGCTGTGGACGCTGCCTGACGCGCTGCCAGAGACGCCTGAGCAGGGCTGGAACCAGTACATCAAGGCATGGCGACCCGGCAAGCCCCATGCGCATACATGGGATGGTTTCTATAACGCCGCTGTGAGGTTCTACGATGATCCGAAAAACTAGGGCCTTGTGGGATTTGATGCACAAAGGCCGCATGGTGTCGGACCCTGCTGCGTGGAAGAATGGGCAGATTCAGGC
>JALOAH010000219.1 GCA_023228865.1 Porticoccaceae bacterium | reverse complement strand
GCCAGCTGCGTTGGCCGGGTGGGGTTCGGCTGGCTGTCGGATCACATCAGCATCAAGCTGGGATTTGCGCTTATGTTCGGCCTGCAACTGATCGCAGCACCCTTGCTGATGATCAATGGCAGCAAATATGTACTTTATACCTTCGCGTTCATTTGGGGCATCGGCTATGGTGGCGCGGCAGTGCTTATGCCCTATGCCATCGCGCACTACTTCGGACGCTCCTGCTTCAGCTCCATTCTCGGCTGGACAACCATGGTCACTGTGTTCTGCGGCTCCATCGGTGGTCTTGTTGGCGGCTTGATCTACGATAACTACCAAAGCTACAGCATGGCCTGGATCGTCTGTGGCGTGCTGTGGGTGCTGGCCATAATGATGGTGCTTGCGCTTGGCCGGAAACCGGTAAAGAGCGGGCGGTCAGGCACCATTGCCTCGGCTGCGACCTGAGTTTATAGGGGGGAAAAGCAGGATTCATCAGAGGGTTTAAATTTTCTGACGCCGCAATGGTGCGTCAGAAAAGCATAAAACGCGCCTCCGGGGAATCAGGCCGTGGCGGGATGACGCTGTTTACAGTAACAACAAATCATGGGTACCAATAATGAATAATAACGACATTGTTGCACATCGAAAGGTTCGCTGGTTTTACGGCTGGAATATTGTCGGGGTGGGGTTTTTCTCCCAGATGTTTGCAGTGGGATTGTCCAGCGGCAGTTTCAGTGTTTTTGTCTTGCCGCTCCAGGAGGAGCTGAATACCTCCCGTTTTGCAATCAACCTGGTTCACTCTTTTCTTTTTCTGGGTATGGTGATCCTCGCGCCTTTTGTGCAGTTCATCATCAGTAAAACATCGCTGAAATCCTGTCTGCTCATTGGTATTGGTTCTCTGTGCACAGGCCTTGTGCTGATGTCGTTTGCCAGCAATGTCATTCAGGTTGTGCTGATCTACGCAACCCTGATTGCGGCGGGCACCACCTTTGCCGGAACAATTCCATCCTCGACCCTTGTGGTGAACTGGTTCAGCCGTTTGCGGGGCAGGGCCATGGGAATCAGCACGGTGGGGGCATCCATGGGCAGTTTTCTGGCGCCGCCGGTCGCGGCATTTTTGATTGTGTATGCCGGCTGGCGCGATACCTACATGGCCCTGGGTGTTATCTGTGCGGTTATTCTGTTGCCGGCAATCTGGCTGGTCATTGTCTCCAGGCCGGAGAAAATTGGCCTTCATCCCGATGGCGATGTTGAGCTTGCGGAAGAAAACAGAAATTCAACAGCCGCTTCGCAGGCCCTTTCAACGGCCCAGATACTTTCTCACCGGGCCTACTGGATTGTCGCCATTCTCACGGGGCTTGGTATCACCATTCAGAAAGGCGTGCTCGTCAACCTTGTGCCGTTGGCGGTGGAAAGCGGCTACCAGACGATGAGTGGCGCCTACCTTGTGTCGGCACTCACGGCCTGTATGATAGTTGGAAAAATATTTATCGGAGCCACTGCAGACAGGGTAAAATCCTCTCTCTTGTTTTTTGTGGCGCTTTTTCTCTGTGCGTTGGGGGTGGGTGTCATAGCACTATCGGCAAATTACACGATGATGCTGTGCGGCAGCATCCTGATGGGTATCGGCAGTGGCGGTTTTTTCCCATTGCTGGGGATCATTATTGGCGAAAATTTTCCCAGGGCAATGTTTGCAAAAGTCATGGGTTTGTTGATGCCGGCAATTTACCTGATTACCATTCCGGGAGCGCCGATTGCCGGATATTTATACGACCAGACGGGTTCATACACCCTGGCGCTGTGGGTGTATGCCATTGCTTTAGCGTTAACCGCCGTTTGTGCGTTGGTGGTGCGGAAGAAATACTGAAATACCCTTTGACGGTATATTCATGCGTAGAAATTTTTAGGATGAGAAAATGAAAAAAGTTCGTGGTCAAAAAGCAGAGCGCACCAGGGAAGCCAAGCGCGCACTGCTCCACTCCGCACTGGATATTATCGGTGAGTCCGGTCTTGCCGGGTTGACCCTTGCGCAGGTTGGCATCCGCGCAGGTTATAGCCGCGGCCTGGTGCAATATCACTATGGCTCAAAGGAGGCGCTGATCAGTGCGCTTGTCGGCTGGGCCGTGCGGGGCGGGCAACAAATGTTGCGTGACAATATGACAAGGGGCGTGGATTCCGTTCTTCACGCCATCGATGCCTATAACCTTGCGAGAAAAGAATATCCCAAGAATTTACGCGGTTTCTGGGTGCTGAGTGCCGAGATGGGTTATTCGACCAACCCGGCTTTTCGCCACCAGATAGAGGAATACCAAAAATACCTGCGCAAGTCCTTTGCCGAGGCTTTCGAGGAAGAAGGCATTTCATCCGCCAGGGCGGAACCCATAGCGACAATTATACTGGCGGGCATGCGCGGGCTGATTCAGGAATGGATCGCCGAGGAAGATCTCGACGTGGACACCGCGTTCAATGTTCTGAAAGAATCCATTCGCGATCTGGTAGCCATGGCTAAAGAAAGCCAGGAAGCTTGAGACAGCCGCACTGTAAAGCGCCCTTCAGGACACGATGTAAGCGCCATCCGCCACCAGACTGTGGCCGTTGACGTAAGACGCGTCTTCGGAGCACAACCACAATACCGCATTGGCAATTTCATCAGGTTCCGCCAGCCTTCCCATGGGAATAAAGCGTGACATTTCTTCGGCAATTTCCGGCGAGGTATCAATAATCGGGGTGCGGGTAACGCCTGGACAAATGGCATTTATCCGCAGGCCGGTTCTGGCGTAATCCAATGCCGCTGTTTTGGTCAGGCCGATCACGCCGTGTTTGGACGTTGTATAGGGCGCAGAAAACGCGGTGCCGACCAACCCGGAAATCGACGCCGTGTTGACAATGGCTGCAACGGGTTGTTTGAGCAGTTCGGGAATTTCGTGCTTCATGCACAGCCATACACCCTTCAGGTTGATATCGAGAACCCTGTCCCATTCCTCCTCAGAAAAATCCGTAAGCCGCTTTTTCCCGTGGGCGATGCCTGCATTGTTGCAGGCAATATCCAGCTTGCCGTAAGTCTCCACGGCAAAATTAACCATGGCGGCAACCTGGCCGCCGTCGCTGACATCCACCTGAAAAAATGTGCTTTCACCGCCATGATCCCTGAT